>JAAETM010000149.1 GCA_024228395.1 bacterium | reverse complement strand
GGCTTGGACTTGCGGGTCCTTATGGTACCCTGTAGCGGAACCGGAATCATGAGTGAGGCTGAGCGCTCCGGGGGTTGCTCGATGCACCCGACTCAATTCATCAAAATGGGACTCTCCAGATGATGTCTTCCTGGTGTTGCAATGCGCTGAGCCTCCACCGCTCGCGCTCGGCGACTCGAACCAGATGGACTGCCAAATTGGCCCCACCAGGCCTTCGGTAGATCAGCGACGCCCCACGTGGTGGGAGCGACCCAATCGGATGGGCCGCGTCGGAGAGGATCCCGCCCAGGTCAAGCCCTACAATCCATCCGTGCTTGAGGGGGCAGAGCACTGGTGGAGTGGATCGAACCAAGCCACAGGAACGATGCCACCAGGCACGTATAGTCCGCTTGATATCCGATGGCGGGTTCGGTGACCATTCACGAGTTCTCCGGCCAACCCGTATCCAATCGAGGTAGTCCTGTTGGGTGGGCTGCCCCATGGGCGGAATCAGTACGGGTCCCGAGTACAGGGGGTCGGGAGCGAAGCTTGGATTCACACTGCCGGCCACGAACCCGGGTGGGGGACCGGGGCCCAGGTCGGCGTTGTTCCATGGGGTTCCATGGGCGAACCACCCGTGGTAGATCTCGCGCGGACTGCGCTCTGCACAGGCCTGATCCATGTGGCTCAGAAAGCACATGCCCAGATGGCTTGGTAGTTCGCAATGGTGAGGTTAAGCTACCGCACGCCTTAGGCCAAAAGTTCCCCCAGGCCGGCCAAGGGCTCCCATGGCAGCGGCTCTTCTCCGTTACTCGCATTTGCTTCCATCCCGGATCAAATCAATGCCACCGCCATCACCTGTACGGACTTTTGCTGCCGCACGCCATCGAAGCCGCCGCATTCGAAACGGGGATTCCCAAGCACATCGCCACGCGCACGTTACTCGACAAACTCACCAATCTCTTTCTCGGTACGCCCGCTATCTCGGAAGCTCCCCCCATCTTGGTCGCTGATGCATACTACGCCAATCGCAAGGTCGTACTGCCCTTGGTCGAGGCTAGACACCACTTGGTCACACGCGCCCGCAAGAACACCGTAGCGTGGCACGTGCCCACCTCTCCAGCAAAGCCGAAACGCGGCCGCCCAAAACTCTATGGAGACAAGGTGGAACTTTGGGATCTACTCAAGGACAAGGAAGCCTTTGTAGCAGCCTCAAGCCCGGTCTATGGGGAACAGGGTGTCTCGCTCTCTTATCATTGCGTCAATCCGTTGTGGCGCTCCATCGGCGCTCTCGTTCGCTTCGTCCTGGTGGACTACCCAACGGGCGGCCAAATCATTCTCATGGATACCGACATCCACCGGATCGGCTCTCGCTTCTCAAGCTGTATGGATATTGCTTCAAGATTGAGGTCGGTTTCAAGCAGACACTCCGCACACTTGGTGCCTATGGGGATCACTTCTGGATGTCCTCCATGAAGCTTCTCCCGCGTAACAAATCAGCGCTGGAGTGAATACTTCCCCGCAGGCGGAGTCGAGATGGGATGTTGCGATCGCGCCCACTTGGATTGAGCCAGGATCAGATCTCCCTTTGGTGGCGCACAATGTCGCCATCTGCCATATAAACGACATCTTCAGCGATGTTCGTTGCGTGATCTGCAATGCGCTCCAAGTGCCTTGAGACGGCGCTGTACAGCATCAGTGTGTTGATGGACTCTGGACTTGCTTTCATTTGGTCCATCAGGTCACGAAGGCACCGCTTGTGCATCGCGTCGATGTGATCGTCATCTCGCATCACTTCTCGGGCCTTTTCGCCATTTTCGTTAACAAAAGCCTCGATCGCAGACTGGACCATAGCTGTGCTTCCTTCGGCCATTTCTGAGAGTAGGGAGGGAACTGGCAAAGGGTCCCATTTGCTCAATGCTCGAACACGCCTTGAGATATTAACCGACAGGTCGCCGATGCGTTCCAAGTCGTTTGTGATTTTCATACAGGCTGTCACAAACCGCAGATCGCCTGCGACCGGTTGATGCAAGGCCAGCACTTTTAGGCATTCCTCCTCTAAAGCCACCTCCGTAAGATCGATCTCTCGATCCCCAGCTATGACTTCTTCAGCGATGTCGACACGCTTTTGAGACAACGCCGCGATTGAGAGGCGCACCGCTTCCTCCACCCGAGCTCCGAGGGCCAAAAGGTTTCGCTCAAGACTTTGCAGGTCTGTATGTAGATGCTTTGACATGGGGATGGTTTCCTAATCAACCAAATCGGCCGGTTACGTAATCTTCAGTTTCCGTGAGTTCGGGGTTCATGAAAATGCTCTCGGTCGGTCCGTACTCCACGAGCCTTCCCAAGTACATGAGGGCGGTGTACGCGCTGACGCGCGAGGCTTGCTGCATATTGTGGGTCACCATCAGAATCGAGTAATCGCCCTGCAATTCGTCGATGAGATCTTCGATGCGACCCGTTGCAATCGGATCCAGAGCAGAACAAGGCTCATCCAAAAGCAGGACTTCTGGACGGGCAGCGATTGCGCGCGCAATGCACAAACGTTGTTGCTGTCCACCGGACATTTGCAGGGCGCTCGCCCGCAGGCGATCCTTGACCTCATCCCACAACCCCGCCTTTTGGAGACTGTGTTCGCAAGCTTCCTGAAGAAGGCTCTTTTTGCGGATACCGGCGATGCGGAGCGAATACACTACGTTCTCGAAAATGCTCATAGGGAAGGGATTGGGCTTTTGAAAAACCATTCCGATTCGCTTCCGTAATTCGATCACATCGGCACCGCTGTCGTAAATCGGTTCACCAGCCAGAGTCATTACCCCCTTGGTACGTACGCCGTCCACCAAATCGTTCATCCGATTGACGCTTCGAAGCAGAGTGGATTTTCCGCACCCAGAAGGCCCGATCAATGCGGTCACTTTGCCGATCGGCAAGTTGAAATCGACATTGAAGAGCGCCTGGGTCTTTCCGTACCAGAGATTGAATTTTTGGACTTCCACCACATTGTCTAGCCCTTCCATCTCTTCGTGGAGAGCTGTTTGGAACTGGATTCCATTCTCAATCGACTGAAAGAGGTTTCCGAGTCGTGAGCGACCTACGGATTGCTCTGAAGCTTGGTTTTCGCTCATGGCATCGGGGGAGGCGGGAACGTTGGTTTGAAATTCGATCATTGGGCGTAACTAGCGGGTAGATCGGAACCGTTTACGCAAACGAGCTCGGATCCAGATGGCACCTAGGTTCAAGCCGACAACAATGCCGATCAACAGCAGCGTAGTCGCGAAAACCATGGGCCGGGCGGCTTCGGAATCTTGGCTTTGGAAGCCAAGGTCATAAATGTGGAATCCCAAGTGCATGAAACTCCGTTGCGGGAACAGGTACGGCGCCTGGGTTAGGTCGACAGGAAGGTCTTGAGTCATTTTCACCGCACCGACCAGCATCAGGGGAGCCACTTCACCCGCGCCGCGGGCAATCGCGAGAATCATGCCGGTCATAATGCCAGGCATGGCGCGAGGCAGGACGACTCTGCGGATGGTCTGCCAGCGCGTGGCTCCGCAACCGTAGGAGCCTTCGCGCATGGAACCAGGAACGGCTGCCAGCGCCTCTTCCGTCGCCACGATGACGACTGGAAGGGTTAACAATGCTAAGGTCAAGGACGCCCAAAGGATGCCCCCCTTACCAAACGTAGGATTGGGAAGACTCTCTGCAAAGAGGAGATCGTCCACTTTTGCACCAACGATGTAACAGAAGAAGCTGAGTCCGAAAACGCCGAATACGATCGACGGAACGCCTGCCAAGTTGTTGACGGCGATTCGCACCGACGAGACGAAGAATCCAGGCTTTGCGTATTCATTGAGGTACAATGCGGCCAAAACTCCAAATGGAACCACCATGATCGACATGATGAGCGTCATGACCACCGTTCCAAACAGAGCAGGCCAAATGCCACCCTGACTATTGGCGTGGCGTGGTTCGGCCGACAAGAACTCCCACCATCTCTCAAAGTAGACGGAGAGTTTGCCTCCTACAGTCATTCGGTTGACCGGAACCAGCCGGACAATGTCCGCCATCGACCTGGCGATTCGTGTACCGTCGTGAAAGGTAAATCCTATTTGGTACCGGTCGTTGATTTCTTGAAGTTCTACGATCCGGTTGTTTAAGGCGACCAACTCTCCAGCCATATGGGTTTTCAGCGTTTCGTATTCCGCCTGAGCGGATATGTGCTCTCCGGATCCAGTTCCGTACTTGAGCTCCACCCGCCGCATTTGCAAGCGACCCTTTTCCTGCCGGGCATTATTCTCTGCAAGCTCTCCCCGACGCAAACCCGTGATTTCTTTGTGGCGGTTGTGGACTTGGCTTTTGTTTTCCAAATATTTGTTCCAAACCTCAGCAGGGTCTGAAGCAATCAGCTCACCGTCGATCAAGAACTGGTCCGGTGTGCCGAGTACTCGACCCTCGTCTAGCATTTCAGCGATGACGATGTTTTCTGGATACTCGAATCTTGCGGTTGAATCCACGGACACCCATTGCGCGTGAGAGCCATTCCACTTGAAGTTCTCTGTACGCACCAATACTCGGTTCGTGCCCACACCCTCTTCTTCGGGGGGCACGACGCTGTTGGACTGCACCTTACCCAACAAGGAGCTACCGTCGAGGCTTGTTATGGAAGCCACTCGGTCGGGCCAAAAGGCGCGCCCGCCTTGATAAACAATCAAGCCGACCATACCGAGGATCATGAGCACCGTAACTGCAAGTCCGCCACCCGCGAGCCAAACCGCAGGCTCCCCGTGTGCCGCTTGAGGCACACAGCGCATGGATTTGCGAACCTCTTCCGAAGCCGGTTTGTTTTGCTTGGCGCCAGAGCTCATAGTGCACGCACCTTGGCGCGGAAGTGGCGACGAACAAGCTCGGCCAAAGTATTGATTACAAAGGTCATGCCGAACAACAAGATGGCCGTGAAGAAAAGAGCACGGTAGTGTGCACTTCCGACCACCGCCTCAGGGATTTCCGTAGCGATGTTGGCTGCCAAAGTTCGAAAACCGTTGAATACATTCCATTCGGTCAGCGGTGTGTTTCCTGCGGCCATGAGAACAATCATCGTTTCACCGACCGCTCGACCAAGACCAACCATGAGCGCGGAAAAAATACCACTCGTGGCAAATGGAAGGACAACTCGGATTGCAGTTTGCCACTGAGTGGCTCCCGCGCCCAGCGAAGCCTCCCGCAAGTCTTGCGGTACTTCTCCGAGGGTATCGTCGGTCAAGGTAAAGACTATTGGGAGGACCACCAAACCCACCGCGATACCTACAACGAGAGCATTGCGCTGCTCATAGGTGTCGAGGACTCCTCCACGTGGATCGAATCCCAAGATTTGCAGTAGGAAAGCTGCGACTGCAGCGAGCGTCAGAGTTAGGGCCAGTCCGCCAAGGAAACGAGCCAGCGATTTTTGCCCACTCGCGTCCCGCGATCTACACAAAGAAAACAAGAGCAGCACCGCAGCTGCCGCAAAGGGGATTAACAGGAAGAACCAACCGCTAGCGGCGACTCCATGACGGTGATCCAACCAAGCTTGCGCATCGCCACCAAAAAGGGCCGATTCCAGCAAGGGACCTGCAAGCCAAGCAAGTCCAATAGCCACGATTGGACAAATCAAAATGGCGAGTTGGCGTGTTGCCCCAGCACGCTTGCGGCGTTTGACGCTGGATTGCATTTGCCACAGGTACGCTCCCGCCAAGAGCACGAGAGGGATCAGAAAAAACGCGGAAAGCGTCTTTGCCAAGTGTTCTTGCACAAATGGCGCGACGACAAGTGCCGCCAAAAAACCCAAAACAACCGAAGGCAAACCGGCGAGTAACTCGACGAGCGTTTTTGTCGTCGATCGACTGCGCGACTGCATGTACTCGCTTGTGAACAACGCTGCGAGGATGGCGATAGGAGCGCCAAACAGCATCGCGAAAAAGGTCGCTTTGATAGTGCCGAAGACGAGCGGCCACATACCAATCTTCGGTTCGAAGTCGTCACTTGACGAGGACGACTGCCAAACGTGTTCCGGCTTGCTGTACCCTTCGTACCAGATCGGAGTAAAAATCGATCGGAGAGTGGCCTCGGGATAACCAAAGTCCACACGCCAGTTGTGTAGGCCGCGATCGGTCAATGCGACGACACCATTCTGGCGGGGATGAAAGGCCAATTGCAGGATCCGCTCGCCTGGTGGAATTTGGAAAGTATGCACGACGCTTCCGGTGGTCGCTTGTTGTGCCACGATCGAACCGTCATTGCGGCCAGCGAGGAACATTCTGGAACGGTGCGAGAATGCCAAGGACTGTAGACCCGACCCGCCTTCGTTGTAGTCCTGGATGCGAGTCAGCATGCTTTCACCGCCCTCTTCTGGCCGAACGGAGAACCAAGAAGACAGTTTTCCTTTGGAATCGGAAACCAGAAGGGTGGAGCGGCCCGGCAAGAACTCGATTCGCTCGAGGTCTGCGCCACTTTCCAAAACAGAAATGGACTCCACCAAGGCGGGTGTGGAGAAGAGTAGTAAGGAAACCTGAACGAGAGTTCCATCGGGGTAGACCACATACGCTTGGGTGGCACCCGCTGCCAACAGCACCTGGGTTGGCTTTTGGTCTCTTTGAGGCAAGATCGATGTGAGATCGGTTGCATCGACCATGCGTTCAACTTCAAAAGTCATCATGTTCTCGGTTTCTCGGACGCGGAGGACTCGCACGCTGCCCCCCCCATCGATCATTCCAAAAAACTCTCCGGTCGACGCGACAACTCGGTCGAGGTATTGAATCCCATCAATCGCCGGACTCTCGAGGGCCTCATGCACCTTCCAAACAAATGTCGTTCGACGCAGAGAATCTGACTTTGTGCGTTGGAAATGCTCTTTCCCGATCAAGCGCTCCTGCTCTTTTTCAAGGGGGCTTTCTCCGGCTGGAAAATTTTCATCCAACACCTCTTCGGTGTGAAATCCGATTTCTGCTTTGCGCACGGTGCCATCGGCGAATCCGAAGCAAAAGATCTCCCCTAGCAGGGGAGTCGTCACCGCAGTGACTTGCGCTTGGGGGAATAGATCTGCCTCTACAAACCGCTCGCCGTCAGAAATCTGAAGCGCTCTTAGGCGCCCCTCTTCTTCAAGGAGCCATGCGACGGATTCGCCTTCGTCAATGCCCATGTACTTGGTGGGTACGCCGCCGGACACCAAAGGAGCCTGAGTTTGCTCACCCACATTTGTGCCACGGAACAGGGGATACGCGACGGAGAAGAGGAAGGCCATCATCAATGTGACCGCCGCGATGATTCCGACGCCTCCAGCGCGGATTGCCAATTCTGCAATGACTTCCACGACTTTCGTCCTTGTAGAAGTTTTGCGCCTGATTGGGGGGGTATAGGTCATTGATCGATGGGCAAGGTTGTCACGCTTTTTGGGCCAGCTTGCGCAGGAAGGATAAGCCCCAGAGACTTCTCCTATTGGCTTGAACCGAAATCCAAAAAGAGTGGCCGCAAGATCCCTGATTACTTGGCCATGACGCCCTCGGTGACTCTAGGCCATTCCAATCCGACCCGTTCTAGGGTTTGCGCTGCGATCTTGGCGGTTACCGGGAAGTAGCCATCCTCAAGCACCTTGCCCTGACCTTGCTTGCTGTACATGTACAGCAGGAATTCGCGGCGTAGCGGATCCAGATCTTTCTTGGGGTCTTTGTTGATGTAGATGTACAAGAAACGCGCCAGCGGATACTCGTTGGTGTACGCGTTCTTGGGGGTCGCGCCGATGGCCTTGGCTTCCGCATCTGTCGCCAATGCAACCGCTTTCACGTCTGCGGTTTTGTATCCGATTCCGCTGTACCCAATGGCGTACTTGTCGCGTGCAATTCCCTGAACGACGGAGGCACTTCCGGGCTGCTCTTTGACAGAGTCTTTGTAGTCGCCTTTGAAAAGGGCCTTCTTCTTGAAGAATCCGTAGGTTCCCGAAGATGAGTTGCGTCCGTAGATAGAGATCGGCTTGTCCGCCCATTCCCCTTCGAGGCCGAGCTGGCCCCAAGTGGTTATGTCGTTCGCCAACCCGCCTTTGCGAGTCTTGGAGAAGATCGCGTCCACTTGCTGAAGCGTCATGGACTTGATCGGATTGTCCTTGTGAACGTAAACGGCTAGCATGTCGATGCTGGTCGGAATGGGGGTGGGTTCATAGCCGAATTCTTTCTTGAACGCGTCGACTTCTTCCGCCTTCATCATCCGGCTCATGGGACCAAATGTTGATTGGCCCCTTATCAACGCTGGAGGGGCCGTGGAGGAACCTTTGCCTGTGATCTCGACTTGGACTTGGCCATAGTGCTTTTTGAAGCTCTCTGCCCAAAGAGCCATCAGGTTGTTCATTGTGTCCGATCCGATGCTGTAGATGTTGCCCGCCACGCCGGTCGTGGGCTTGTAGTCGGGAAGCAGCTTGTCGACCTGGACCTGGGCCGATGCGGAGGAGAGGAGGAGGGTTGCGCCGAACAGGCCGGTGAGGGCGGTCGAGCCTAGAATCTTCGAAAGTTCCATTTTTCTATGTGTTTGGGTTTTGCAGCCGGGGATTCTTGGAGCCCCGCTTGGAGATCCTCCCGACTGGTTGACGTGGGAAGTATCTGACGACCATGTAAGCCGTTTGTTAGCGGTTTGCTAATTGAGCATTAAGACACCCGGTTGGCTCAATTTGGATGCAGCCACTGTCCATGCATTGGGCCAACCGTGGCGTTTGGGCTCCGGGGGCGCACTTTAAGTAGACCGGGATGCACGATCCCTTGCCCTCTTGGTTACGCCCTGAATCCCCATCCTCGCTCGGGGTGGATCAGTTTTCGTTTGCCATTGCCATCTTTGCTCTTTTGCGGACAAGGGTGATTGGCCGATCGATCCGCTCAGATACCTGTCTCCAAGTGAGTACACAAGGGTCGAGTGATCCTGACATTCATAGCACTTCATCTCCCTTCCAAGCGTGGTTTTCCTCCTCGATCCACCAGGGTCCTTGATGGGCGAGATTCGCATGAATCGAAGCCTGCAGAGCGGACGGCGGGCAGATGGCTAGACCCACGCGGTGGCCGTCCGCTAGCCTGGTCTTGCGCTGTATCTACGCCCGCATTCGGTTTGCAGATGTTCCAATCATGTCGTGCACCGAATCTGGCATGGCCTGAGAGCGCATTAGGAGTTGCAGCAGCTCATCGACTTCTTATATCTCTGGGGATCTTTGACCCAAAATGCAGATAGGTATGCGCTTGTTGTGAATAGCGCTTGCCCGGAGATACGGCAAGCTTCTTTACAGACCCACGTCCCATTCAGCCATGGTGTCGACCGTTGCGCCATGTGTAGGGCTGCACCCGAGAAACCATATTCATGGGCATGGGACACAAGCCCTGCCTTCACAGGGTTGTGGTCGATGTAACGCACCAAGGTGCGGCGGTAGTCGATGGAATCCACCGGCCTGAAAAAGTAGCGGCTCCGAATCAAAGTACCATCGCGTTCGTGCTTCCTATTGAAGTGCCTTGAGCAGGAGCTTTAAGCCAAGCGTATCGTGTCCATCCGGTGCGCCAGGCAAAGCTGGCGCCATCCAGTCAGATGAAAGGAACTGACCATGTAAATAGTTGACAACACATGTAGCAAACCGGGCGTGCGTGTCAGCAATGGCGGGTGCGAAGCCCCGGTGAGCGAGATCGCCAGCCGTAGCATAAGCGAACCGATGGAATGAAGCCTCGTTAGACAGAGTGGGAGTGGCCAATCTCTCGGAAATGCCGAAGCCAGTACTCTCAGGGAAGACGTCGACACGTGCACCTGGGAGGCTCCTCGGGGTTCAGTCGGGCAGCGGGTGATCAAGGATGGCGTCGGAACCTGGGAGGCCCTGTTGGCCGGGTTCGTGACCCTAAGGGGCGTGGGAAGACATAACCACGTCGCAGGTCAGCAGGGATTCGGATGGGTCCATAGTAGTGATGAAGCCGGGTAACCCTGGTGGAGCAAAGGGGCCCAACTTCTATCAAGCACTTCAATGAGTAAAGAACACCGCTTGGGCGACAAACGCTCCACTACGGAGAAAGGACCAGAACCATCGCTAAACGACAGGGGCTGTTCTCGGAAAGTTTCGGAGCTTCGAGGAGCGCTATATCGGAAGGCGAAGAAGGAGCCGAAGTTTCGATTTTACGCACTGTATGATCGGATCTATCGGCGCGATGTGCTTGAGGCTGCTTGGAACCGGGTCGCTAGTAACGGCGGCGGCGCGGGGGTGGACGGTGTTCGTATTTCGGACATCAAGAGCCAAGCGAATGGCGTGACAACTCTCCTGGATGAACTCCATCTGGAGCTCAAGGAGAAGCGCTACAAGCCGAAAGCAGTGAGGCGTGTGATGATACCGAAAGCAAGTGGTGGAGAACGTCCGCTGGGTATTCCGACGGTGAGAGATCGGGTGGCGCAGATGGCTGCGACCTTGATCCTGGAACCAATATTTGAAGCCGATTTCATGGACACATCTTACGGTTTCCGACCTGGGCGGAACGCCCATCAGGCCCTCCGAGCAGCGAGAGGTCATATCATGTCGGGAAGGCGGGAGGTCTTAGACGCGGATTTGAAGGGATTCTTCGACACGATTCCCCACGAGAAATTGATGAAGGTGCTTGAGATGCGGATCACTGATCGCAGCGTCTTATCACTGATTTTGAAGTGGCTGCGAACTCCGATAAAAGAGCATGACGACCAGGGCGATAGGCAACTGCGTAAACCAGAAGAGGGGACTCCTCAAGGCGGCGTGATCTCTCCACTGCTTTCGAACGCGTACTTGCACTGGCTGGACAAGCTCTTCATGGAGCCAAGTGGACCGGGCGGATGGGCCAATGGGAGGATCGTGAGGTATGCGGATGACTTTCAAGTTTTTGCGTATCGCCTGACCCGGCAAATCAAAGCGTGGATCACAGACTTCGTCGAAAGGCGAATGGGCTTGTCGAATAACGTGGAGAAGACCCAGCTGAGCCAGGTCATTCCAGGCGGAGACGCTCTGGATTTGCTTGGCTACCGTACGGAATGGGTGCGGAGCAACGGGCCCAATGGGAAACCATGGCTGGCCACGAAGCCCGTACCTCGCAGCATGCAACGCTTTCGGGATCGCGTGCGCAGTTTCACTGGCCGAAACCGAGGAGCTGTCCAGATTGACCGCCTATGCGCTGGGCAGAACCGATATTTGGTCGGCTGGGTTGGGTACTTTGGCGAGTTTCATCGAGGTCGGTAATTCGGCAAGGCAGACAGCCAAGTGTATGATCGCATGGTGCGTCACCTAAAACGTCGCTCGCAGCGGGGAGTCCGTCCCCCCCAAGGTACGAGCTGGTATCGGCTCATTCATGAGCACCTCGGTGTCCAGCGTTTATCTATACTGCGCCCTTCGAAAGCCCGTCGATGAAGATGGTCGGTAAGCCGGATGCGGGAAATCCGCATGTCCGGTTTGAAGAGGGGGCGGGCCTAAAGGTCCGCCCCTACTCGACGCAAGCGTCCGAATCGCAGTAAATCCCTCTTGACTACTGATTGGTGGGCCAAGCCCATCCATTCACTTCGTCTTAGCCTGGGACAGCAGGCTCGCCGTATAGTTCCATGGCATCCAGTCGCTGGGCGATGCTTGCACGACTGCCTCATTCCTTAGCAATGCCACCATGTACTCGAACGAGTTGCCTCCCCAGTGCTCGGTGGTGTGGATCAAGCTCATGTAAAGGTCGCCGATGCGGGCGCGGCTGCGGGTCTTGTAGAAGTACGCGTTCTTGGTGTGCCTGACATGATGATTGACTTAAAGATGAAAGTTCTTCGAATGCGTGCTCTGCAATGGTGAAATCTTCGCGCCAATGGGGTCGTTCTTGTGTTTGCATGGTTATCCTCACCATTGCGAACTACCAGGCCGTCTGGGTAGTTCATTAATGTCACCGGCGGCACTTTCTCGCCTTGTCGGGGCTAAGGCGCCGACAAGGCGAGAAAGCTCCTCTGGTGATATTTAGGCGCCCCTGCCCAGCTCCACTGCCGCCCGGGCCGTCCGGGCCCGGATT
>JAAETM010000148.1 GCA_024228395.1 bacterium | reverse complement strand
TGGCCGAGGAGCTGCGGCGGTATCTACTTGGATGGCGAGGCTATTTTGGCATCGTGCACACCAAACGCTGGTGGCGAACCTCACGCGGAGTGATCCATCACATCCTCAACATTCCCTACTTCGACCAAATGGGAATTCCCCCCCTGGACGAGTAACCTCAATCTATCGAACCGCCGTGGTACGGACCCGTATGCCCGGTGGTGTGGGAGGGGAACCCAGGAAATCTCTTCCTGGGCCCCTATCCCGATCCATTTGGGGCCCCAAAATGGCGTGCCGGGAGCATATCCTGGGGGCCCAGATGGTAGAGCCGGGGCTCCTTATCTGATAATCTCCCGGGCCAAATTCAGCCCCAGCAGCATGTCAGACACCCCCAAAAGCCAACCCCCTGCACCGAACCCGGACGGCAGCACCATCGAGCGCAAGCCGAGCTGGTTAAAGGTGCCCCTTCCGGGAGGGGAAGCTTATGCCAAGTTGAAGTCGCTGACCCGTGGCAGAAAGCTCAACACGGTTTGTGAGGAGGCGCGTTGTCCGAACATTGGTGAGTGTTGGAAGGGCGATCATGCGACGATGACTTTGATGGTGCTCGGCGATGAGTGCACGCGCAACTGCCGCTTCTGCGCGGTGCGCACCGTTGCCAAGGCCGCCGCGCCCGATCCCGATGAACCCCAGAACGTGGGCGTGGCCGTGGGGGAGATGAATCTGGGTTACGTGGTCATCACGAGCGTGGACCGTGACGATCTGCACGATGGTGGTGCCGGGCACTACGGCGAGTGCATCACCGCCATCCGCGAGCATTCCTCGCGCACGGTGATCGAGACTCTGATCCCGGATTACGTGGGCGACAATATGCGCATCTTGATGTCGTCCGCCCCCGACGTGTTGGCGCATAACGTGGAGGTCGTGCCGCGTTTGCAGCGACGCATGCGAGACTCGCGCTGCTCTTTTGAGCAGTCGATCGAGACTCTCAAGGACGCGAAAGTCCATCACCCGGAGGTCTTCACCAAGTCGTCCTTGATGGTAGGCATTGGCGAAACCGAAGAAGAGGTGCGCGATGCCATGACCCTCCTGCGCGAAGCGGACGTGGACTTCCTGACGATCGGCCAATATCTGCGTCCGACCCCCAATCATGCCCCGGTCAAGAACTGGGTCACCCCCGAACAATTCCTAGAGCACGAAAAACTCGGGCGGGACATGGGTTTTTCTTATGTCGCATCAAGCCCGCTCGTTCGCTCCAGCTACAAAGCGGGAGAGTTCTTTGCGGCCCGCCTGGTGCGTGAGCGCCGGGCCCAATCCAACGCACCCGAGCTCTAGCCCGGATACTTCATGCAAACGCAAACCTCCCCTGAACCCTTTTCCGTCATTGGCGCCAATGGTGATATTGCCGGACACAGGGTCATTCTCAGTGACGAAAAGCTGATTCAGTGCTATCGCACCATGCTCACCGTGCGCGCTTTCGACGATGTTTGCATGAAGCTGCAGCGCTCCGGCCGAATTGGTTTCTCCGTGCCGAACAAGGGCGTTGAAGCCTGCCAGGTTGGAGCCGCAAGCGCCCTGCGCAAGTCGGACTTTTTCTTCCCTAGCTACCGGGACTTCGGCATGGCTCTCTATCACGGGGTCGAGCCGGTGGAGATGATGCACAACATGTTTGGCAACAGCCTGGATGCCGCCCGCGGTCGCCAGATGCCTGTGCACTTTTCGTTTACAGACCCGATCAAGTACTTCTCGATCTCCTCGCCCATTGGAACCCACCTGCCGCAAGCGGTGGGGGCGGCTTATGCCCACATGCTGCGCGGCGAAGACAATGTGTGCATCACTAGCTTCGGTGATGGCGGTACTTCCAGTCTTGGATTCCACAGCGCCTTGAACTTTGCGGGCGTTTGGAAGGCTCCCGTGATCTTCCTTTGCCAGAACAACGGTTGGGCGATCTCATGTCCTTCCTCCGAACAGACCGCATCGGATGGATTCGCTATCAAGGGCGCCGCTTACGGTGTGCCCGGTGTGACCGTGGACGGCAACGATGTGTTGGCCATGAACCAAGCGGTGAGTGAAGCTGCCGACCGCGCCCGTCGTGGCGAAGGTCCCACCCTGATCGAAGCGGTCACATACCGCATGGGTGGTCACTCGACCTCCGACGATCCCTCCAAGTACGTGCCCAAGGAGACCCTGGACGAATGGGCCCAAAAGGACCCGGTGAAACGTTTCCGCGAATTCCTGACGGTTCGAGGTCTTTGGACCGCAGAGCTTGAAAGCGAGTGGACGACCGCCGCTTACGATTCGGTCAATACCGGTGCTAAGACCGCCGAAGCCACCGAAGGTCCGCGCCTGGAAACAGTTTTCAGTGACGTTTATGCGGAACTGCCGGCTCACCTGCGAGCTCAGGGCGCAGCCGCTTTCGACCTGGCCAAGCGCAAAGGTGACGCGGCCGCCGGCGACGGCGCCTTCCCCCTGTAAGCTCAGGCGTTTCCAAGCACATCCCCCCCAATCCCCTCGCTCCCCAGCCAAGACACTCGAATGCCCACTCTCACCCTAATCCAAGCCGTCAACGACGCTCTCAAGGTGTCCATGCGCCAGGACGAATCGGTCCTCGTATTTGGAGAGGACGTCGGCCCCAAGGGAGGTGTTTTCCTCGCGACCGAAGGTTTGACCTCCGAGTTCGGCAAAGCGCGTTGTTTTGACACCCCGCTGTCCGAGGACGGAATCATCGGTACCGCGATCGGCATGGCCGCCAATGGCCTGCGTCCGGTCTGTGAGATTCAGTTTCAGGATTTCATCTTTCCGGCTTTCGACCAGATCGTTTCCGAGGCCGCCAAACTGCGCTATCGCTCCGGTGGTCAGTATACCGCGCCCATGGTGATTCGCACGCCCTATGGCGGCGGCATCCGCGGCGGTTTGTACCACAGCCAATCCGGCGAGGCGTACTTTGCACACACCGCTGGCCTCAAGGTGGTCATCCCCTCCACGGCCCATGACGCCAAGGGTTTGCTGCTGGCGGCGATTGAGGACCCGGACCCGGTGCTCTTCATGGAGCCTAAGGCCCTCTACCGGCACGAAAAAGGCGAGGTGCCCGAAGGGCACTACACCGTGGACCTTTCCACCCTGCGCACCGTGCGCGAGGGCGACAACGTGACCGTGTTCTGTTATGGCTCTATGGTTCCGGTGGTGGAAAAAGCCGCCAACCAGGCTGCCGAGCAGGGCGTTCAATGCGAAGTCGTAGACCTGCGTACGCTACTGCCTTTGGACGAAGAAGGAGTGCTAGAAGCGGCACGCAAGACCGGCCGATGCGTGATTGTTCACGAAGCTCCCCGCTTCTGTGGATATGGTGCTGAGATCAGCGCTATGATCGCTGAGAGCATCATCGAATATATGGAGGCACCGGTTCGTCGGGTCACCGGATTCGATACCCCCTTCCCCAACACTCTTGAGCACCACTACCTTCCCGATGAGCGCCGCGTACTCGACGCCATCGAAGAGGTCGCCCGCTACTAACTTCTCACTCACAGAATCCACAATCCTATGATCGAGTTCAAACTACCCGATATTGGCGAAGGCGTTGCAGAGGGCGAAATCGTCCAGTGGCTTGTCACCGAAGGGGACAAGGTCGATGAACATCAGCCCGTCGTCGAAGTGATGACGGATAAGGCCACCGTGGAGGTGCCCGCTCCCGCCGCTGGCGTGGTGTCCAAATTCCTGGCAGGCGAGGGCGATACTATCCCCGTCGGCGATGTGATCTTCCACCTGGACAATGGTGGTGGTGGCGCAGCCGCTCCGGCGTCACCCGCACCCGCTGCGGCACCCGCACCTGCCGCAGCCGCTCCCGCAGCCGGTCGTGCGCTCATCGAATTCAAACTGCCCGACATCGGCGAAGGCGTTGCCGAAGGTGAAATCGTGCAATGGATCGCTGCCGAAGGCGCCGTCGTTGCAGAGCACGACCCGGTGGTCGAGGTGATGACCGACAAAGCCACCGTCGAGGTCCCGGCCCCCGCGGCAGGCACAATCACCAAGCACCTGGTGGGTGAAGGCGATACCGTACCCGTTGGCGATGTGATCTTCCACTTGTTCACCGGCGAAGGCGCCGCAGCTGCTCCGGCTGCAGCAACCCCCGCCGCTCCCGCTCCCGCAGCAGCCCCGGCCGTTCACATCGAGCGTCCCGGCGGCAAGGTCTTGGCCGTGCCGAGCGCACGCCGCGTGGCCCGCGAGTTGAGTATCGACCTGACGTATGTTGCCGGTTCGGGCAACAACGGGGTCATTCGTCGCGCCGATGTGGAAGCGTTTGCCCAATCGGGGACGACCGCAGCCCCCACCGCTGCAGCAGCTCCGGCTCCGAACGCGGCAGCCGCAGTCCCGGCAGCCTCCGTTCCGACCTACCGCGCCCCTTCCAAAGAAGAAAAGCGCGTGCCCTTCCGTGGTGTGCGTCGCAAGATCGGCGAGGCTATGGTGCGTTCCAAGTTCACCGCTCCCCATTTCACGGTGGTGGAAGAGGTCGACGTGACCGAGCTGGTCAAACTGCGAGCCCAGGCCAAGGCCGTCGGCGAAAAGCAGGGCGTCAAGGTCACCTACATGCCCTTCATCATGAAGGCTTGTGCCAGCGCGCTAATGCAGCACCCCATGCTCAACGGCTACTTCGATGAGGAAGCCCAAGAGATCGTGCAAGCCGGCCAGGTCAACCTGGGTATCGCGACCGATACTCCCAACGGCTTGATCGTGCCCGTGATCCCCAGTGCCGAGACCAAGGGTCTTTTGGAAATGGCCGCGGAGCTGCAAGAGCTCGCGGGTCGCACCAAAGCCGGCAAGGTCACGCCCTCCGACCTGAAGGGCGGAACGTTCAGCATCACCAACGCTGGCAACATCGGAGGCACCATCGCTACGCCCATCATCAACAACCCGGAGATCGCCATCCTCGGCGTGCACCGTTTGATGAAGCGCCCCGGCGTGGTCGAAACTTCCGAGGGTGATCGTATCGAGGTGCGTCACTACATGAATTTCTCATGTAGTGTTGACCACCGTCTTGCGGACGGCGCCGACGCGGCGCGTTTCTTGGCTTACCTGCGAACCTTGCTCGAGAACCCGGGGCTGCTCAGCCTCTAGAGAAAACCTGTGGCTTCGCAAGTAATCCAATTGATCGACCCGTCGGGAAATGCCATTGGGCAAATTTCTGACCTATCGAAAGATCACCTGCTCGACCTCTTCACGAGCATGATGCGCGTGCGCGTTGTGGATGGTCGTATGTTGACCTTGCAACGCGCCGGGCGTGTCGGTTTCGTGGGCACATCCACTGGTATGGAAGGCGCGCAGATCGGAAGTGCGGCTGCTTTAAAACCCCAGGATTGGTTGTGGTCTGGATTGCGCGAAGGCGGTGCCGCCGTCATGCGTGGTTTGCCTTTGGCCGAGTACGTGGCGCAGATGTACTGTAACGCGAACGACACGGCTAAGGGACGTCAGATGTGCAACCACTTCATGCACAAGGGGTCCAACTATCCGAGTTGGTCGTCGGTGATCGGAACGCAGATTCCCCACGCGGTGGGGGCGGCCTATGCCAGCAAGCTGCGCGGTGAGGACGTGGTGCATTCGGTGTACTTCGGTGACGGAGCCACCAGTAGCAACGGTTTCCACAGCGGCATGAATAACGCGGCTGTTTGGAAAGTTCCTGCGGTTTTTGTTTGCGTGAACAACGGCTGGGCCATTTCGGTGCCGTCCCAAAAACAGACGGCTGCAGAAACCTATGCCCACAAAGCGAGCGCGTATGGAATGCCTGCTGCGCGTGTGGATGGCAACGATGTGGTAGCTTGCTACGCGACCATGCAAGCTGCTGTCGAACGCGCCCGCGCCGGCCACGGGCCGAGCTTGGTTGTGCTTGAAACCTACCGGGTTATGGGGCACTCCAGTTCCGACGACCCCAGCAAGTATCGCGACGAAAATGAGGTCGCAGCGTGGAAGGAAAGGGATCCCATCCGTCGCTTGGAGAACTACCTGCTCAGTCAGGGAATTCTGGCTAAGGGTGAGCGCGAGAGGATCGAGGGAAGCTTGCTCAAGGAGATCGATGCGGTCATCCACGAGCAAGAAGCAGCAGCGCCCATGGCGCTCAAAACCCTGGTTGAAGATGTTTATTTCGACGTTCCCGATCACTTGAAACGACAGTACAACGACTTCATCGAAGTCGCGGAGCGCCACGGAGACGCCCAGCCGGGCGACGGCGCATTCCCTCTCTAATCACCTGGATTATCCCAAACCCATAACCCCTTCGGTCGCCTTTGGCGTCCGCACTATCCCATGAGTAACCCCCGCAAAGTGGTCATCATCGGTGCAGGTCCCGCTGGATATGTTTGCGCCATTCGTTTGGCCCAGCTTGGACAGGACGTGACCGTGATCGAGAAGGATTTCCTTGGAGGTACCTGCCTGAATGTGGGCTGCATCCCCTCCAAGGCGCTCATCGCTGCCGGCAGTTTGATTGATAAACTGGGTCATGCGAGCGCCATGGGCATCTCGGTTGAGAACGTTAAGTTGGACGTGCACAAACTGGTGGAATGGAAGGCTGGCATCGTTGGCAAATTAACAGGTGGCGTGGGCGGATTGCTCAAGGCTCACAAGGTCCAGGTGATCATGGGTGAAGCATCCATTGAGTCCGCCAACAGTGTGCGCGTGAAAGCCCAGGGCATCGACGAATTGCTCAAGACCGACGACATCGTGATCGCGACGGGCTCGATTCCGATCGAGATCCCTGGTTTCGACTTCGACGAAAAGGACGTTTGGTCTTCGACCGGAGGCCTTTCCCCCGACCGCATTCCTGAGCACATGGTCGTGATCGGTGGCGGATACATCGGCCTCGAGCTGGGTATCATGTATCAGAAACTCGGCAGCCGCATCACCGTGCTCGAAGCCACCGACGGCGCACTGCCCGGCCAGGATCGCGATTGCGTCAAGATCATTCAGCGCAGCCTGAAGAAGCGCAAGGTCAAGTTGATGACCGAGACCTTCGCACAGGGCTACGAGCGCAGGGGCGACAAGCTGCACGTGCGCGTGAAGACCAAGAAGGGCGATGAGGTTGTGGAGTGCGATCAGATCCTCTCCACTGTGGGCCGCCGTCCGTACAGCGCGGGACTCGGTTTGGAAAAGGTCGGCCTGAAGCCCAACGAGCGTGGCTTCCTGACGGTCGACAAGCAGATGCGCACGTCGGTGCCCAACATCTACGCCATCGGCGATATCGCCGGTCAGCCTATGTTGGCCCACAAGGGCAGCAAAGAGGGTTTGGTCGCAGCCGCCGTGATCTCAGGCCAACCCGATGAATACGATGTGCGCTGCATACCGGCCGTGATCTTCACCGCCCCTGAAATGGCCTCGGTAGGCTTCACCGAAGAGCAGTGCGCTGAAAAAGGCCTGAAGGTCGTCACGGGTTCCTTCCCCTTCGCAGCGTCGGGACGCGCCATGAGCATCATGGAGACGGAAGGCATGGTCAAGGTCATCGCCGATGCCGAAACCGATGAGATTCTGGGTGTGCACATGGTCGGCCCCGAGGTCACCGAGCTCATCGCCGAGGCCGCCCTGGCCATCGAGATGGGGGCCACCTCGGAAGACCTGGCGCGCACGATCCACGCCCACCCAACCCTACCCGAGGCCATGATGGAAGCCGCTGAAGCCGTGCACAATTTGGCGGTTCACATCTTCCAGAAGCCCAAGTAGCTTCTGGGCGGTCACGATCAGGGACTCCCGTCGGCTCACGCTGGCGGGAGTTCCTTTCATTTCTGCACGGGTGGATTTGCCACAACCCAATTGGGGGATCCTTGCCCCCCCTCCCCAATGACCAAGGGCGTGGGTAGACCTTGACCATTGCTAAGTGGCTCGGTGCGCAGGTCGCAGTTTCGAATTCAGGCGGTCTAATGGGGCTTGGAGGGTCTGACAATTCGGCGCCTTCTTGTTGTGCCTGACATCGGTAGGCCCCAAACCAGTCAGTCTCTACTTTCCAAACGAGCTTCACCGGACCCTGCAAAGAGGGTATTTCCATGCATCAGCCCCTTGAGATATGCCACCTAGGGCGGCGACCCTACGACGAGGTCCACGATCTACAGCAGCGATGTTTGCAGGCGAGGATTGATGAGTCTATTGGGGACACGTTGCTCTTGGTTGAGCACGATCCGATCGTGACCCTTGGGCGGGGAACAGAGGAGCATGCAGTGGACAGTGTGAGCATGCCTACACGGACCATCGAGCGTGGCGGAGAGGCCACCTACCATGGGCCGGGTCAGTTGGTGGCCTATCCGATCATGCGTCTGGAAGAAGGCAAACATGATTTGCATGAGTACATGCGCAAGTTGGAGCAGGTCGTGATCAACCTTTTGGACACCTATGGAGTTCAGGGTCGTCGCGAAGAGGGCAAAACCGGCGTTTGGATTGGCGACAAGAAAATTGCCTCGATCGGCGTAGCCGTTCGCCGCTGGGTGACCTGGCATGGTGTCGCTCTCAATGTGAGCACCGATTTGGAGGCCTTCAGGAATTTCAAACCCTGCGGATTGGATTCCAGCGTGATGACACGCCTTCAAGATCACACGGATGCGGATATTGATTTGGCCAAGGTGGCGGATGACTTCGTCACGCGCTTCACGGGCCAGTTCGGGTATCTCAGAGTGGTCGAATTACGGTCGTGATGGCTGGTGTGGTGTAGGACATCAGGGGGGGCGATTGGGGGGTGACAACCCGGGCAGTTGTGGTGTCAACGGTGTGGTTGGGAATTTCGAGTTTGTGGCAGGCCGCTCGAAATACAGCAATTCCCCGCCGGGAAACCTCCGATTTCCAACGTCCTGTCCGGGGTGGGTCGAAATGCAGTTTTGAATCATCATGGGGCAGGGTGGGGGGCTGAACATGGTTCACCGCTGCTTTCGATACCAAACGGATTGAAGTTGGCTTCGAAATGAGATTCCAAGGGCCTGAAAGGACTTTGCACACAGATACAGAATGGGGTGCTCCGAAAAGAACCTTAATCCCCCGGATGATTTTCGCCACCTCGACAGCGGAACGATTTGTTCTGTGTGATGTATCGCAATTCTCTGCCTCACCGGGTCCAGACACTGGACCCATTTTGATTGGAAATCGCCTTGCTTTGTCACTACGCGGCCGGGATCGGGGGATGAGGATGAGTATTTTTGAAACTGGGATTCTGGGGAGCCAGAATCCAACCTGAAAAGCGAGTCCATTGTGAACATCGAAACCTTTGAAGAGCTCAGGCTCAGCGGCAATCTCCCATCTCCTGCCGGAGTGGGTATGCGTATCCTCGAATTGACGCGCAATGAGGATTACAGCGCTGAGGATATGGGGCTTGCCATCATGGCAGACTCGTCTCTTACCGGTCGAATTCTCCAGCTGGCCAACTCGGCAGCCAACGCGGGATCGGAACCGGTCACCACGGTGGAGGAAGCGATCATGCGCCTGGGTGGCAACATGGTCCGCAACCTAGCATTGGCCTTCTCCCTCGTATCCGAACGCACGACGGGATCCTGCAGAGCTTTCGATTACGACGGCTACTGGTCCGCATCCTTGGCCCACGCTGTTGCGGCCCAGGCCCTGGCAGGCCACATCGGTTTGAACAAGCCGGAAGAGGCTTACATCTGTGGGCTGATCGGTGATGTGGGGCGTTTGGCCTTGGCGTCGGTCTATTCGGAAGCATACAGCGCCTTGCTCACAGAGCATGGAACCAAACCCCTGGACGAACTGTTGTCCAAGGAGATGAGCCGTTTCAAAATCAACCACTCCCAAATCGGATCCCTGATGCTCGAGGACTGGGGCCTGCCGGATCTCTTTTCTGAAGCTTGTTTCGAGTATGCGGGTTGTCGCAGCTTGGAAAAGATGGAGAAGGTCGAGAGCCTTGCGGATGTTCTGCGTCTGGCCTATTGGATCGGCGAAGCCCTGGTAGCGGATGAACAGACCGACTCGTTCCTTTGGAAAACCATCGGCGCTGAATTGGAGTTGGCTAGAAAACTACTGCAGATGGATCCGTCGGCCTTCATTGGCTTTGGCAATAGCTGCGCCAAGCTATGGGTGCACTGGGGTGACAGTCTGGATGTGGCGACCGGCAATGGTCAGAATTTCAATGAGGTTCTCCGGCTGGTTGAGAGCGCCCAAGACGCCAAACCATGCCAGCTGAGCGTTGAGGATCCAATGGACAGTGTACCCGCGAAGGGGCCGAGACGTTTGGATGATGCGGATTCCAGCGCTGTGGATCAGGTTCGACTCATGGTCATCGGAGACAAGGGGGCCGAGCAGGTCAAAGCTTGTTCGAAGTTGTCCGAGCACCTGTTTGATGTTCGTTTCGAAAGTGATGGCAGGGATGGCCTGCGAGAGGCCTTGAGGTGGGGAGCCGACATTGTGCTAGCCGACCAGGATTGCGAGAACATGGACGGCATCGAGCTCTGCACCAGTCTGCGCAAGAACAGCCAGGGTGAGAGCCTGTACCTGATTGTTTTGGGTGGGGATACCGCCCATGGCAAGGCCGTGCAGGCCTTTGGCGCGGGTGCCGATGACTACATCGACATGCCAACCACGGAACCGCTGCTGTTCGCCCGGGTCAAGGCTGGTTTGCGGGTATGCGCGCTTCACCGTCGCGTGGAAAAAGACAAGGCCACGGTCATGAGCCAGATTCAAGAGCTCGGAGTGTTGACGCGCAAGTTGCGTGCCACCGCGTTGACCGATGTGCTGACCAATCTCCCGAACCGTCGCTATGCCATGAAGCGACTGGGCAGCGAGTGGGCTTCGGTAAAACGCACCGGCCGGGACATCTCCTTGGTGATGCTGGACGTGGACTTTTTTAAGAAAGTCAACGACACCTATGGCCACGATGTGGGTGACGAGGTATTGAGGGAAACCGCGGAGGTCATGAGGCGGGCTGTACGGTCTTCGGATGAGGCCTGCCGCATCGGCGGCGAGGAATTCCTGGTGATCTGTAAGAACACCAATGAAAGTGCTGCCATGGTGGTCGCGGAGCGGATTCGGGTGGCGTTGGAGAATCACGTCACCGAGTTTGGACAATATAGGGGAGCCGTTACGGCGAGCATGGGCGTGGCAAGTTTCTGCTCTGGCAGCATGGCACCCAGCGACTTGCTGAAACGCGCGGATGAGGCCGTTTACGCGGCAAAGGACCAGGGGCGAAATCGCTGCGTTTTGGCCAGTTCGCTGAATGCGGCTAAGGATGCAGCCTAGCTTTTGGCGAATAGGCAAATACGACTTCTCTCCCGTCCCTAAGAGAACCCAAATTGATACAACATCGCTTCGACGAACTTCGGCTTACGGGTGCCCTCCCATCACCATCCGCTATTGGTCTACGCGTCCTGGAAATTACTCAGAATGACGATTATGACCAGGCGGAGCTGGTACAGACCGTGATGGCGGATCCGGCCTTGTCGGGCCGCGTCATTCAATTGGCCAACAGTGCCATCCATGCGGGACAGGCCACGGTTGAGACCGTTCGTGAAGCCGCGTTGCGCCTGGGATCCAAAACCTTGCGGTCGTTGGCCCTTGGTTTCAGCTTGGTGGGGCAGGACGAGGGCAACCGCGGTGGCCTGGATCATCACACCTTCTGGTCGAGGTCTCTGGCAACCGCTGTTGCCGCGAGCACACTTTCGTTCGAAAGGCGTATCTTCGCGCCCGCCGAAGCCTTCACCTGTGGTTTGCTAGCTGGAATTGGCCAGCTAGCTTTTGCAAGTCTCTACCCCGAGCGCTACGAGCGCTTTATGGGTTGGGATGTCTGCTTCCATGATGCTCGTTTGGCCAAGCTGGAAAGCTGTGCATTTGGTATGAACCATGCTGAGGTGGCCAGTTTGATGATGGAGGATTGGGGCTTTCCCAAGAGTTCGCAGCAAGCGATCTTGCGCAGCATCGAAAAGCCCATTGGGGATATGCCAGAAGGCAGCAATTCGGGGAGTGAAGGCTTGGCGAGGATCCTGCGCGCTGGTCGGGCCATCGCCGACGTGTTGACCATCGACCGGGACAGGGGCAACGAGCTTTGGGTTACGGCCTTCTTCCGTTTGGAGGGCGTCGCCAAGGAATTGGACATGTCCGTGGCGGAATTGCACGCCATCGCGGATCAGATCGTTCCCGCATGGCAAGAATGGGGTCAGTTGTTGGGCGTTCCCAGTGGGCAGCCGGTGGCATTTGTATGCACCGCCGAGGAATTTGCTCGCCTTGGCGTGACAGCGTCTCCAAGGCAGCTGGCTTGGGATGCTCCTGGAGGGTCGCCCGGGGACGTGAACAGTAGCGAGGACGAGGATCCGAAACCGCTCGAGGTAGTGTCCAATCTAAAAGTGTGTGAAGCCCAGCGCGTCCTTCTGATCGATGATGAAGAGACCATGGTGCGACTTCTGTCCCACTACCTGATGAAGGCTGGTTTCGAAGTGGAGTCGGCATCCAGTAGCAAGGAAGGTCTGCGCAAGGCCATTTCGTGGGCTCCACACATCGTGGTCACGGATTGGATGATGCCTGGCATGACCGGCGTGGAGCTTTGTAGAGCCCTGCGTGAAACCCCCGTTGGGCAGCGCATGTACGTGCTGCTAGTGACCGCGCACGACGATGATGCGCAGATTCTGGAAGCCTTCGACGCGGGCGCAGACGACTACATCGTAAAGCCATTCAACCCAAGCATCCTCGTGGCCAGGGTCCGCGCCGGTCAACGCACGGTTCGTATGCGACAGGAGGTCGAAAACGCCAAGCGAATTCAGCAGCGCCAACTTGCGGACATGGGAATTTTGACCCGCAAGCTCGAGCAAGCAGCCCTGACCGATGTGCTCACAGAGCTACCCAACCGGCGCTATGGTATGCAACGGTTGCAGCAGGAGTGGGAAGGCTGTCAACGCACTGGAAACACGCTTTCGGTTGTGATGGCCGACATCGATTTCTTTAAGCGCATCAACGACAAACATGGACACGATGCGGGCGATGCAGTGCTCCGGCAGTGCGCAGATATTCTGAGGCAAAACTGCCGCCAAGGGGATGTGCTCGCACGGTTGGGTGGTGAGGAGTTCATCATCATTCACTTGAACGCCGGTGTGAGTGAGGTGGTCGCCAGTACCGAGCGCCTGCGGATTGCGGTCGAGGATGCGGTGTTTGTTCACTTGGGCGCAAGCCTAAAGATGACCATGAGCTTTGGGGTGGCAGAGAAGATCATCCAGAACGACAGCATCGATGATTTGATGAGGGCTGCGGACGGCGCCCTCTACGAGGCCAAGGAGTCGGGTCGCAACGCGATCGTAGCCTTTCGACCTCCGGGCCTGAACCCGGATCAGCGCGCTGCGGGGTAGACCATGATTTTTTTTGGGGTAAGGTGAGGGGAACCCCGAGAAAATTATGCAAGACCAAACGAGTACCTACGATTCAAACGCCCTGGCCTCCTTCGTGGATGAAGCTTGGGATAAGTCGATCATACCGGCCCTGGAACGCTACATCGAGATCCCGGCCAAGTCGCCCATGTTCGATGCGGATTGGGAAGCCAATGGCCACATGGAAGAGGCCACGCAGCTGATTGTCACCTGGTGCAAGGCGCGCAATATCGAAGGCCTGCACGTGGAGGTTGTGAGGCTCGAGGGGCGCACCCCTTTGATCTTCATGGTAATCCCCGGGCAAGGTTCAGGCACGACCTTGCTGTATGGCCATTTGGACAAGCAACCTGAGATGGCCGGGTGGAGGGAAGACCTCGGTCCTTGGAAAGCGGTGCAAGAGGGCGACCGACTCTATGGGCGTGGCGGCGCGGATGATGGTTATTCGGCCTTTGCTTCGCTTGTTGCTATTGAAGCGTTGCAGGATCAGGGTGTGCCCCATGGCCGTTGTGTGGTGATGATCGAGGCTTGCGAGGAAAGTGGCAGCTACGATCTTCCTCATTACATGGAACACTTGGAGAGTCGCATTGGCATTCCGGATTTGGTGATTTGTTTGGACTCCGGCGCGGGTAACTTCGAGCAGCTTTGGTTGACTTCTTCCCTGCGAGGAAATGTGAGCGCCCACCTGGACGTGGAGATTCTTTCGGAGGGCGTGCACTCCGGTGATGCCGGTGCACTTGTGCCTTCCAGTTTCCGAATACTGCGGGAGCTTCTCGATCGTATTCAGGATTCCAAGACGGGGGAGATCCTGTGCAAGTCCTTGAATGTGGCGATCCCCGAGGTGCGCAAGCAGCAGGCCTGGGCCACGGCCGAGGTACTCGGCGACAATGTTCACCAGCGCTTCCCCTTTGTGGGTGGAGCGCGGGCAGCATTTACGGATGCTGCAGAAGCTGTGCTGGCCAGAACCTGGCGGCCGTCCATGGCGGTAACCGGCTGTGAAGGCATGCCGGGTATTGCGGATGCGGGCAACGTTCTTCGGCCCCATACCAAGGTCAAGTTGTCGTTCAGGCTCCCGCCCACGGCGAACCCGGACGAGGTCCAGGCGGAACTTGTGGGGTTGATATGCCGCGACGCACCCTACGGTGCCCGCGTGACCCTGGACGGGGTGGAAGGTGCAGCGGGATGGCACGCGCCGCCCCTGAGCGATTGGCTTGAGAAGTCGGTTCAGCGGGCTTCCAGCACGCATTTCGGCAAGCCTGCTATGCAGATGGGGGAAGGGGGAACCATCCCCTTGATGGGCCTGCTCGGCAAGAGTTTCCCGGCCGCCCAATTCGTGATCACTGGCGTGCTTGGCCCGGGCAGCAATGCCCACGGGCCAAACGAATTCCTGCACGTTCCACTGGCCAAGGGCTTGACGGCCTGCGTCTCTCAAATCCTGGCAGACCAAATGGTGCAAGGAATTTGCTGAAAAACAAGCCGGCTGCGTGGTGATGGGTGGTGATTGGAGCAATCCTCGCTATACTTCCCGCCGGGGCCCTTAGCTCAGTTGGTTAGAGCAAACGACTCATAATCGTTTGGTCGTTGGTTCGAGTCCAACAGGGCCCACCATTATTCACCGGGTGGACGGTGGTTGCCCAAGGCGCCAACCGTGCTCGTGCAACAAGAGTGGGGCAGATATGATGCGAGGCCGACACCGTCGGCCTCGCTTTTGTCATATGTGGTCACTAGAGCGTTTACCACACCATTGCGTGCGCCAAGAAAGCTTGGTGGAGGAGTAAAGATGACCTGACTATGTAATCAACTAGACAACAGAGGCAGGACATCGTAAACCTCCTTTGGAATCCTGCGGGTGCCAATCCCGCCCGGAAAGGGTGGCCCCCATCCGGAAGCGAGTCTTGCGTGGGTCCGGGGTAACCCGGCCTGCGAAGCGTAGACAGAGGAATCCCCAGGAACTTGGGAGGCCCTGTCGTCTCCACGGGTATGAACCGGAAGGGACCGGTCGACCAAATCCCGCGAGATGGGCGTGCCCGCCGACCTCGCACTTGACCCACGGGCACAGCGCAGTGGTACCGCCAAGCGAAGGAAACGAAGCGCGGCGGGACGGGCG
>JAAETM010000147.1 GCA_024228395.1 bacterium | reverse complement strand
GTCTCAAGATGCGTTTGTCAGCAATTCTTTTCGCCAATTTCCCCATCAGCACGTCGTGGTTTACGCGGTCGAAGAATTTCTCCAAATCCACGTCTACCACCACCTTCAGGCCTTCTTGCACGTATTGCTGCGACGCACGAATGGCTCCGTGTGCGCTGCGTCCCGGGCGAAAACCGTAGCTATGGTCGAAAAATGTCGGGGCAAATTGCGGTTGCAGGACCTGCGATAGGGCCTGCTGGATACATCGGTCGAGCACCGTAGGGATGCCAAGTTCTCGGATTCCTCCGCCGCTCTTGGGGATCTCTTGTCGTTTCACCGGGCTGGGCGTGTAGCTCCCGTCGAGCAGGCTCGACTTGATCTTCTCCCAATGCTCCCAGAGGTACGGCAAGAGCTCGTCCACCGTCATCCCGTCCACACCTGGACCGTCTCGGTTTCTTTTCACTCGTCTGAGAGCCGCCTTCATGTTCGGGGGCGCAAGCACCCATTCCTTCAAACGGTCCTCTCCTGAAAGCTCGTTTCTTTGTTTCGCCGTCGACGATTCGTTGCTCCACGGGTCCGTCGGGGCTTCACCCCTATTCACCCATGGGAACTCCAGTTGCCCAGACATCTGACGCGGTTCGTCTTCGAGATTCATAGTCGTTGCTTCCTTTCTATCGTTCGGCCCTTCAGCGGCTCGCGCCGCCTACTATGGCCTTTGCTGACTTCTCGCTCCGCCTTTCGGAGGCGTCGCCCTTTCAGGCATAAAGCGAGCCAGCCCCTGCTAGGGAAACATGGCCTGGGTAAGATGATCAACCTTCACTGCACAATCGCCGGATTTACGTCGCTTTGCTTTGGCCACAAAAGCTTCGCTTTCTCGTGCCAGCTCGCCCTGCTCCACCACGCCTCGTATCCGATTTCTGTACGTCGACTCGCAGTTTCGTTTCACGCTTCCTTCAGACGGTCCCTCGCGATTCCGCCCTTGCGCCTCCCTTCGGTCCGGGTGTCCAGGTCCCGGAAGAACTTTCATCTTCGAATCAATCATCATGCCAAGCACACACGAAGCGCGGCCCCCACACCGGAGTGCATGGGCCGCGCTGAATAGGTACCCGTGGCCGAAGCCACAAGGGCTCTGGCTCACTCAGCTGGATCCACGGTGATCGCACCACCGCCGGAATTGCCAGCAAGGTCGGGCACGTCGGTCACGCCAAGGGTCGCAGCAGCGCCGATTTGACCGTCGAGCACAACCCGAACCGTGGTGGGATTGACCATGGTTGCAGAAACAACGTTCGTAGCGTCGGACGTTGTCCAATTGCCAGCTGTCTCTGCAAAAGTAACATCTACGGCCTCATCGAAGGTGATGTCGTTGGTAGCGCCAGTAGCGTCCACGATGTAGTTCACAAAAGCGGAGTCCGCAGCAGCGAAGTTCGGGCCTGCATTGTCGCCAATGACCGTGCCGTCGACGGGCTGAACCGCCAAGGCCACACCAGAGATGTCTGTAACATTGCTGATGACCAAGTTAGTGGTATCACCGAAGCTCAGATCGGTGATCTCAGGCAAGGCCACCGTCACGCTGAAGGTGGTACTGTCGTATGATGAACTAGCACCGGTCAAGGAAACCGAGGAACCTCCCACGGTGAATGCGTAGTTGCTCAGGTTCAATGCAGTGGTCTGATCCACGGACTCGTCGAAGGTGACTGTGAAGTTGTCACCACCGGAACCGGCCACCGAGTTGGATGTGAAGGTCGCGGTGGGCGCAGTCGCATCAACAGCGGTCAGAGCATAGTTCGCCTGACCTGCGGCGGGGTTGCCTCCCAGGTCCGTGGAAGCTGCAATCTCGACAACCAGACTATCGGCGATGGCCGGCTGGGTCGGGAAGGTCAACTCATAGGAACGAGGGGTCAACTGAACTACCGCCGTCGGGTTCGTGCCCGAGATGTTATAGTTGGTCAACACGGTGGAGCCCGCAGTATTGGTAGCTTCGGGAAACACGATGATGCATGTGTTGGGAGCGCCCCCAGGACCCACGTAGGCGGAAGCCGTGTTGATGACCACATTGTCGCCTATGGCGGCGATCACTTGGGCATCGTCTGAACCGAGAACCACGCCCTGAGCTGTGTAAAGGGGTGTGCTGGCGTTCTGAACGATGGTCAGGGAGTAACCGGTGCCGAACTGAACGTCCGGAATCGTTGCGCCATTCATGTCGATGGCGATCTCGTTGGTACCGTTGAAGGTGATCGAGGAGCCAGTGAGGTCCAAGGGTGCGGCGCTATAGTTGGCCGGGTTGGAGATGTTGAACGGACTCATGTCGCGATCGAAGCGCACCGTAATCACGTCGTTGTTTTCACCGGAAACTGCCACCAAGCTGGAGTTACCAGCATCGATGGCAGGCGGGTTGACATCCGCAGTAGCGATGGCGGCAATCTGAACGGGCATTGCCTGGTTCCCGGCCAAGTCCTGGATACCGTAGATCTCCAAGGTGTCGGAACCGGGGACCGGCACGATGTCATAGTCCACTGTTACGCCGGTTTGATCCGCAGAGAACGCGAAGTTGGTGGTTTCCAAGGTGGCCAGGCCAGAAGCAATGGTCACACCACCGGTCATGCCGGCGATGGTCACGTTGGTGGGCGCTCCGGTGATGGCCACGTTGCCAGTGGCACTAGCCACGTCGTTGGTCAAGGTCACGGCCGGGGGCGCGTTCACTGCGGTCACAGCTGCGGTGCCGCTGCCTGCGATAGCCGCCTGAAGGGCGGTTGCCATGGCGTTGTTGTCGCCAGCCATGATGGTCACCGCAATGTTGCCGCCGGTAACTCCGCCGCCACTTTCCCACTCATAGGTGTCGGTGTTGCCAGCGCCATCATCGATGGTAATGGTTTCGCCGTCGACGGGATCACCGGTCATGGTGATTGTGCCGGTGGCTGCCACCGCGGGGGTCGCATCGGCATCGGTCAACTGGAAGCGGGCGCCGGGGTCGATTCCGCCGCTGTAAAGTTCTGCAAACAAAACGCTCTTGACAGGCTCAGAGAAGCGCACTTCCACCTCATCGCTTACGCCGTCGGCCCAGACAGAATCAAAGCTAGGTGCAGTGTTGTCGCCACCTGCAGTGCCAGCGATAGCTACACCGGCTTCAGAGACACCGGACAAGTTGCGGACGCCACCGAAGGTCAACTGCAAGGCGTCAGAGGTTTGAAGGTTGTTGGCATCGGAGCCAGCAATGCCGGGGATTGTGCTACCCAAGGACACGGTCGCCGTGAGCGTTACGGAGTCGTAGCTAATCACTGCGTTGGTCAGATCAAACGGGGTTCCGACGGGTGCTTCAAAGGTCCAATTGCCAAGGGTTTCTACCTCGGATTGAATCATGGAGTCGCTGAACACAACGACGACTTGGTCATTGTCGGGGCCTTCCACGGTTACGCCAGAGAAGGAAGCGGTGGGCACGGTGAGAATATCAGCGACCAGAACTTGGCCAACGACCGGGGCAGAGAATGAGTTGCCTGCCAAGTCTTCCACGCCACCTGCGGCAGCGCCGAAGGTCACGTCACCGGGGATGGTCGGAGTGTCCATGACCAAACGCACAGTGCGTGCGTCGGGCTGCAAGGTGGCCGAGAGAATATTGCCGGCACTGGCTGTCCAAGAGGCCGTCAAGTTTGCGGTGGCGGGAGATACAGGAATCGCCATGGCGACATCCACGGTCTGCCCTGTTGTGTCTAAGGTGCGGTTTTGAGTAACGCTCAAAAATGCGAGGTTGGAATCCGAGCTTGAAGAGCAAGATGCTACGAGCAGGGATGCGCCAGCGGCTAGTAGCAGAGCTGTACTTTTATAGAGAGTTGCCATGGGTTGCTTTATGGGTGTTTGTAGGTTGATCATGAGATGTCAGTCCCAAGTGGGATCGGACCCTGCACGAGCTGTGCCTTGAGTCGAGGAATCGATCACCCCTCCGCTATCGACCCTTCGGCCCACGGGCAATAGGTCAAAACGCGGCGGGAGTCTGGCAACCCTCTCAGATTCAAGCCAGAAAGCATTTCCCTACCGCACACCCGCGTCTAAAGGGCCCAGAGGCGATTCACATGCCCCAACGCCCGTTGCGGTTCGTCCCACCTAGGGCACACCTTATGGGCAACCGCTCTACCCGTTCCATCCCCAGCGGAAGGCACCAGGCCCCAAAAGGAGCAGCGACGAACCTGAGCCATGGCAATATCAACGGCAACCCCACCAGGCCCGCCTCAGTCTTGCCCGGGCTGAACCCTACGCGCTCCTTGGAGTGCTAAGGCCTGAGGAGAGCCCCCTCTGGAGCCTAGCTGCCGACGCTGATTCTACGATCGAGACGTTGTCTCGACTACGAGCGTCCCTCCCTTGCGCAATTCCCTCGTCCCTGCGATGCTGGTAGGATCATGCTTTTCGCGGTCAATTGTATTCTCCCTCGCCAAGCCTTTGTCCTTCAGCCAGTCTCAACCGTTGTTGCTACCCACGTCAAAACAGGCCTTTAGAAATGAATTTGCTTTCACTCACCATTCAATCCGCACTCGCGCTGATCGTTGCCGCAAGCAGCGCAACAGCCCAGGGTATTGCCAAACCTGTTTCTCTTCCTCCCACCCAGCTTGCTGTTGGAGGACCCACACACACCGACCTGCTTCTGGTTGGCGACTCGATCACCCTGGGGTTTCATTCGCCGCCCGGGTTCCGCGACGATCTATACACGCTTTTATCCGCGGTTCCCGGACACACCTACAGCTTCCTTGGTAGCTCCGGCACGGCGCCTTTGAACGGACACTTCCTTGGCGGGCGTCAGGCCAATCATTTCTACCCTGCGAGTTTTGGCAATGGGTGGGGCTGGGGAACATTCGACATTACGCCGCACATGAGTCCGGTCACCCCAGACTTGATCTGCGTTCACTTGGGCACCAACGACTTGGACTTTGGCTATCCACCCTACGCCCCCTATTCCGCAGATCACGGCCATACCCTGACCCCTGGTCAAGCGGGACACTTCGCCGAAGCCATGGAGTACTTTCTACAGTGGGGCGATGGTACTTTGTCCACCAAATTGAAGTCTGTGGTGCTTTCCAAGATCTTGCCCCTGCAAAATCGACAAGCGGATGTCGAGGCATTCAACGATGCCATTGTCGCCTTCTCTGAGGATCTCGCTGAAGGCACCGTCACAGGTACACCCGTTCGAGTCGCTATTGCTGATCATTATGCGCACTTCATGACCAACCCAAACCTCTTCACCTTTGGTCCCGGTGACTGGATGGCGGATTGGGCGCATCCCACCAATGAAGGTTATACCGAGATGGCCGATGTGTTCTTCAAAGCCATTGAAGGGGCCACTTCAGACTTCACGTCCCCCGCCCCCATCCTCGACCTGAGCATTGTGTCGGCCACCGACACCAGCGTGACTCTCACATTCACCTCGACCGGTGACGACGGCGACATCGGTACCGCTGCCCGCTACGATGTGCGCGCTGGAACCCAGTCGATCGACGCGCGCTCCTTTGGCATGGCTCGCCAGGTGACCGGTGAGCCGCAGCCTGCAGTGGCTGGCACTCCCGAAACCGTTGTTGTGGAAGGACTTTTGCCGGGAACGGTTTACGAGTTTGCCGTCAAGACCACCGATGAATCTGGCAACCGATCTCGCCTGTCAAAAGTGGTAACGGGCGCCACCAGCGGCTCCTCTACCTCCATCATCACCCTTCGCGCGGACCTTGGGGGTTATTCGGTGGTGGCCGACAACACGCTCCACAGTTCAGCAGTCACCGCCAATGCGGGTGCGAACGAATCCCTCGATTCTGGACTGTTTGGCGCCAGTGATGTCCGGCGCGGCCTGCTTTGCTTTGACTTGAGCTTCCTACCCGAGGACGTGCGAATCGTTGATGCCCGGCTGCAGTTGTACAACCATGCTTCCGAGTCCGCGTCGCCCTCCGATGTTGGGCTCTACAGGCTCACCAAGCGATGGATACAGGGGAATCAAGGGCTCGCCCCCTTACAAGGAACATCCTGCTGGAACGCTCCGCTCTGGGGCACGCTCTATTGGGCGGTGGCAGGTGCAGAGCAAGCCAGTGATACCGCGCAGAACGACGATTCGTCCTTTGATCGTTACGCAACCCCCGAGGATACAATCCAGTTGACCGCTACCGGTGCATGGTATGAGTGGAACGTGACCCATGCCGCCGCCCAATGGGTCCATCGAGATTGGAATAACGAAGGGCTGTTGATCAAAACCGATTCGGAAGTGGCCGGTAGCGGCCGGAGCTTCCACTCATCTGAATATGCGCTGGATCCAACCCTACGGCCGACGTTGGTGCTCACCGTGCAAACGGCGGGCGAATAGGGTTACCAAGCGCCGCCTCCGCACCCAAACTAGAACGAAACGCTCAAACCATTGGAGAAGTTAGAGTGGGTACTACCTAACGCGGTATCCCTGTGCCACACCTGAAAGTGCCAAGTGCTACCCGCTGTGACGACCTGGGAAGTACTCGGGATGGAGTCCGGAACATCGAAGCCCGTTTCTGAACCAATGGGTCCCACCGATGAAGTGCCTACCGCATTCTCTAGAACTCCCGACGGGTTGAAGAAGCCAACCGACATCGCGTTGGTTCCGCCAACCGCATAACGGAAGAATGGACTGGATCCTCCGATCAAGCAAAACAGGCCGTCGCTGATCATGGTGCCCGGTTCCACGACTTCCTCACCTGTCAAGAAGTACCCCAATTGCCCGGGAGGGCCGTCTGAGCATTCCAAGTGCAAGTCGGACATGCCGCCCGAAATTCCACCGCCCGTCAGGAAGTAACCCTCCAGCTCGGTGGCTTCCCCGGTTGAATTGGCAAGGCCCGGACCACAGAAGGTATCAAATATGCTGGGGTGCATATCCTCGATCAAATAGACCGCTTCGACCTCTCCAGCCAGGACCACCTTGGTGATGGCTTTCGAACCATTGTCGCTCAGGGCGACCGACGAATCGTCGCTAGGCACTGCAAGAACGACACTGCCATCCAGCATGGTGACTCCCTCCTGCATGATCAGGGTGTCATTGAGCAAAAGGCCTGTGTCTTTTGAAGTGTCCGGATCATTCCAATCGAGGAACCACAGGACATCGCCATCATCGCTGAGGGACACCTGGCCACCAAATCCAAATCCCTTGGTGATCCAAGGTCCACCGACACTGGCTGGAACCGGATCTCCCTCGTGCGCAAGCACGGTGATCACGCCCCCAATGCTCTTGAAAATCCACAAGTCCTCGGTTTCGGGGCGCCGATCGAATCCGGAGAACACAAAGTCCCCATTGTTGTTCAAATCAACCTCGGCCAGATCGAGTGAGTCAAAAGTCTCTAGGATAGCCGCCGGGAATGCGTCGCCCTCGTTGTACAGCAGAGTCGTGTTGATATAGAAGTTCGAGTCGGTGCAATAATCTCCACCGAGGTCGGCATGCTCATCATCGACAAACCACAGCGCATCCCCGTTGTCATTGATCGCGTTGCGTCCCTTGCCAAAGGAAAACCCCTGGACGGGGGATCCATGCCCCAGCAGTGTTTCTTTTTCCAGGGCGAGCATGGTCTCCGAAATCACCGTGCCGAGGACAGGGTCCAATTCTACTGTGACGAGGATTTCGTCACCGAGTATACCAACCCGGCCGCCCACGAGTAACTGGTTGTTGTCGTTCTGCCAACACGCTGACAGTTCGGTATAGACCAGGCCTAGCGCGGGCCCCGGAGCGGAGCACACCGTCAGACCCTCTTGGTAAAGCTGGACGCCATTGCGAATCAATGCACTACCCGCCTGCATTCCCGGGGCCAGGGAAGAGTCGAGGGTTCGCACCAGGAACAACCGATCGCCCCCACCATTGATATCAACGCGATCGATCCGCGAGGTCGTGCGCGTTCCAGGACTTGGGATGCCGGTGCTAGTACCCTCCTGAAACACGATCGCTCCATTCACGATGGTGTAACAATCTCCATCCGCCGACCCATCGCCGTCGAGCACTGCCGCCCAATCGCCACTACCATTCACATCCACAGCCTCGACACGGCTGATCACTTCCCCCGGCCGTCCACCGGGAACCAAATCGCCTTCTGCGATCAAGCGCGTGAAGGTCTGTCCGTTGGCCGCTCCAGTGAGAAGCCCTACCAAGCAAAAGGACAGCGTAGAAAACATCTTTACAAGCATGCCAAAGTATAGATGGCAGAACGCTTTTTATGGCGGTGAAGTCCCAAGGCTTTCAACCTGGATACTGGAGCATCTAGGACTGGGGCCTTCTGGCGGGGGTTGACTTATTTCCTAAGGCTGCGCAATCACTACAATGAGACATGGAAATCCTGAGTGCAGAGCGGGCCCGGCATAGCCTCGGCTGAACAATTGGGGCTCTGGAAGATTGCCTCGCTGGAACCGGTGAACCACTCCGCCCGTTGCCATGGCCGGAGAACTAAGCATCGAGCGAAGGAAATTAGGGCACCCAAAACGTGGCGTCCTACCCCCACATTTGCAGCCAATCGGGTTCTTTCAATTTCGACTCAACCCAATGGGGCTCCGAGTGCAACTTCGCCAGACTGCGGAAGTACTGCAAGCCCTCGATAATGATCACATTATCCGCCGCTTCGATAGCGTTCGTGAGAATGTCGACGGCCGTGTCACTGTAGAAGATGTCGGTGAGCTGCTTCTCGCACTCGGGGTACAAATTCATGCAATCCAGGCTGATGGCGCGCTCCTCTTCTACCCGGTACAGCATGGAAACGCCAAACACCTGGCATGGATCGCCCAAAGCGAACCTGGTGTTGATGCGCGCTATAGGATCCATGTCCAACGCCAACAGCACCTCTGTGATCTGGCCACAGGAGAAGGGCAATGGGTTCATGGGGCAATCAAAGATCAAATCGAAGCAGGCGTTTGCAAAGTCCAGCAGTAGACTCTTCTCGCCTCTTGACCATGAGTGCCAATCGCCTCCCTCAGCATCCCACTTCAGAAACTGACCAAACGAGTAGCAAAACGGATCTTCCCCCTGGGTGAAGAGCTCCAAGATCCGAGGCATCATGTACCGCCGGTCCTCGGTCGTTTGATAGGCGGATTGCTCGTACGAAGCAACCTGCCACCTGGTGATTTCACGCAAGGGTGTGGCGTTCAGCTCCTTTGTGGTCTCTTCGTTCACGCAGCATTCACAAGTCTCTATGCCACCCATCCGCGAAGGGCTCCCACCAAAGACCCTGTAAGCCTCTGCGACAATTCGATAGAGCCCATCCATGGGGCTTTCCAACTCTTCGGCGGCCATGCTCGGAGTATACAGCACTTGACCCTGCCTACCCTGGAAACAAGCAGATCACACCGCTCGCCCTAAGTGATACGGTCCAAGAACGATTCGCCTGGGCCAACCGGGGTGAGGCCCAGGGCTTCTTCAACCGTTGCGCCCAAGTCTGCGAACGATGTGCGCGTACCCAAGTTGATGGGATTCTTTACGCCGGGACCTCCAACGACAACCGGGATATGCTCGCGCGTGTGGTCGGTGGTTTGGGTGTGGGCGGGATCGTTGCCGTGGTCGGCGGTTAGGAAAACAAGATCGTCGGGGCGCAAGTGGGCTTCCAATTCGGCCAGTTGCCCATCAAAGACCTCTAGAGCCTTGCGGTAGCCGGGTGCGTCGCGGCGGTGGCCATAAAGGGAGTCAAAGTCCACCAGATTGACGAAGATGAGGCCGGATTCGAGCTCCTGGGCGAGTTCGATGGTGCGCTGCATGCCATCATCGTTGCCCTGGGTCAGGATCGAACGGGAGATGCCACGGCCACAAAAGATATCATGGATCTTGCCCACACCTGTGGTTTCGATGCCCGCCTTGACTAGGCGATCTAGGACCGTTTCAGTAGGCGGCTCAATGCCGTAGTCGTGGCGATTGTAGCTGCGCGTAAAGCTTCCCGGTTCTCCAACAAAGGGGCGCGCAATGACGCGGCCCACATTGAGGGGCATGAGCAATTCTCGGGCGATTTTGCAGATCTCGTAAAGGCGTCCTAGACCAAAGGACTCTTCGTGGGCGGCAATCTGAAAGACGCTGTCGGCGCTGGTGTAGACAATGGGTTTGCCGCTGGCCAAATGCTCAGGGCCGTAGTCGGCGATGACCCTTGTGCCCGAATAGGACTTGTTGCAGAGGTAGCCGGGGAGGTTTGCAGTCTTGACCCATCGTTCCAGGAAATCGATGGGAAAGCCCTCCTTCTCATAAACTGAGAACGAAAAATCCAAGGGACAACCCATCATTTCCCAATGACCTGTTGGCGTATCCTTGCCGGGTGAGACCTCGGCCAAGCGACAATATGCGGCCAGCGGGCGGGCGGCGCACTCTAGGCCTTGAACCGTATCCATGTTGCCCAAACCCCAAGCCCGCAAACGCGGCACATCCAGGCCTCCGGCAAGCTCAATGATGTGGTTGAGCGTGTGGCAGTTTTCCTCGCCCGCCAGGTGGGCGTCGGGAAGCGCGCCGACCCCAAGGGAGTCGAGCACAATGATGAACACGCGTCTTTTCATTTCACGTCGCCGGACAACTCGACCGGCATGTTTTGGGCAAAAACATGGTGCCGTGGGACGAGACACCCATGCCCAGATGTTCGCCATACCAAACCCACAGGGTTTCTGGATCCGCGGAGCGGAAGAAGACCCCGCCCAGGTCGAAGACCTTGGCCATGACTAACCCTTGGATTCCTCGAGGGCCTTGTCGATCAGCCCCTGGACCTCTTCCTCCATCTCCTCCACCCACTCATCGCCAAAGTCGCGCTCTAGCAAATCGCGCTCAGCGAACTCCCAGCGCCCCGACCTGGGGTCATAATCAAACTGATAGTCGTGCTCGCTGCCGTCGTCCTCGACGACGACGACGATGATGATATTGTTTGCCTTGTCCAGCTCTGTGGTATAGCTCGCCATGGGTGGGTCGGTGCTGAAGGTGCACTCATTGTCGGAAAATCGGGCGGATAGGCCATAAGACTAGCCACTTAGGCCGCAAAAGGCTCTATGGCATCCTACGGAAGGCCTCGATAGGGCGTTCTCAGCCAGGATTATGAAAAAACTAGCCCGATCCCTCCACACACCGTAGTTTTCCGGCAAAGATACAGTAGGCCAGCCCGTAAGAGGGCGTATCTCATCCCCCTCGGGCACCAAACCGGCCCTCCCGACCCCCCGAATTCCAGGTTCTCAACACCCATGAAACTTCCCATCCTCCTCGCCGGCGTTGCCGGCCTCCTCAGCGTCGCCGCATTTACCCCGGCCACCGACCTGACCTTCCACCCCAAAGAGTCCACCACCCTCACCAAGAACTTCGGCATCACCCTGGATTTCATTCTGGACGACTTGGTCCTCACAGTGAATGGCGAGGAAATTGATCCCGCCAGGATGGGTCTCGACTTAGATGCGGCCTCCGGCAACGTCTCGGCAAACCTGAGCTTCACCGATGAGTACGTCTCCATGGACGGAGCCAAGACCAAGGAGCTCAAGCGCACCTTCTCAGGCATGAGTGCCGAGTTTGAAAGCGGCGATGGCAGCTCCGACAGTAAGACCATGGACGATATCGAAGGCGAAACCATCGTCTTCAAGCTCGACGAGGAATCTGGCGAGTACGCCATGACCGATGATGAAGGCGAAGAGGTCGGCGAAGAGATGCAGATCATGTCCGTCGATACGGACATGACCATCTTCCTGCCCACTGGCCCCGTCGAAGAGGACGCCACTTGGACCGTAGAAGGCAAGGACCTGCTCGGCGTGTTCGTACCCGGCATCAACATCGACAAGGCCATGGCCAAAGTCGACGAGGAAGCCGTCAATAACGACGCCCCCTTCACCCCCTCCGACTTCTTGAGCTTCATGGAAGAGCTGGGATCGATCGAGTGCACCTACAAGGGCACCAAAGAAGTGGACGGTGTGACCTTGCAAGTCATCTCCCTGGTCCCCACCCTCGAGACAACCATCGACCTGACCGACACGATCGCTCAGATCATCGAGGAATCCCCCCTAGGCCAAGAGATCGACGCCACCGCGAGTGTCACCCTGGAAGGCAGCGGTTCTGGCGAGCTCCTCTGGGATACCGCTGCGGGCCACTTCCGCGATTACACCCTGAACCTCGAACTCAGCACCCTTGTAGATGCCAGCGGCGAAAACCAGGGCATGACCGGAAGCGCAGAAGTCGAAACCACCACCACCGTGAGCTACCACTTCACCGCTGAGTGATCTGAAGGGCCTTGGGCCGCAAACGGATGACCTACGGGGCCACTCCTCTTCACCGAGGGGTGGCCCCTCGGCACTTAAAAGAGGGGTCCCCCCAGGCCAAGTCAGAAAAGCCGGGAGCCGGTGTTCCCCAGCTCCCAGCCTGCCGCCTAGAATGCCTACCCCAGAACCTCAGTTGCCAAGGACCATGACCACCCAAGCCCCCGCATCCACCCCCACCTTCGAGTCCCTTGAGCCCCACTTCAAAAAGTGGGAGATGATCGGCGACATGGTCGACCAATGCGTCGACCTCATGCTGAACCTGCGCCAGAGCGGCCACCCCGGCGGCTCCCGGTCCAAGGTCCCGATGCTCGTAGCCAGCACCCTGGGTGCCGGCATGCGCTGGGACATCCGCCACCCCGAGAACCCGCTGGGCGACCGCCACATCCTGGTGGCCGGCCACGCCAACCCGGCGGTCTACGG
>JAAETM010000146.1 GCA_024228395.1 bacterium | reverse complement strand
CTCTGGCGCAGGTTCAGCATGAGGTCGACGCATTGGTCGACCATGTCGCCGATCATCTCCCACTTTTTGAAGTGGGGCTCAAGGGACTCGAAGGTGGGGGTGGATGCGGGGGCTTGGGTGGTCATGGTCCTTGGCAACTGGGGTTCTGGGGTAGGCATTCTAGGCGGCAGGCTGGGAGCTGGGGAATACTGGCTCCCGGCTTTTCTGACTTGGCCCGGGGGGGCCCCTCTTTTAAGCGCCGAGGGGCCACTCCTCGGTGAAGAGGAGTGGCCCCGTAAGTCATCCGTTTGGAGCCCAAGGCCCTTCAGATCACTCAGCGGTGAAGTGGTAGCTCACGGTGGTGGTGGTTTCGACTTCTGCGCTTCCGGTCATGCCCTGGGATTCGCCGCTGGCATCGATCAGGGTGCTGAGCCCGAGGCTTTTGCCCCTCCTGCGCTGGCCGGCGCATGGCCGCCATCGCCGCGCACCTCACCGACCACGTGCTGCCCGACCAGCCCCTGCGCCAATGGGTCCTCTCCCTGCCCCGGTCTCTCCGCATTCATCTGGCCTATGGTCCCACCCTCACCCGCGACGTGGGCCGCGCTTTCTTGCGTGCTGTCTTTCCTTCTTACAAGCGCCGCGCCAGCCAAGCCGGGCACCTGAAGCCGCTCACTCCCGCTTCCCCACGCAGCCACCTCACCAAGGCCCACCCCGGCGCTATCAACTTCACTCAGCACTTTGGCTCATCCCTCGCGCTCAACATTCACTTTCATGCGCTGGTGCTCGACGGCGTCTACACCACCGATGGCCCCGACACCTTTCCCACCTTCCACCCCGCGCCCCCGCTCACTCAAAACGAAGTCTGGCCTGAATTGATCGCGCGCGTATTCAACGAAGACGTACTGCGCTGCCCAAACTGCCGCGGCCACCGCACCCTGCTCACCGCCGTCACCG
>JAAETM010000145.1 GCA_024228395.1 bacterium | reverse complement strand
TCCCCAGCTGCCATCCCCATCGACGCCACCCGACGAGGACATGTGCTCGATCTCCAAACGAACAGAAGCCGACCTCAAGGGCTGGCCGTCGGCGCCCAAGATGACGACCTTCCCGGGAATGCGCACTTCCCTTGCAGCCAAACCTCGAATCAAGACATTCTCCGTGCGCACCCCGGCGACCACCAAAAAGGGATCCGAAGCAGGAAGGGGCCCCTGCCCCACCGTTTGCATGTACATGCGGTACTCGCCCGACGCCAAACCCAGCAACTCAAAGCGTCCCAATTTCCCCGAGCGCGTTCCCGGCAGACCAAGAGCTTGCGTCCAATCGATCGGGAGCTGCTGTTCCGCCCCCGCCCCATCGCGCTCCACGCGCTGGGCCACCACGCGGATCGAACTCAATCCGCGCCCGCTGGAATCGACGACCCTGCCTTTCGCCGCGCCTGCATCGCTGAGGACCACGTCACCCAAGTCGATGTCGGCTCCCACCTCCAATGGGGCGCGCAGGTTTCCGATACCGAAGTGCGGGCCTTCCACCTTGAAATCCACGATGCCATCCTCGCGCAACAGGTCGGACTCCCAAGTGGCCACCCCATCGGAGCCGGTGGTGCGCAGCATCTTGGCCACCAGGACCACCAGCTCCAGATCACTGAGTCCCTCAAATGCCTCCCGGTGGCTGGCTTCCAATTCCATGGAAGGCGAAGGACGCACGGACGCATTCCCCACCGGCTCGCCGCGCGCATCGACCACCCGCAGTCGAACCCGGGTGATGGGCGGGGCAGCCCTGTCCAATTCCCCCATGGCGGGCGCCGCAGGGGTTACGCGTTCCTGATCCGGGAGGGAAGCCAGCCGGGTTGCCCCGTCAAGGTCGGGCTGCACACGCTGCCCGGAAGCTGCAGCGCTGCTATCCTGCGTTTCCAATCCGGCACTCGGATCCAACGCATCCACCCCATCCCCATTCACAAACGGAATCGAGAGCAGGGCGGCGAACAGGGCGATTGAAATCAGTTTCCAGGTGAGGGTCATGGCGATCCAGGGGGCAAGGAGTCCGGAGGTCGCCGCGGCACCCGTGGCCGCCTGGGCCCCGGCACGCCAGCGCGGCGCGACCAGGGGAGCCAAAGCGGACAGCCAAGCTTGGCGGTCGCCTCCGTGGGTTGTATCCAGCCGTTCCCTCAAACATTCGAGTCCACGTTTCTTGCGCCAGCGCACGGTGCCCGCGGGGATGTCGCGCAGCAACGCGATCTCCTGCAGGCTGAGGCCTTCGAAGAAGTGCAGCAAGATCACATCGCTCAGCTCCGCGGGCAGCTCGCGCACGAGGCGCGACAACTGCTCCTGGGTTTCCAACTGGCCGAGCAGATCCTCCGGGGAGGGTTCGGCCTGTTGGCTCCGGTCACGGGCGAGTAGCGTTTCCTTGTGGCGGCGTGCGCCCTCCGAGCGGAACCACATTCGCGCGGCATTGCGCGAGACGCTGGCGAGCCAGGGTCGCATCGACCCCGAGCTCTCCACCGGCGCGCTCAAAGCGGCCAAATGTGCCTCCTGGGCCAGGTCCTCAGCCCGGTGGGAATCCCCCACCAGGCCGCGGGCCAGCCCACGGATCCACTCGCTCTCGGCGAGCAATCGCTCGATCTCTTTTGCTTTAGGTACGGCTTCCATCACCCCTTGGAATGCAGCCGGATCCCGAACGTTGACGGGATCTTGGCTTTTTCCGAAGAAAGCCCAGAATACACCGCCGCGCTGCTTTTGGGGGCCCGCGCCGCCTGCAGCCGTTTGGCGGCCTTGCGTTTGGGCAGGCCGTGCGGGTACTCAAACGACCCGTAAGGACTTGAAAATCGATTGGGTTTGCCAAAACTCGTCCCCCCCCCCCCGAGATTCACCCCACCACCGCCATTCTGTCTTGATTTCCCGACCCCTGACCTCCCTACAATCCAAACGAACTCCCCAGTTCATGAGGCCTTGGGCCTAATCCTGATCGGGGGGAGAGGCCCTGTCCCCTGCCTAGGATTCGAAAATGATTCAAGCCATCGTCGCTACCTTGCCCCTTCTGCTGCCCTGCGCCAACGAACCCCATGTCGCGGAGGCCGAGATGAAGCCCACCGAGCCCACCGGACTTCCCGAGTGGCTCGATGTCTATGGCAACATGCGCGTGCGCATGGAAAGCACTTTGGACCAGTCCAACGGCGAAGATCGCCACCGTGGACGTTTGCGCTTCCGCGCAGGGGCCAAAATGCAAGTCGCCGACAACCTGAAGGCGGAAGTTCGCATGTCAACCGCTTCGGGAGATGGTCGTAACCCCCACTGGGATATTGGTGGAAGCAATGGGACCGACACTTTCAGCGGATCCGATGTGGCCCTGGACCGAATCAACGTTGTTTGGCAGCCCAATGACAGCGCTACGATTGTTGCGGGCAAGATGGGGAATCCATTGGTCAAGAACCCGGTATTCAGCGAATGGGTGCTCGACGGGGACATCCAACCTGCCGGTTTGGCTGGCATCTGGAAACTAAACGACAAAAGCGATCTTCGGCTGGCCCACATCATCATAGATGAAAACAACGCTCCCTCCTCTGATCCGGCGCTCACCATTGTCCAGTTGAACCACGCCTTGAACCAGGGCAACCTCGATTGGGATGTGAGCACTTCCTTCTGGAACTGGACCAACGAAGGTGGCCCGGTGGACTACTTGGTCTGGGACACCATTCTCTCCGCCAAGAAGGATGCATGGACGGGCTCACTTGAATTCATTCAGAACCTGGATGATGACAGCGGAGATGACACCGGTATCGCCCTTGGGGTCAAGCATGGCAAAGGCGGCAAAAAGGGAGAGCGCCAGATCTTCGGCAACTACTTCGACTTTGACGCCAATGCCTCGATGTGGGGTGTGGCACAAGATGATGTTCCGATCGGGCCGGGTGCCGATGGTTTGAGCGGCTTCGTGGTTGGTTACAAGTACTGGTGGCACGACAACACCACCGTCAAGTTGTGGGCGCTTCAGGGAGACGACGAGACCGACGACCCCTTGCGCTTGCGCTTTGATATCGACATCAAGTTCTAGTGACGCTGGGCGCAAGGCCCAGTATCCCTGACTGCGGGGCGGCTATCGTGGGTTTGTTGCGGGTGCATCGTGCGCCCCGCGAGCAAATCCCAATCGCGCAAGGCGGCCAAATGTGCTTCCGGGGTCAGGTCCTCAATCCGGTGGAATCCCCACCAGACTGCAGATCTGACCCCGGATCCACTGGCTCTCGGTGAGCGAGCGCTCGCTCTCTCCTGCCTTGGGTGACGCCTCCGCCATCCCTTGAAATGTGGGCGGGCCCCAACGTTGATGATCCGCTGTTTGTCAACGGCCTACTAAGCGACCTTGCGCATGATCGCTTCCAGGGGACCGCGGGCAAAACGCTTGCGCCAGAGGTAGGAACCCGCCACCGCCAGGGCATAAAACCCCACCGCGCAGGCCACCGAGAAGGGCAGGCTTTGGTCATGCAAGCGGCCCATGGTTTCGAGGCTGCCCAGGCCCAGGATGACGTGGGCGACGTAGAGTGTCAGGGCCAGTTGGCCGGTGGGAATGAACACGGCGCTGAAGCGTGGAAAACGGTCGGCGAAGTTGCAGGCCAGGGTGATGACGAAGGTGGCGAAGCAGATGCCGAAGGCGATGAAGGTGGGCGTGGGCGGAAGGGATGTGGTCATCAGCAGATGGGCGGGACGGAACTTGAACCAGAGTTCGGGCGCGAAAAGTTTTTCGATGCCTAACAATAGGGCGCCCCCCACAAGGGTGATGATCAAGAGCTTCTTGCGCAGGTCTTGATTGGTGAGGTCGAGGCGGCCAAGCCACATGCCATAGACATACAAAGCAAACCAGGGCACAACCGGATGCCATCCATCCAGGAAGGTG
>JAAETM010000144.1 GCA_024228395.1 bacterium | reverse complement strand
CGGTTTTAGAACCAGCCGAGCCCATACCATTGCGCCTAGATATACGGCAGGCGGCCAGTATGGCCAGAGAGGTGACGCTCCACGCCAATTCACAGTGACGATGACAATCATGACCACGAGAGCGTCCCCTGCAAACGTACGTTGCAGGTTGGCATAGATAGATGCATGTTCTCCGTAACGCCACAAGTAGAGTCCCCACAAGCTGACCATCAAAAACCCAGAGGCAAACAACAAGCCGGATGCGACGTCATTCCGACCGACAACGAGGGCGGCAAGCAGCAGCCAAGCCGTGGAACCAACCTGCGTGCAAAACCAAACTACCGAATGGGTGGACCTATCAAGCGGGGGATGCTTATCGGAGTTGTCATTCATGTCAGCGTTCATGGCCGGTCTCACCGTTGGGGCGATCAGCGGTCGGGTGCAACCCGATCCACTGCATCATCGAGTTGGACAATGCGGCATTCAAGTCTCGGGAGCAGGCCTCGATTGTGGAGTGCGTCGAATCAATTCGAATATCGTAACCGGAATAGGAATAGACCGCTTTGAACTGACTTCGGGCTAGGCCGATCTTGCGATTCCCTCGAAGCACTTCGCGGCGCTCCAGTTCCTCGAGCTCACAATAGAGCTGCACGTACGTGACTTGGTCGCGGCCAAACAAGGAAAAGAGGTGATCCCGTGCTGTGCCGAGCTTGTAGAAACAGTCCGCAAGAACAACTCCATTGGTGGGGCATGCCTCCAGGAGATGTTGATTGAACAGCATGCTGATTTCGTCCCAACCGGCATCTGATCCGGAGAGGCGATCCCATGCTGCAGGGGACAGCGTGCCAGCGAAATCATCTATGTGAAACGGGCACAGGTCGGTCGCCACACGGGATGTAAAGTAATCAACGAGGCTTGTTCGTCCTGAGCTGGAGGCTCCATCGATGGCGATGACGTGCTTCATCTGCCTAACGGTTGGTGATCACCGGTTGGCGTAGCCCGATCCGTTGCATCGTCGTGTTAGATTGCGCGGTGCTGTTGATGATGGCCCTCACCGAGCCCGATCCACGGTCTTGTAGTGAGCTGATGCAGCGTCAAGCATGGCGGTCAGCCTTGCCTTCACTGTGGGGTCGTCCGTTAGGATGGCCTGGAAGGTTCTGGGTAGTGCCGCCTCAGACTGGTATAGAGCGAGCTTGCCAGGGATGAATGAGACGATTGTCCCTTCGTGGTCCAACGATTTTTCCATCGATATGCTGGTTAGATCGAGCTCTTCGCGCGCAGAGATACACACACCAACGTCCACCTTGCAGAACTTACGCAATACCGGAAGGATGCGACTGGGAACATGAACGTTGTTTGGGAGTTCAACGGTTCTGTTGGGCCTGAATTCCCAGGCCAATCGGTGCCATAGATCCCGCCGGGGGATGCCTTTTTTTGCAAGGCAGCGTTCCCGGTACGCGGCAATCAGGAATCTCCTGATGAATGCTTCTTCGCCGTGATGCAATGAGATGGCTTCGCTAATCTAGCTACAGTTTGTTCAGACCTGCGTAGCAGACTGTCGGGGAGGGTTCTGCTGGGTAGCAGCCTAAACTCGTTGGTTGTAATGCGTGAGGCATGTCCTTGAGAATACTGAAGTCAAGTAACTCAATGGGAACTGGAGTGGATTAATATTCAGGCCTGCATGACGCCCTGCCGTTCAGTTGCGGGCCGCGCAGCCGACCCTCTGCTGCAACGACCTGTTAGGTGTCACTTTTGCTCAGCTTCCCGATCTGATTGCGCAGCTCCCCAAACGATGAAGCGATGCGCACGGCCTCTCCAACTTCCATCGGAATGAACGGCACCATGACAATGGGATACGGCTCCGATCCACGGATGTCAAACGCCAGTAGTTCCCCGCCCCCATTGCTGCCGAAGCCGAAGAATCCGGGCAAGAACTCGGAAACGGAGTAGCCTGCGTTGTGCGCAAGTACCTCGTCAGCAGGCCAGAGCACGATCCAGCCCGGCTGAACCCCCAGGTCGCCCTCTCCGCCATCCGATGCGGCCAGTTGATCAATGTATTCGGGCGGCAAACGCAAAGGCCCCTTTTCCTGGAGCCGCTCCAGCGCGACTTTAGATGCTGGATCTACCGGTAGCCACACTCCTTGAGTCATATCTTGTCCACCTGACAGTTGGGATGATCATCGGTCGGGCGAAGCCCGATCGGATGCATTACCTGATTGGCTGGCCCGTCGGATAACGGCCAACCCCAGTCTTTCAACAACTGAAATCTTACCAACCTCAAGCTCGGTCTGGATTCGGAGGATGTCCAAGTCGGCGGAAGTGAATCCGATGATGCGGATTTCCTCCCAAGGTCTATCGGATGCGTGTTCGCCATGATGTTCATCTATGGTGCCAAGGTAATGATACAGGCTCTCCAACGCATCGCCCTTTTCTTCGTATCCGCTGAGCCCATAATGAGGCGAGTACTCTCGAACATCCCGCGCGACCGTGGCGTCGTACAGTGCCCTGTTGTGAGCAGTCAGCCATACCCACACATGCGCCTCTCGTGACAGCGCGGAGAGATCACCAGCAAAGCACGCTTCGGCGATTATGTAAACAACTTCAGTCATTCGTCCAGCTAGCGGTTGGGGCGATCAGGGGCGGGGCTGATCGTTAGCCTTAAGCGGTTTACCAAACGGCCTCAGTAACACTGCCATTGAATAGACCATTCGTCCCTCTGGGTGGAGGTCGTGCCACGACCGAAGTAGCCGACGCCGCTGTCTCCCCACATCCAATTTCCCTTCTCGGTTGAGTCTATCTGGAAGACGTACTCCGGGCTCGCTGGATGATCGTTGTGCGGGGCCCACCATATTTCGCTTTGGATAAGAGTAGGCCAGCCACCGAGCTTAAAGCCTAAAACATTGTCACAAATGTCGTAGTAGTCTTCAGAGAGGCCAGGTGGCAGTTCGAAGGCCACGTCTTCGTAGCAAGGATAGTCAGCCTCGAGCACGCGAGGCTGCATCGGGAACGGTCGAACAATTCCAGGGAGTTGCGGCTTCTCGACAGGGACCAAATCCTCGAGCGACGAATAGGTGCGGATTGCCCAGTTCGTCCCATTGGGCTCGTCCCCTGGAAGTTCTTCCGGACCAACAAAAACCGTGAGCAAGGCGATATCCTCCAGCCGCGGAATCGGAATGGGGAGGTTGGTGAGGTTGACTTGGCACAGCGGAACCATGGGCTTCTCCCCCATCAAGGGCCACGCTTCTCCTGCGGCTGATAGTTTCACATCGCCGAACCAGCTCGCAGCGGGGTCCACCGGTGGTTGGAATCCACCGATCTCCATTATGACCGCTGGTCGTGCGAGCTTAGCTCTGAGTTCTTCAGGGGTCATTGTTTGTCCACCTTACGGTAGGCATGGTCAGCGGTCGAGCGAAACCCTATCCGTTGCATCGGCGTGTTAGGCGACTCCTTGATCGCCAAAAGGAACAGCATGGCTCCAGCCACCGGAAGCAAGCCACTCGAGTGCATGTCGAGTCCCCAGGGCCCCCTTGGTGCTGGTGAAACGAATCGGCCTTTCAAGGAGTGCGTTGATGAAGGTGCGCAGGTCGTCCGCCATGTCGTCGGCAAGGGAGTCAATCGGTGCCGCATCGTACCCGGTGTAGTCGCACCAATCTTCTACATGATTGCCAGATTCGGCCTGACGAACAGAGACGAACCACTCAAGGACCCTATAGGGGACGGTGATCTCGACCTCGATGCAGTCACGCCGAACTGTCATGACTAGTGCCGAGTCGAGTTCGCGCAGGCTGACACCCTCGGCGATTTCATTGTCGCGTAGAACTTGGGTCGTCTTGAGGAACATGGGTCTCCATTCGCCTAACGCCTCGCATCAGCGGTCGACAAGGCGTGTAGCGGTTTGGCGACCCGACGGCATGCGCTTTTTAGGGTTGCAGCAGGATATCCAAATTTCACTCCTTCCTCAAATGCTGGCTCAAATAGGTTAAAGGAAAATGCCTGAACAGAATTTGGAATCTCCTCTTCAAGGCTTGAAGATAACCAAAGTTCAAATCTAGTTTTGAAATCCATTGTATAATTTACTGTGACCCTAACCGCTGGGGCGATCACCGGCGACACCGCCGCCGTCCGTGCGCATCGCGCTGTTGGACATGCTGATGTTAGTCATCAACTCTGATGAGGAGCCCGAAGATGGAATTCGCTGTGATCCAGCCATTGATGCGACCCTTGTTGTTGCCGATCTGAAAACGAGAACCCTGTACTGCCTTGATCAAGTGGAGATACTGGGCGCCACGAACCTTGCAGAGGACGATATCACCCACGCCAAGCGTCGAGGGATTGGCGGGCTCAACCGTACAAAGTTGGCCAGATTTGACCTTTGGACTCATTGAGTGCCCACGCGGCCAGAACCTGACGGTTTCGCCGCGCTTGAGGGTCTCGATGTGTCTAGAAGCCCAGCTCATTTCTGTCTAACGGTTGTGCCGATCAGCGGCGGGGCGAAGCCCCATCCGATGCAGCGGCTTGTTAGGCAGGCCCATCATCGTGGAGAGGCTTGAGAGGTCGAATGCTACAGAACTGACAGTGGGGGTCACCGCATTCACTTTCGATCCAGGCGTTGCACTGAGGGCAGAAGAAGGAGTCGTAGTGTTCATGGTAGATCCGGAGGCTCGCGCAATCGGGGCAAGGAGCATCGTCGATGAATCCCGATACGATACTGGCCCCTATCGTAACGGTTCCAGCAGTGTCATCTTCGGATACTTCACGTTTCACTGCTCTGCCCAACGGTTGGGGTGATCAGCGGTCGGGCGTAGCCCGATCCGTTGCATCACCGGGTTTGGCAGCGATCTTAGACCCATCATGTCGGGTCCCCAAATAGCTGCCACATGAGGTGGGAGAGTTCGAACTGGCTACTGCCGCGATAGTCGATGCCACCATGGGCATTGAGAACTTCAAGTTCCCAACCGTCTTCGATGTCGGAGTAGTAGAGAACCTTTCCTGCGTGTTCAGCAACGACGAATACAGAGTCTTGAGGATCAGTGGCAACTGGGATGGCATACATGGGCACGACCATCGCCCTAAAGCGCACGGCGTGAGCTTCGTGCAGATCAGACACGGCGTCTTGAAGCAGGGCTTCAACATCACCGCGAGTTGATGGGGTCCACTTGGTCATCACAGGTTGCTCAGTCTGCCCAACGATTGGGCCGATCAGCGGCGGCCGCGAAGCGGCCGTCCGTCTGCATCGGCATGTTATGCGGGTCTCTCCTCGAACCGCGCATAGATCTCCTTCGGAGCCTCATCGAAGTACTTGAAGAGAGCCGGGCAGAGCCACCCCTCAAGGTCGGAGCCCATACTCGCCCCCGCGCTCCACCTCGCTTCCCCCCGCTCTCCCGAAACTGCCCGCTTGGAATTCCTATCCACCACTTGGTTCGCGGACACATCACCGACGTATCGGCCATGGGTCGCAACACCCAGGGCGTGCGCTTGGTGAACCTGAAGAAGGAAGACAGCTTGGTTGCTGTTGAGATTGTCGCTGCGGCGGACTTGGAACGCTTTGGCTCCGACGAAGAAGAAGAAGAAGAAGAAGAAGAAGAAGAAGAAGAAGAAGAAGGCGCTGCGCCTTCCGATGCGTTGGTTCCCGCCGAAGAGGCCTTGGCCGAATCCACTTCCAATGCACCGGACGAGGTCGAAGATGACTGCGAGGAGGACACCGAATGAGCCTATTTGAGCAGATCCAAGCGGACGTCATCGCGGCCATGAAGTCCGGCGACACCCAACGCAGGGATACCCTGCGCATGGTGGTCGCGGCGATCAAAAACAAGGCCATCGACAGCGGCGGTGACCGTGGCGACGTGGGTGACGAAGTCGTCATGACCGCGCTGCTGAGCGCGGTGAAGTCCCGCAAGGACAGCGTCGAGCAATACGAATCCGCGGGCCGCGAAGAACTCGCGGCCCAGGAGATCGAGGTGATTCAAACCTACTTGCCCAAACCTCTGACCGAGGAAGAAACCAAGGCCCTGGTGAAAACAACGATCGAAGAGGTCGGCGCCACCACCAAAAAGGACCTGGGAAAGGTGATGAAAGCCATTATGGCCACCCACAAAGGTCGGGTGGAAGGAAAGCTGATTCAACGCTTCGCCGGGCAGCATCTGCAGTAATCCAGACGCCTCAAAACCACAGAAACGAGCATCCCACGAGGTTCTCGTATCTTTTTTGCCAACACAGTTTGGGGCCACGGCAAATGCACACTTGTCTCAGGTATCTTTTACACCTGGGCACGGGGCAAATCAGCCCACGGCCTGCCAGGCCCGCTTTAAAACCCCTACTCCAAAGAACAAACATGTTTGCAGCTCGATTCGCCGCGGTCACCGCAGCTACTCTTCTCTCTGGTGTCGCTATCGCCGCCATCGCTTCCGTCAACCCCTTCCAAGGGGAGTCCCCCGCCGTCGATCAACACAAGGTCGTCATGCAAGCCGTCGGCAACTGGGAGGGAACGCTCACGATGAACGTTCCCGGTATGCCCGAGCCTATGGTCATGTCCTGCACCGAAACGATCACCGGTGTGGGCGACCTGTGGACCGTCTCAAGGTTTGAAAGCAATTACATGGGGACCGAATTCGTTCGTTCTTCAACCTTCGGCTACGACACCGAAAAGAAAGCCTTCGTGTCCACTTGGGTGGACTCCATGAGCACGACCATCACGAACATGGAAGGTCAGTACGACGAAGCGACCAGCAGCGTCACCAGCAACTACCAAGCCAAGGACTCCGCAACGGGCAAGATGGTCGACAAGCGCTCCGTTTGCACTTGGGACACGGACAGCTACGTCTGCAAGTTCTACGACGTCGCCGAGGAAGAAACCCTCATGATGACCATCGAGATGAAGCGCAAGAAGACGATCGAGGCCAACGCCGAAGCCAAGTAGTCTCCAAAGCAAAGCCAAAACAGAATCACACCGGACCTTTCCGGTGTGGTTCTGTTTTTTTTGCACCCAAGCCCTGTCCGCGGGGGCGCGTAGGAATTCCAAAAATGGAGGGGGCGAGGAGAACCAGTGATCTGGGGGGGGCAATGCTGTTAGGCTTCCGCGATAGCTCCAGCCCAATGACAAGGCCAAGGAGCGCGGAGCTGCTTAAGATGACTCCGGACTGCACATGGAGCTTCTTGTTAGCTGTAGATGTGCCTGCGAACTAGCCATACATCTTCGAGTGCTAATTCATTCCAAACGCCGCTACTTGGGGCTTTGCTTTGTCACATTCAGACATGAACAAAACAAGCTTTGGCGCGACGTATGATAGAATGCAACCACCCCGGAAACAAACAACGGAAATCAAACCATGGCCAAGCCTATGAAGACCCAAAGCGGCAGCCAAATTTTGTGCCAACACTGCACATTGTACCAAGTTATTTAGTAACCGTTCACGGGGGGTCCAGGGCGCCTAGAGGCCCGCCAAGGCCTCCAAGCACCCTTCCCCCCCCCCCTGAACGGCTACCTTCTACTGTACATGGTGGCAAACGGAGGACGTCGAGGGTACGAGCACATGCTCAATGCTTTTTGGGATTGAAGCAGAAGACTTTGGCTTGCAGCTTCCCACGGCCACGCCCGTCCGAAAGGAATCCTTCTGCGCAGCACGCCACAAACTGCTTCCCAAGACGATGAAAAAGCTGCTCCGCAAATTGACGGGGTCGGCACTTGATCCCAAACCTGGGGGGACTTGGAAAGGAAGGCCAGTGTTCGCCGTTGATGGGTGCAAAGTAAACCTGCAGCCAAGGGAAGAACTGATCGATGCCTTTGGCTTGCCTAAGAAAGCCCACTGTCCACAAATCCTAGTGAGCGCAATGCTCGACGTCGTTTCCGGTGTTCCGGTAGACGTAGAGCTGAGTGGATATCGAGGCAACGAGCGGGGGCATCTTATTGCGATGCTGGCTGGAGTAGCCCCTGGGAGCCTGGTTATCCTTGATCGTGGATACCCATCTTACGAAGTGATTCGCATGCTGACTGATGCTGGAATCGATTTCCTGATTCGCGTATGCGAGGATAGCTCCTTCAAGGCAACACGCAGTCTCAAGGAAGACCGAGTTATTGTCAAATGTTGTGGATGGAGAATCTGGGATGGTCACGCGGCGACCTTGATGCCGTCCTTGAATTGGACTCCCTGGATAACGTCTCCAAGGAATTCATGTCCATCGAGTTTCCGCCACTTACGCTCGGCGGCTT
>JAAETM010000143.1 GCA_024228395.1 bacterium | reverse complement strand
TGTGGATTTTGACCCCGCAGGCAATGCGGTGGCATTGTCGAGGAAGGCAAAATTCGGAAAGTCCTGTCAGGGAGCGAGAGGGGCCCGAAGGGGCCCGTTTGCGAAGCCTGGGGTGCGTGTTCATGAAATATCCGGGCTAGATATGTTCAACCTATTGATAAGCGGAGACCCATCAGCTTGGGAGCACAACAACCGCAAGCGAATGCACAGAAACAGATTTGCAGAGTACAGCGGTTACGAAGCGGAGTCTGTTACCTGTGATAACGGGGAGTGGAGTTTCCAGAGGACCCCCCCGTCGTCGGTTAGGGAGAGGCGGCCTTGGGCGAGCGGGGGGCGGGAGATGTACCTGCAGAGGCGCTCCCGTAAGGCGCGGTCGTTTGCGGGGATGTGGGTGGCGCGTGCAGGGAATAACCTTGCTCGTTTGAGGTTAGGGGCGGCAGGGATGGCTGGCCCGGAGCTGCGGCGGCGTGATCGGGCACGGTACCTCCGGTACCTCGGTACCGTTTCGTGATCAACGCCAGTAACTAGTCCTTAGGCCCTGTAGCGCAGCGAGCTGTTGCTCAAGTACTGGGAAAATCTTGGAGTGAAAATGGAGACAAAAGACCCGATCACCTGACCTCACTGATCGCGAGTAGCGATAGAGGCTACCTTCCAGTCCGAGACGATCCGTAGCAATCCATGCATTCCGATCGTGCGCAGCGCTCTCAGGGTCAAACACCTCTACATGAGAACGCTCATTCCAGACCTCTCGCCTATATTCGAGGTGCCCTATGGACAAGGCCATCGCCTGCTCTGCCATATACTTCAATTGAGGCGCCTTGCTCACATCGTTGGGATCCTCCGAATTGAGGGCTACCTCAAGGTCCTCCCAACTCTTAAACCCACAGAATTGAGCAGCCTTTGATCGCTCCTCTTCCTTAGTCCATTGCAGTAGCATCTGCCCCTCTGCAATGGTTCGAATGAGTTCGTCATACCCTGCCCCTACCTGCTCTCGCGTAATCTCGCCCACCAGAAGCTTCATACGAGTCTGCTTGTCCTTTAGGTTGAAACCAGACTTTGGCGCTGAGCCGTAGTCCTCGCCCTTTTCAGAGCCGCCTGACCTTGAGACAAGAGGCAGCTTCCTTGGCGCCACATCGGGGGTACTCAACTGAGCTTCGCCCAAGTGAGGTGCAAGGCCGGGACCGTTCAAGCCGCCTTGCTGGAAACTCGAGTCTGCATCCCAACCGCGCTGGACTTTGAAAAGAAGCAAAGCCGATCCGACAATCGTGATAAAAAGACAAGTCCGGAAAATCATTTGTTAGGTGGGCGCACGGGTACAGTGAGAATGGAGCCCTCAACAAAGAAGGCCCCATAGCGAAAGGGCATTAGATGCTAGTAGAACTGCCAGCCTGTGCAACTGGAGCATGGCAGATTTCCAGTTGCTCTTAATGTACGAGCGCCCCAGTGCCCAGTCATTCCAATGATTGGGTTTTCCGTAAGAGTAATCTGATACTCGGTGTTGATTTTGCCGGTCGACCCGCATGCGACTTCGACAATGCTATCGAAAACCGGTATTGTTACGTCCCCGAACTCGTGGTATCTTCCCATCGGGCAACCTTTGCCCCCGACCTGCCCGGAAGCCCCAACATTCCACTCAGCATCCGTCGCTACAAGGTCGTCATCCAAAATAAGCGTAATCTTGACATTCGGCCAGCAGGGAACAGACTCATCACATTGCTTCAATCCGGAATCAGGACTCATGACGTCCTGGAAGGTGCAGATTCCGCTGGCAGAGGTTACCTCAATGGTGAGACTTGCCGTTCCCAAAAGGTGAACACCCAATGATGAGTGCCAAGTCACAGGGGCTGGAGGCGCGGGCGCGACCGAGGAATCCACACACCCCGGACAACTCTCAGATTGCTGTGCGAAACCGGTTGCGCAAAAGAACAAAGAACCAAGTACTAAAAAAGCCTGTTTCATGTTGGGATTATGAACTCCCCAGAAATTGCATTGCTTGCCTCGATTGAAGAATCATATAATGACAAGCTGATGTCGAACAATAAAAGGGTCGACGAATTACTCGATTATTCTATCAAGACTCACGGTTAGTGCAACATCTCTTCTGTAAATTCCCTGGGACGAGCTGTTCTGACTCCAACCCACCTGCCACCCACGGAGCCACGCCCAGTCTCTAATAGGTGAGTCCACTCGCCAACCCATCCCATCCTCCCCCCCGAGTCCGGCGCGCCCAATCCCAGACCGGCCCCCTCAAGCAGATTCTGCGCACCCATCTGCGTACCTTCCTAGATCGCTCCCAAGGCTCCGGCACCCCACGCTCCCTGCCCGCCCACATCACCCGCGAACTGCTCGCTTTCGTCCGCTGCGGCGACCCCACCTTCGGCTTCGCCCGCCTGCGCTGT
>JAAETM010000142.1 GCA_024228395.1 bacterium | reverse complement strand
CAATGTGGAAACCCTTTTGAATATGGCCCGCGGCGAAGTGGTCACACACAAGTACCTGACCGTCGCGGGTTTGGTACCCGAGCCCGTCACGGTTCGGGCTCCCCTTGGCATCCGTTTCAAGGATCTGCTGGCCCACGTGGGTGTGGACCAAAGCCGGCTGGGCGGGGTGATCGAAGGCGGCGTTATGATGGGACGTTTGGTAGAGGGTGAAGACGAGGTGGTCACGCGCATCACAGGCGGCCTCCTCTGTTTCCCCGAAGGCCACGGTCTGTTGCGCCGTTACGGAACCGACCGCAGCTCGCGCGATCTCATCGGAAAATCAGCCTGCGACCAGTGCACCTTCTGCACCCAACTCTGCCCGCGTTACTTGCTCGGACATCCGGTGGAACCCCACCTGGCCATGCGTGGGTTGGAGTTCAATCTGTCGGGAGATGGCATGAAACTGGGCAGCCAGTTCTGCTCCGGGTGCAATCTCTGCTCGCTCTATTCTTGTCCCGAGGGTTTGTATCCCAAGGATGCCTGCACTGGCGACAAGCAAGACATGCGCGCCAAGGGCCTTGAGCACCCGGCGAAGGGGATCGATACCCTGCCCCATTCCATGCGGGAGTTCCGCAAGATCCCGGTGTCCAGTCTGATGAAGAAACTCGACCTGGTCGGCTTCGACAATCGTGGTCCGTTGGTGGATGTCCAGTGGGCGCCCGGCGAGATCAGCATCCCCCTTTCACAGCACATCGGTGCCCCCGCCATCGCCAGCGTATCCCTTGGCGACCATGTGCAAGTTGCCCAAGTAATCGGCACAGCTCCCGAAGGCCTTGGCGTTCCGGTGCACGCCTCCATGGCCGGGGTCGTTACCGCGGTCGATCAGAACATCACAATCCGGACCGGACTATGAGCCATAATATGGAAGCCCTCGGCATGCTGGAACTCTCCTCGATCGGCGTGGCCTACGCCGTGCGAGATGCCATGATCAAAGCGGCGGAGGTTCAGGTGCTGGTCGCGCGCACCATCTGCTCGGGCAAGTATATGATCATGGTCGGTGGTCCTGTGCAGGCCGTGCGCTTCAGTTTGGAGGCGGGCAAGGCCTGTTCCGATGGGGCCCTGATCGATGAATTGCTCATTCCCGCGGTGGATAAACGGATCTTTCCCGCCATCGCAGGCTCGGTTGAACTTGAGCAATCCGACAGGCAGGCGCTCGGTCTGCTCGAAGCGTTTTCGGTCACCGCCATCGTCGAAGGTGCCGATGCGGCCGTGAAGGCCGCGAATGTAGAGCTGTTCCGTATTCACGTGGCCATGGCGATCGGTGGCAAGGGCTACCTATTGCTTACCGGCGAAATCAGCCAGGTGCAGGCGGGCATCGCTGCCGGCGCTGCCGAAATAGCCAAGCGCGGCTTGCTGGTTTCCAAGGTTGTGATCCCCAACCCCGAACCCGAGCTTTTTACGGACGTGCTGTAAGCTGGGGTAAGGTTTTGGCAAGTACGACGATCGGCAGCTTTTATCGGGCGCAAGTGCGTTGCGTACGTAGGATCATACTTCGGAATTGCCCCCGGCCCTGTAACTTGAATCCTCGACAAGAACTCCTCCAGTGATTTCCCTCAACGTTTCCACGATCGCAGCCAGTGCCCTTCTTCTGGCTTTTTCTCCCGCCAATGAAACCTTGGAGTTTACCCCCAAGGCAGACACCAGCGTGGTGCGAACCTTGCACCTGGAGAGAAACTCCGAGGTTGAGACCGCAACCATCTTCATCATGGAGCAGGAGATCAATGCCGGTGGTGGCATGACCTCATCCCTTGTCCGTGATGTGAAACTGGTGGATGTGATCGGGAAGGTCGAGGATGGACGGGTGATGGACTTTGTCCGGACCTACGAAACCATCGAGGACACGCGGGTCACGGAAGGGGTTGGGGAAGATGTCCAGGTGGCGGATGACTCGAATGAAACTTCCGATCTGGAAGGTCAAGCGATCTCGTTCAAGTGGGATGCGGATGAGGAGGAATACATGTCGGCCTACGTGGGCGATGAGCCCGGTGAAGATGAGTGGTTGGAAGGATTGACCGCTTCCTTGGATCTGGTGAATTGGCTGCCCTCCGATGAGGTGGGTGAAGGCGATACGTGGGAAATTGCCCTGGACGAATTGGGACCCATAATTTGGTACGGCGGGTTTCTATTTCCAGTGGAGGGACCTGACGGCGAAGGGAAGCCTGAAGGTGCTATCAGCATTAGCGTTCCCAACCTCTCGGAAACGCACGTCCTGGAGGGGGCGGAGGGCGAGATCAAAATTACCCTGGTGCGGGTTGATGAGGAGGATGGGCAGCGAATTGCGGTCGCTACTTTCAAGTTGAGTGGTTCGGTGGAGTAGGATTTGACCGACGCTCTCAACGGGCTTCGGGAGTCCAGCGGAGAAGGTGGAGAATTCGGTTCCGCCGAACAGAGCATGGAGATGACGGGCAGCGGAGAGTTGCACTGGAACCTCATCGCAGGGCGCTTGGCCAAACTGACCTTGGAGCTCCAGCGGGACATGGACAGCACGGCGGAATGGTCGGTTGAGGCCCATGGCACAGAGATGGAAGTTTCTTACGAGGGAGAGCAGAGCTCGACCTTCCAGATCGAACTGACCGAAGAGCAGAGCGACATCGAGGAGTAGGTCCTCGGGGGGCGCTCCCGCTCCCTTCAGCAAAAAAATCTGAATTGAGCGTGGGGTAAGGTGTTGCTGGCGACACTCCCTATTGAACCCGGGGGATTCCCCATGGATCATTTGGGTTGAGCCCAACATGGGCCTCGACAGCCTCATTGCACACTTCAAGGGCCCCCCTTACGGGCCTGATCGCCTCCTGGGGAGCTTCCTCGGCTGACGCGGTGGAATTGTGCATGGACACCTTTGCGGAGGCCTACCTGGCTCGCGACAGGTTCCGTGGGGACTGGAACGAACTGTCATCGACAGGGGCCTGGCTGCGGGGCATTGCCCACAACCTGTTCCAAGCCCATCGTCGACGTGAATCAAGGCCGATGGAGGCTTTGGGGGACAGGGACTTCACTGGGGAGGAGGACCTTGAGGCATGCGAGCGCGAATCCCGCGCCAGCCGCGTCCGCCGCGCCATGGATTCACTGCAGGCGCCATTTCGGACGGTGTTGTACATGCGCTACGTGGACGCCAGCGGGCTGGCGGAAATCGCAGGCTTGCTGGGCATCACCGAAAAGGCCGTGGAAGGGCGGTTGTATCGGGCGCGCAAGGCGTTGTCCTTGTCATTGCGAGGCGACAAGGCCATGTCAGCTCAAAACGAACAGGAGTTGGACAATGAGTAAGGCAGAAGACTGGATGGAGCCCGACGAAATCGACTTGGATGATTCCCTGGGCCAAGCGATCGGTGATGCCAT
>JAAETM010000141.1 GCA_024228395.1 bacterium | reverse complement strand
TTGGTGCGCATGTCGATCGGTTACACCGGCACGCTCGAAGAGCGTTGGAAGCAGTTGGGGCACGCCTTGAACGCGGTCAACCCGCCGACCCGCTAGGCGTTGCTGATGAAGTTGATCGAGTACTCAGACGTGAATGCGTTCCTGGAACGCACGCGCTCCTTCCTGGAAAGCGACCAGGCCTTGTACGGTTTGGCCTTAGGCAACGCCATCCGCATTGCGGAAGGCCATCGCTTCGGAGCTGAGGATCCCTGGTTCGCGGTGGTGGAAGAAGGCCAATGGCTGCGTGCCATCGTGTTGCAAACGCCGCCGCACGCCATGATGCTGGTCACCGCGGAACTGGAAGCCATCACACTCCTGATAGAGGGCATGCGCAAGTCCGGCCGTACCATCCCCGGCGTCGTCGGGCCGGCCGACACGGTTCCTTTTGTCACCGGCCGCTGGGCGCACATTCACGATCTGGATCAAGAGGTCAGGACGCACATGCACCTTTTCTGCGCCGACAAGGTCATCCCACCCAGCGCACCTCCCGCAGGTGAAATGGTAAAGGCTTCTCCCGATGACCTCACCTGGCTCAGCGAATGGACAACCGGCTTTGTCGTCGACTGTCACATGCCGCCCAACGATCCAACCCTTCTCGAACCCGCTATCGCCATGGTCGAGCAGGAAAGGTTGTTCCTCTGGAAGGACGCCACCGGCCCCAAGGCCATGGCCGCCTTCACTCGCGAGACCCCGCAAAGCTATTCTGTCTCGTGGGTTTACACACCCAAGGAGCAGCGCGGCAAGGGTTATGCCAGCGCCCTGGTCGCTGAGTTGACTCAGCACGCCCTCGACTCAGGTAAGAAGTTCTGCAGCCTCTTCACCGACGTAGCCAACTCGACCTCGAACAAAATCTACGCCGACGTCGGCTACCGCCACTACTGCGATGTGCAGCACGTGGATTTTGTGGCCAAGGGTTAGCGGGGATACGGTGTCAGGCACGATGTCACCACTACCGGCCCAAATCGCGGAGTAAGCCGGAGGCTTCGGCCGGTAGTGGTGACATCGTGCCTGACACCGCATTCCCGCTTACCCTGACCGCGTAATCTCGAATTGTGGGGTTCTACTGGAAACCAAGCAGATGGTGGGCACTATTGGTCTCCATCATGTTTGCATTGATTCGAATCAGCATTGCCATTCTACTTGGCTCGCCGCCTTTCGCACAAATCCGTGTTGTCGACGGGGCGGGGGAGCCCGTTCCGAATGCGTATCTTCGATTGATCGATCCGGTTGGTCGCACAGGGCGGGGACGGTTGGGGCCGACTTCCAAGACCGGTGAGCTGAATGGGTACATGGCAGATGGAACGTACGACTTTCATGCTTGGAAAGCCGGACTTGGTTTTGCCCGTGTTGAGAATGTGCAGGTGTTGGGTGGGGTAGCTAAGGGATTGATTGAGGTGGTCCTCAAGCCGGGATGCGAGCTCAGTGGTCGCCTTTTGGACGGAGCGGGGAAGCCCCTCATCGGCGTTTCGTTGGTGGCTCGCGGCGATAGGTTGCGGCAGGAGAATGAAACCCAGGAGGACGGGTATTTTTGGGTGGGTTGTGGTCCCAATGTACTGCCTTTGGGTCTGGACCTTTCGGGCACCAAGACCGACGAAAATGGCGATTTCGTCTTTCGTGCTTTGGCTCCCGGAGCGTATGAGGTCTTCCGGGAGAAGCCCGAGGCCCTGTTGACCTGTGAACCGATCCAAGCCCCAGCAACCGGCGCGGTCCTTCGCAATGAACGACATAGGGTTCATTTACAGATCGAAACTAGCGCCACTCCAGGTCCTGCGATTCCGCCTGTGGACCAGATGTATCAGGTCTATCTTGAAATGCTTGATGGGTATGTACGCGGGCGGTCTGACCTTGAGGGGGAGTACTGGCATCCGATCAAGGGGCGGGCGTTTCGTTTTTGGTCCTTGGACGGCTTGCCATATCCCGATAGTAGGCAAGGCTCAACCTCGCTGTATGTGAACGCGGGGCGTAGCATTCGAATAGCGGTGTTGGATCCGAAGCGAGGAGTGACCTTCGCGGGTATCCATACTGGGGCGGGAAGCGAAGACCTGAACTGCATGATCCCGCAAGGTCTACCCGCGAAGCCAGGTCGTATTGATTTCGATCTGGGGATGCCCCCGTCCAAGCCCAAACCTTGGGCCGCGCGAAGGTGATAGCGGGGGAGGTGACCTTGTTAGCGATGAAGTTGCAGTAGGAATACGGTGTCAGGCACGATGAGTCCCGATCCGCATGGAGCCAGGCTGAAGCTCAACATCTCGGAATCGGACAATGTTCAAGACCTAGACTTGCTGTGGGAAGTGGCCCCCTATTTTCGTTTGGATGGAAGGCGCACCGCGAAGATTTTGGCAGAGGTCTCGACAGGGGTAAGGGACTGGCAACTGGTTGCGGAGGGGCAAGGTCTCTCGGCTACAAGTCAGGAGCGAATACGGCGTGCGTTTCGATTGGTGATGTAGTGTTGCTTGGGCTGGGTATGTGAGGGGGGGGTCCCGATTTGGCACAGAGTTTAGTGCCTTTGTGTTGGGTGTTGCGTTGATTGTGGGGTAGTGTTTTGGTCCTTGGTGCACACTTCTTTCGCGCGCAATTGTACTTGTGGCCTTGTGCGTCGTTTGCCGCCAACCCTT
>JAAETM010000140.1 GCA_024228395.1 bacterium | reverse complement strand
CGGACGGGGGATCACGTGCACGCTGACCAGCTCGCCCACGCGGCGGGCGGCGGCGGCGCCGGCATCGGTGGCGGCTTTGACCGCTCCGACCTCACCTCGCACGAAGAATGTGACGAAGCCGCCCGTGACCTTTTCCTTGCTGAAAAGCTCGACCTTGGCCGCCTTGACCATGGCATCTGCCGCTTCGATCGAGCCAATCAAACCCTTGGTTTCCACCATTCCTAAAGCCATCGGTTTCATGCTGCTTCACACTCCTTAAGTGCGCTATTCGATAATCACCCAGTTGGGTGAGGTGTACGGATGTGCAATCGGCAGGCCCCTGTGGCCTCCGATCGGTCGGCAGTGTAACCGCCAGCCCCCCCCGCTCGCCATCCTGGGGCGGGGCGAATCTTGGGAAGCACCCTGAAGAGCCTGTCCAGGTTCTGGTTTGCCGAGATTCGCTGCTAGCAGGCCGCCTGAAGAAAAGCCGTTTCTCGGCGAGTCCCCATGGATCGCCTGGCAAGGCGCTCAGGCTCCCTGCATGGTCGCTCTACTCAAGGGGTTCTGGCAACGCCGCTGGGCGATTTGTGGGGGCGTGATGGGGAATCGCGCTCTTTCAGGCGGCCTGCTAGGATGGGACCATGCTGCCCGGCCTACTTCGCTTCACACGCCCCCATGGGCGATTGGCCTTGGGAGGCCTCGTGGCTGGAGCCGCCCTTTTCGCCCTGTCCTGGTGGGATGTGCTGCCCGGCGGCTGGACCCTGCGGGGTTGGGTGGAACCCCATGCGGTGCGCGAACAGCGGGCGCGGGAGCAGCATGCCCGGGAGCGCTTGGAGCACTTTGAGGAGGCCAACCGGGGATCCCGCGCCGAACCAATCGTGTTTGCGGGTTCCTCCACCATCGAACGGTTTCCACTCGATGACCTGTTCCCTGGTGTTGGCGCCCACAACCGAGGCATAGGCGACGAACCGTGCGAGGCGTTCCTGGAACGGCTGGCGGCCAGCACACCGGATCAGCACCCAAGCGCTTGGGTGCTGTACCTGGCCTCGGTGGACTTCCGGCGACTGAACGCTAGCCCCGAGCAAGTTCAGCAGCGGGTAGGTCAGGTCTTGAACCAACTGAAGGTCGCGGATCGACAAGTCAGACTGTTCTTGATAGGCATCCTGCCCGAACAGGACATGTCCGAAGACATGAAGAGCCGACTGGTGGAAACGAATGCGTTGCTTGCAGACTTGTGCGTGATGCCAGATTGCGTGTTCGTGGACACGGCACGCCCCCCCATCACGGCAGCCGATGGATCCCTGGCGCCCGGGTTTGCCGTGGATCGACTGCACCTGAATCGCAGGGGCTACGGGGTGCTGGCGGAGTGGCTTGTGGAAGCCAGCCCATTCCTTGCGGATCGCTTGCGGCCGGTACGGAAATCGCCGGAAGAGGGCGAACCCTCCACCGGCGATTGACCGACGCGTGCTGATCTCCTACTTGACCGCGTTCGCAACGTAGTCGAGCCACTGCTCTTCGAACTTGTCCAAGTCGATCTGGCCCCAGGAGGCTTCCATGGCTTTTTCCCAGATGGCGTTGCGCTGGGATGTCTTCAGATCCGAGCGGTCGATGTCACGGTCCTTCCCGGTCAGCTCGCGCTTCTCTTCCTCGGCTTCCTCTTCGCGCTCAGCAAGGATCACCGCGTACTCTTCGGCGTAGCCCTTGAGCAGGGTGTTCATGTAGTTGGGGATGATGTCCGCATACTCTTTCTTCCAATACTTCTTGGAAATCTTGCCCAAGGATCCTTGGCGCAACATGTAGATGATCGACCAGGACTGCGCGTAGCAGGAGATGTTCTTGGGGCCTTGAGTCTGCCACTGACCGTGGGTGAAGTTGAGGTGCTTTTGTAGCGGGACCATGTCACCGTTTTCCACCATTAACTTTGCCTCGGGCAGGCGGTTGATGCCCTCCGACGCGGCCTCTGGTTTCACATAGGCCTTGCCCTTGTACCAAGCAGCACCAGCGTAATAGTCCCCGTGGCCCTCATCGAACCAACGGTGGGCTTCGGAGCGCTGGAACAGAAAATGACAGTATTGGTGGAAGGCCTCATGGCTCATCACGCCAAAGGTCAAATCATCGTTTTTCTTGTTCTTCTCACCGCTGTACAAAACGAGCTCTTCCGTGCCTGGGTTGAACCATCCAGCCACGCCACGGCGAGTACCTCCGTACTTGTGAAATTCCTCCGGGGTATTGCAGATGCGCACCACCGAAACTGCTGTCATTTTCTGGCCGAAGTCCGCGGGCGGAAAGTCCTTCTCGAACAACTTGCGTGAGCGTTCCAAGCGTGTGATCGCATTCTTAATGAAAGCGCCGCGCTTCGAGGAGGTCTTGATGATGTACTTCTTGGAGGGCGTGGGCACGATGCGCCAATCCTTGTATTGGGCGTCCTTCACCTTGTGGTACTTGAGCAGATCCTTGTAGTCCATCTGGCTCAGGTCCACTTCCTTGGCCGCGGTCATGCGCTCAAAAGACCGACCACTCTTCTTCTGCATCTTCAGCCATTTACTGCCCTTCTTCGATTTCGCATAGCGGTCTGAAACGAAGTACAAGAGGTGCACATCCATGTCCGGGCCGGGGTAGGAGAATGCGTCCAGGGTGTAACCCTTGACCTTCCACTGGCGGTGCCGTCCCTTCTCTCCCTTGACCTTGAATTCCTTGTCTTCGAACGTCCTAGAGGGTCGGAAGCTGTCCGCGAATTGAAGGGTTAAGTAGTCCTCCAATGTGGGGCGCTTGGCGAGCACAGCGGACTCTCCCTCCTTCTCCTTTTTGGCTTTCTTGCTGGCGTAGGGTCCGCCCTTTCCGCCCAGCGCATCATCCAACTTCAGCACATAAACACTGGCACCGGTTTCGCGCAGTTCGCTATCCATGAAACACAAAATGCCCATGGACTGGAGACGTTCCCGGGCGGGCACGGTGGCGAACTTGCTCGGCGGCCGAAACTTGAAACCGTTGACCTTGTCCTTGTAGAGGGTCTTCGCCAACCCCTGGGCTTCCACCTCCCCGGCGAAACCAAACAAAAAACAAAAGGACAGGAGGGCCCAGAATAGGCCAGGACGATGGTGTTCTCGCATGCATTTACTCCAAGACAACGAATAGGAAAACCGAGTAGATCACGCATCCCGATTTCCAGCAAGGCCTTTTGCCTAGACCTGACACAAAGGAGACCCCTTCCATGGGCCAAGGCCAAAACTGGTGCCAACAAATGTCCCCGCCCGAGTCAGCCGGCGGAATCCAAGCATGCAAGCTGCGACTCCCTCGAATCCGTATCAGGACGCTAAGAACCAGCGGCCTGCTAGGTTCGACAACAGATCGTCAACAGGGCCAGTCCAACAAACCAAAAGCTCGCCAACTTGGCAAACAGCATCGTTGGTGATGTGGGCAGGGAAGCTCTCTCGGCAGCGTGCCAAGTGAATTGCGTGCGGATTGCTGTGGGCATGAATGAACGGATTGTCAAGAGGAGAACACTTCTTCACTTGTTAATACGCAGTATGAGACCTGTGCCAAAAGGAAATTTTGAGATCAATTCACCGGGTGCCGTCAAGAGATGAATTGTAGGGAACGCCCCCCCCTATAGACCCCATTCGGGGCGGGTTAGAAAGACGCTATCCAAAAAACGGGCCGTAGTCCTTGGATGGCGCAATGTGCGCTTTAGGGCCAAGTCGAAGAGCAGAGGATTGAATCCGTAAAGCTCTTTCAGTGCGTCAATATCGGCCGGGTCGATCAGACCCGCCTTGGCAAGGGGACTCAACTGATAGAGGATGTTGATACCGGGCAATGGCCAATCGCTGCCATTGAGAAGCCTCGAATGCAGATCCTGGCGGCCGAGCAATTCGATCACACCATGCTCGTAATGGTTGACTTGGGTGAGGGTCGAAATATCCCCGTATAGCTGCTTTTCGTACTTGGTTTCATCCATCAAACGCAACCAGAGTTTGAAGTTCGGCTGGTCGGGTTGATCGGGGTGGTCCAGGTCCTCACCCATTCCGGTCGTGGCACAGTGGGCCACAACAATGCGCAACCCCATATCCAACGGTCGGCGCAGCCGGAGCGGATTTGCCAGGTGCCCCCAGTCGCCGGTTTCCATGGCCTCCTCGCGGCCACAATGAACCAATAGAATCAAACCCAAGCGCATCATTTCAGCGTAGAACCGGTCGCAAGCGGGGCTGGCTGGATCGATGTTCTGAGCGCTGGGTAGCCACTTGATCAATCGGCCTCCTGCCGCTGCGGCATCCCGCAAACGTTGCAGGGCATCGGGTCGCGTCGGATGCACGGACGCCACGGGGCGAAAGTTCGAACCCGCTTTCGCGGCGGAATCGAACGCATAGGCATCCGGCACATGGAAAGCCGACAACTTGGGCAGGGGCTGTCCGTCCGCGTCGCAGGCATAGTCGAAAGCTAGGAGGTGAAACTGTCCGCGAATGGGCAAAGCCTGAGCCAAGCTCACGCCCCCCTCGGCAAAACGATCATCAGGGTCCCCCGCCCGCAAATGCCCCGCGGAAAGATAGGACTGGAAACGAACCCAAGCAGCCGGATAACGCCGCGAAAGCATGCGCGGATTGACCCAACAATCGCTGCCGATTCCACGCCCTGCAAGATGCATGTGCACATCCAACAACTCGTGCCCGCGCAGGTCCTCCAGCAGGGGGTCCAAAAAAGCGCGTGCTTCCGGAGAGAGTTGCCGTCCCTCCAATGTGGTCCAACCCGACGTTCCCGCAAAGGTGTGAACCCACTTGGGCAAGGTCCAATAAGCAACGCCCAAGGACACCAGACCAGCCAAGGTGGCTTTCAAAATCCAACCCATAACGACTTTCCTCCGGCTTCGGATCACGACTTCGGGCATGGGTCAATAACTCCGGAATGCGTCCTGGTCCAGGCTGCGCTGATGGTGGGAGCTCAGGCCCAGGGCCAAACCCAAGGCTAGGAAGGTTGTGAGCAAGGACGATCCCCCCGCCGAAATCAGCGGCAAGGTCAACCCGGTCATGGGCAGGAGCCCCACGTTCACCGCCACATGGATGAACAAGTGAGCACCAAAGTAAAGCGCGATGCCCCCCACCGCCAAACGGCTGAAGCGATCCCGCAGGCTCGCAGCACTGGCCATCAGGAATAACACCAAACCCGAGTACAGCACCAAAAGCAGGGTGGCGCCAAAGAACCCGCCCTCCTCGGCGATGACCGCAAAGATGGAATCACTGTCGCGCTCGGGCAGGTGCCCGGCGCTATTGGCCACGCCCTTTCCCAAACCACGCCCCCACACATCGCCATTGCCGATGGTCAGGCGCGATTGATACTGGTGATAGCCCGATCCGTTTTTCATGGCGATCAGGTCTTCGGGTTCATAGGAAGCAGCCCAGGTCTCGACTCGCCGCCACTGGTAATCCTTCACCAAGCCAGCGTTGTAGGCGCCAACCCCAAGCAGCACCCCGCACATGGCAAAACCAGCCAGCACAGAGGCGCGCGCTCCCGCCAGATACAGCATACCCACCGTGATCGGAATGAGCGTCATGGCCGTGCCCAAGTCTGGTTGAGCGGCCACGAGCAACATGGGCAAACCCGCCAAAACCAGGGGCCCAATCCAGTCCTTGGGGCGTTCCAAGCGATTCGATGCGAGCAAGCGGGCCAGGATCAAGATCACTCCCAACTTAGCCAACTCGGAGGGTTGCAGGTCGAACTTGGGCAGCTGGATCCAACGACGCGCGTTGTTGCGCTCGTTGCCGATGAACATGACCGCAAAGAGCAGGACGATCGAACCCGTATAGATCAAGGGCGCGTAACGTTTGACCCAGCCAGGGCGCAACAGCATGCCGATCAAGATCAAGGGCGCGGTCAGGATCACCTTTTCCCGGTGGCCCGCGTAATTCACGCCTCCTGCAATTCGCAAGTGCGCATCCTCCGCACCATCCATGGCGCTCAGGAACAACAAACCTGTGCCCAGCAGGATGCCTGCCAGGATGAAGATGTGCCAATCCACCGCAATCCAGCGCACGTTGGACAAGGACCAGGCGGAGCGGCTGGAGGAGCCCTTGGAGTACAGGCTCATTTGACTTCCTCCAGATAGGCCTGAATCTCGGGACGCGTCAAGAATTGGGACATCAGGTAGGCCGAGCTGTGGGTCGAAGTGGTGGATGTGTCATGCACGAAAGCGGCCACGACCAACTTGGGGTTTTCCGCAGGCAGCCATCCGACGACCCAGGTGTGCTTGCGTACGCCCTTCTCGTATCCCAAGAAATTTTCTGCGTCGTCATACTTGGGCACGATGCCATCATCGTCGTAGTCGGCACTGCCGGTCTTGCAGATGAAGCGAGCCCCCAGTTTCTCTTCAGCCAACGCCTTTCTCCAGAGCTTATCGTCCGGGTGGTTGGCAACCGCATCCATGGCCCCGTGCACAATGCGCAGGTTGTGTTCGTCGATAGGGAGGCGCCGCCCTTCGGAAACCAGTTCACGCCCGTCGATGGAATGCACAGCTCGAATGTTCGGGAGGATACCGGTGGCAAGACCCGCGTAGGCACGCACCATTTGCATTGGGGTCACAT
>JAAETM010000139.1 GCA_024228395.1 bacterium | reverse complement strand
GCCATTGCCGGAATGGAGCGTTGCCAGGACGGCTTTCTACGGGTGGGCGATATGCTATGGCAGGATGGTGCGCATTTTGTACCACCACACCAGCGCCCCCTGGGCTATGTATTCCAGGAGGCCAGCCTGTTCCAACATCTTAACGTGAGGCGCAACCTGGAGTACGGAGTAAAGCGGGTGCCGAAGTCTGACCGCCAGGTCTCCATGCAGCGGGCGATTGATCTATTGGGCATCGCCCCCCTGCTCAACCGCAAGGCCCATCAGCTCTCCGGTGGAGAACGCCAGCGGGTGGCAATTGCCCGCGCCCTCGCGGTCAGCCCCAAGATCCTGCTGATGGACGAGCCCCTGTCGGCACTGGACTTGGCACGCAAACAGGAGATCATGCCCTACCTGGAATCCCTGCATGATGAACTGGATATCCCGCTGCTCTATGTCAGCCACGCACCGGACGAGGTGGCACGCCTGGCCGATCATCTGGTGCTACTGGAGGAGGGCGGGATTTCCGCATCGGGGCCTATCGGCGAG
>JAAETM010000138.1 GCA_024228395.1 bacterium | reverse complement strand
TAGAGTGCGAGGGGGTCGATCCGACAAACAACGCTGCCGAGCGTGCAGTCCGACCTGTCGTCATCCATCGCAAGACGAGTCTCGGTAGCCAGAGTGAGAGCGGCAGCCGCTTCATCGAGCGGATGCAGACCGCTTCGGCAATGCTGCACCAAAAAGGCCGAAGCCTCAACGACTTCATCGTCAACGTTGCTCATGCGGTGCTTGGGGACAAGCCATCGCCGAAGTTGCTCGGATAGGATCGGGTCAGCGCAGGCCAGCATCGCCGATCGCCATTGATTGGACAGCCCCCCCCCTCCCCAATGGGCTAGAATCCACATTCCCCCCCTGAATGGTTACTCGTGGGCAATGCCATCCGTGGCGTCTGGGGAGGCTACTCCAGCAACACGTTCATCACACATGGGAGCCACAATCAAATCCACCAAAACATCTTCAAGAACAACAAGTGCGGGATTCACCTGTGGTGGGACAACGATGTCGGACTCCTGAAGCTCCCCTGGGCCAAGACAAACGGTGCTACATCCGAAGGAAATGTCATCCACCCCAACTCCTTCGAGGGTGGCGAGCTTGACATCCACTTGCATGGCAAGAGCCAAACTCACATTGGCAAGAACGCCCGCAAGGACGCCACCGAATCCGACACTGTCGTTGACCAGGTCCTGCTGGAGGTCATGTGGAATGGCGGGCCTTCTGATTATCCAGGAAAGAACCGACCTGTCGGAGCGCGCGAACACCTGCACGGCCGCGAGAACATCATCATGACCGAATGGCAGCCGTGGGATCACACCTCCCCGCTGATCCAGTCGATCAATCGCTCCGGCCCGGAAAACACCTACCGGGTCTACAATGCTCCAGAAGGCCTCAAACTGAATGCCACCGGACTCGACACCATCGACACTTGGAATGAGGACCACTCCGTCTTCACGGTTTCGTCCGACAAAGCCGGCCTGCACGCCAACGAACTCCGCGCCACGGCGCCCGGATACGAACAAAGCCTCACCGGGACCCTGCGCGACCTCACCTGGCAAGTGAAGTTCTTCGAGTGGACCGCTGAAAGCGATCCGAGGGTAGCCATCTCCGCGTGGCGTAAACTTGCAGGCAACGTCACGCCGATTTCGCTCCCCGACCTACAATTCGCATATGGCGGCGGCATACAAGTCTTCGTCAAATTGATCGTGATGGCGTACAAGAGCAGCCTACGAACGCAGGTGATTCGAGAAGAGTTTGCTGAAATTCAACACTTGCTCGAGCAACTCGGTCAAGAAAAAGAGCGAAGCTAGCGCCGTCTATTGCTTGATCAGAATTAGATCGGCAGCAACCAACGCTCGTCGTCAAAGATCTCTTCGCCATCCAAGATAACGGAGTCGGTCAGCACAAACACGTCCACATGTTGCTTGGCGTGTTTCTTTTTGATCTGCGGCTTCTTGTAGGCCGAGTGCTTCATGCCCAAAGAAAGATGGACGCCACACACTCGTTCGTAAGAACCCACATCCGTCACCACGCGATCTTTCGTGAATGCCTCATTCAGGCCAAGACCGAACTCCCTCACCCAGATTTGGCCCTCATCGGCTCGGATGCTCTCGAGGACTTGATCGAAAGCTGGTGTGGAGTTCTCCGTACCCACAACGCGGCCTTTTTCAACGATCAAGGTAATCGGATCCAGCGGCTTATTCACAGTGAAATCGGTGTCTCCAAATAGGCCGATCACAAAACGGCCGTGTACCGCTTCCAGATCATTGGACTCCGTGAAAACTTCTCCGATCGGGAACTGCCCCCCCACATTGACCATTTCTGAATAGTCCCCCACATTGAGTCCGGGTGTATCGAACCCCGCGGGGAAGTACAGCTTCTCACCCCGGCTATGCAGAACACATTCCTTGGTGGCCTGCAGACGTTCTTTTAATGCACGACCGATACCACGGTAGTACTGGGGATCATAGGCCAACGAGTTGATGTAAATGAGCGCTTCTTCATCGGGCATGCGAACCAGATGCGGGTGCTCTACGACCTTCAACCCACGCTTGAAAAGCTCCAATCTCAGGCGCCATGCGGCCAATCGGAACTTTGTCGACTGAATCAAAACCACCAAATCACCCGGCTCGAGAATCTCAAACGCGGCCCGGATCGTTTCATGGGGCGTCCGGTCGTAATTCATGAACGTGGCCTCCGGCAGGCATCGCTGGTAGGCCTTGGCAAGCGCCCCATTCAGGTCGCATTCCGAGTCCCACACGACGACGGCGGCTTGGTCCTCCTGCAGCGTGATTGCATGGTTCAAAATATCGCCCACGTTTGTCGCTGCGTGGTCGATAGCGGAGCTGGGGATGCTGGGCGTGGAGCTGCGGTGCGGCATATTGGGGAATTGTTCTACCTAGCCATGGCGAACTGTCGGGTCCCCATCAGGGCACCCAAGAGGATCCGATTCGCGTTCAGGGCACCACCCTACGCACCCGGGGCAGTCTTGGAATGCGAAAATGCTGGTAGATTCTGCCTCCTTCCGAGATAACCAAATCGAGAACGCAACCTTGTAGCCAAGAAAGTACGTACGGCTCCCGCCCCGCCACCCGCTGTGTCGATGTAAGGCCCTGTCAGGGTTTATGTGACGGTGTATCGCAGCAACCGAACTGTGCTCCTCGATCCCGCGCCCCTCATCCCAATGAAGAAACGCCTCCCCCTAATCATCTGCACTGGCCTGGTCCTTGTTGTCAGCGCGGTAGTTCTGCCCTCCAAAAAGAACCCCTACAGCTCTCGGACCCCTGACCGATCGGTGACCCAGGTCCCCCGCCTGTACGGTGTTTACGGTGAGGACCTTGGCGAAGAGGCTTTCGGAACCTATGGGGGCACCCCGAGTTCCTTCCGAGCGGGAGCCAACAGCGTGCAGGTACTCTCCCGTGGAGTTTACAAGGTGACCCTTGGCAACACGGGAACAAACTGGGAAGAGGACTTTGTGATTGGAATCCCCGACGCCCCACTTGACCGTGCCCCCCTGTTGGTCCTGTTCCACGGATACGGTGAAACCCCTGAGCAAATGTTGCTCTACACCGATTACTTCAACAAAGCGCGAAGCCGCGGGTGGTTTGTTGTCGCCCCTTTGGGAGCTCACAAATACAACTTTGGGATCGAATACAGTCAGCGGAATACTGAACAGGCACTCAACTGGGTGGCCTCGGTGTTGCCGATCGACGTGAACCGCTTGTACGGCATCGGGTTTTCAATGGGCGGTGGGAGTGCCACATCCTACGCAGCTCGCCACCAGGATCGCTATGCGGGCCGCTTCGCTGCCATAGTCAATCATACAGGAACCACTTCTCTAACCCACGGATACGCCCTGTCCACCGACACCACCTTGTTCGACAGCGAGCTGATGTTCGGCGGAGGCCCCGATCTCTTTGGATTTGAGTACCTGCAGTCATCCTCATTCGATCTCGACCCTGTAACAGGAACCATCGACCAGGAGACGGACATGATCCGCAACCTGACCTCAGCACCGGTGCGTACTTTTGCCGCCCTTGGTGACCCGCTTGCATTCCTGATCACGGAATGCGACGAATTCGATGGTCAACTCGCCCTCCGTGGGGGTACCGGCGACTCCTCCCGCAGCCCCGAATCCGTCCATAACTGGAACACTATGGACGAACAGGTAACCCTCGATTGGTTGGAGCAGTACAAACTTGAAATGCCTGCTCCATATCAAAACCACGAGATTTTGGCAGACCGGCCCGGGCGCTGGCATGGTTTTTCAATCCTAACTCGCAACGAGAGAGAATTCACCCCCTTCCTATATCACGTGGATCCGAGCGCCAATCGCCTGTATGTGCTCGGCGCCAGGAACCTGCGTAGTATCTCGGTGAACCCTAAAATGGTCGGTCTCAATCCAGACCGAGCCATGGAATTTGTGTTTGGATCATCGGACACCGAACCGACCACCCTGATTCTACGGGGCATCGGACACTCACCAATCGACATCCTACGCAACGGCACCGGCTCGACGCAGTGGTCATATGACCCCAACCTGGGGCGAGTCCTCATGGCAGCCCCCCCCTCCGGCGGCGTCTCCAACTGGACCATCCACTTCTAGTTCATTAAGGCGTGCTCCAGGCACAACAACTCGGTTCCTGGCAGGGCTTTGTGGATTCTGACCCCGCAGGCAATGCGGTGGGGATCCGCTGCAGGGACCGGAGCTTACCTGTCGAGGAAGGCAAGATTCTGAAGGTCCTTTCAGGAGGCGAGAGGGGCCCGCTTGCAAAGCCTAGGGTGCGTGTTCAAAAATGCCCGGGCTAATGGCGCACTAAGCCGGTGAAGGCTCACGCATGCCTTCACCGTTTTCTCCTGCCAGGCCTTGGCGTTGGCTGGCGCGCAGCACCTTGCCCTTGGGACTCCACAGGCATACGAGGTTGCGCAGGACGACCGCGGCATCGGGTTGAGCGGCCCCCTTAGGGATCAACCCACCTTCGAACAAACTAGAATGGCTGCGTTTGAGGTCCAGGGGTTCGGCCAACTCAGGATGGGCCTCCAATTCGATGAGGTCGCCGCTCCCGTTGTCGTCAAACACCAGAAAGCCCCCCGCCTGATTGCCCAAGACTCGCATGAGGTGCTGCCCATTTGAGAACAACACGCTCTCTTTCCATTGACCCGCTAGCATGCCGCCAAGGTCAAGCTGACAGACCTCGTCCAGACTATTCACGGACACCTGCAGTTGTGTGTCTTCGTCAAGTACCTGGATGCTGGCCGGATGGGGTTGCCCGGGCAGTAGCAGTCCACCAGCACGTCCCAGCCCGCTCACCTGCACATCCCGTCGCAACACATAAAGCACGTCACGCCGCACGCCGTTGTCATCCCATTCCGCAGGAATCAGATGCGTGCACATTTCCATCGAGAGGCCCAGGGCGCCCGGCAAAATACGTGGGCGCAAGCGTTCCAGGCGCATGCAGTCCACGGCCCCAATTGCGGAGCCATGCACAACCTTGGGTCGCAACGGAGCAGGTACCACGCGGCGGGCGGCCACGGGGTCGAGTCTCCAGGTGAAAATGGCGCGCCGGGGGCAGCGCCCGCGAAGGGGAGGGCTGTGCATGTTGCTAGCCTTCAGTTTACAACTGAGCGTACGCTCCGCCGTGCTCCAAATACCAAAGAAATCGGGATAGGGACCCAGGAAATGGTCTCCTGGGTTCCCCTCCCACACCACCGGGCATACGGGTCCGTACCACGGCGGTTCGATAGATTGAGGTTACTCGTCCAGGTGGGGAATTCCCATTTGGTCGAAGTAGGGAATGTTGAGGATGTGATGAATCACTCCGCGTGAGGTCCGCCACCAGCGTTTGGTGTGCCCGGCGACTTCCGCAGCTACGCGCTTCGAGGCTCCTCGCGCGCGTAATTCACGGAAGGCCGTTCGGCCACGTTTCCAGTGCTTGAGGTGGATCGCGCGGAGTCGTCTGCGAATCCATTCGTCTTGCTTTGCTAGTACACGATTGGTGTGCACG
>JAAETM010000137.1 GCA_024228395.1 bacterium | reverse complement strand
CTCAATGGCATGGTCAAGACAAGTGGCATTTACAGCCGCATTTTTGTGTTGGGCACGGATGGAAGCGTGATTGCATGGAATACAAGTACGAAAGAGGGACGCCGGTTGACCCAGGACCAGGTCGAGGAAGCGGAGAGCTTTTACTACGGGGACGATCCTTGGTTTACAGATTGCATGGAGAACGGCGAATCGGTGATCGATCGCCACCGGCCTGATTTTGTCCCGCCGGGAAGTCGGCCCGAGGATGTCTTTCATGTGGGGTTTGCTTCGCGGATTGAATCCGCGGAACCGAATGGGAAGAGCCCAGGTGTGTTGGTAGCTTTCATGGAGTGGACCCACGTGCAGCGTATGGTCAACCGCTACGGAGTGAGGCGTTTGAGCGAGGCCACGGCGGAGGAAAAGAACGACATCTACGCTAGCTCCTACGCGTGGATTTGGGGACCGGACGCGGACACCATTTTCGCTCACAAGAACACTGGGCTGTACGGACAGAAAGTCAGTGGCCTTGAAAATGCGGCACTAAATCCCTTGGTGGAAGCAGCTCAAACCCATGACTTCGGTATGTACCCCGATTATAGCTTTCAGGGCATCAAGAAGAAGGCGGCCTTCCACCGGCTCAAAGGTCCAGGTGGTTTGAGTTGGGTGGTCGGTGTAGGGGTCGATGACAAGGATATCTATCGACCGGTTCGCACCCAGGATGCGCTTCTGATGTGGGCATCGGTCCTATCCCTTGTCTTGGGCGGAGCCTTGGCTTGGTGGTCCGCCAAACGCATGACACGTCCTATCCTCGAGCTCAAGCATCAAGCGGAGCAGGTCGCAGCGGGCAACTTGGATGCTCGGGTGGATGTGCGCGGCAAGGATGAAATGGCCGAGCTGTCGGTAGCGTTTAATTCCATGGCCCATGACTTGGCCGAGAACCGGGGCCGGTTGATCCAGGCCGAGAAAGAATCCGCGTGGCGCGAAATGGCCCTACAGGTCGCCCACGAGATCAAGAATCCACTGACGCCCATTCGCCTGTCGGTGGGGTTGCTGCGCCGGGCCTGGAAGAAAGGGCCCAAAGCATTCGAGCCGGTTCTCGAGAGCACATTGGAGATCATCGATCGGCAGGTGGATGCCATGCGCGAGGTCACCCGCGACTTTTCCGATTTTGCGGGCACCGACAAACCGGCGACCGCGGTGGAGTCGGGTGGGCTGCTGGAGGAGGTGTTGGACTGGGCTGCCGCCTGGGCGGAGGACTTGGGGGTTCGAGTGATTCGGGAAGGACTCGATGCCTGCGAGCACATTCACGTGCATCCAGGGGAGATGCGGCGTGCCCTTTTAAACCTGGTGAACAACGCTCTGGAAAGCATGCCCGACGGAGGCACCTTGACTGCTCGCCTCGACGTGAGCGCGGGCACCGCCTGCTACACGATTCGGGACACGGGATCCGGAATCTCCGAGGAGGATCTAGAGCATCTCTTCGAGCCGCACTTCACGACTCGAAGTGGGGGGACGGGCCTGGGCCTCGCAATCGTAAAGCGTGTTGTTGAATCACGTGGTGGCACGATCGCCTTGAGAAATTCCTCTGAAGGCAAAGGTGCCATCGCAACCTTGACCCTACCCCTGCGCGAATCCGAAGTAGGGGACGTGACTTGAAACCCCACGTCTGCATTACCGGAGGAACTGGATTTCTGGGCCGTTACCTGGTCCGAGATTTCTTGGCGGCCGGTTATGCGGTCCATGTCGTTTGCCGCGCATCCTCGGACCGTAGTGTGCTGCAAGAACTCGACGTGCAGTGGCACACCGCGGACCTCATGGATATCAATGCGCTGAAGGAGGCTCTGACCCGGGCCCGCGACATGGCCGGGCAGGCGCCCCTTTGGTTGGTGCACAACGCGGCGTTGATCAGTTACGCAAGCCGCGACACCCGGGCATTGCATGACGTCAATGTGACCGGGGTTGCAAATGTACTCCAAGAGAGCGAGCGCGCCGGGGTCACGAAATTCGTGCACGTGAGTTCGATCGTGACGGTCGGGTTCTCCGCAGACGGCATGCCGCGCAATGAGGACAGCGCTTTCAATGGGGCCGGACTGCACGTCCCCTATGTGGATACAAAACAACTGGGCGAAGAGCTTGCGATGCAAGCCGGATCTAACTTGCAGGTTCGCACCGTGAATCCAGGAGCCATCTTTGGCCCGGTGCAGGAGAACTCTAACTCAGCCCGTTTTCTGCAGGGAATGGCCCAGGGCCGCATCGGTTCGTTGGCTCCGCCTGGGGGAATGGCGGTGGTCGGCGTCTGGGACTGCGCCCGCGGGGTGCGGCTTGCCTTGGAGAAGGGCCAGGCCGGGCGTCGCTACCTTCTGGCGGAGTCGTACGTGTCGAGTTGCCAGCTGTTTGCCGAAGTTGGTCAACGCCTGGTTGGTCGTGATCCTGTCAAGGCGACCCTGCCAACTTGGATCTGGAATGGCCTTGGTCTTGGTTTGTCGTTGGTATCCGTGCTCAAGGAACCCAAACTCACATCGCCCGCGGCCATGCGTATGCTCGGCGTCGCTTTTGACGCCAGTGGGAAACGCGCCCGGGAAGAGCTGGATTGGAGCCCCGAGCCTTTTGCGGAAGTGTTGGACCGCACGATCGCGGAGATGCGCAGGCTTGGGATCTTGCACGGGCCCTAGCCTCCCCAGCTAGTGCTCTTCGAAGCCCCAGGTTCCTTTCACCGTGGCCTTGCGCACGGAGACAATATCCAGGACCCAGTTGAACCAGCCCCAGTCGGGGGAGACTTTAGCGTGGGTCTCGGTGGTATTTGCCAAGTGAAAATCTGCGGCATTTTCACGGGCAATCATCAGGGACCCCTTGGGCATGTCGATCGTGAAGACCGTGAAGGACCAACCAGTACTCTTGTAGGTACCGGAGGTTTTGGTGCTGCGATCTAAGGATACCGAGGCACAGGCCGGGGCCAGGAGAGCCAGGGCTAGGCAGATTGTCAGACTTCGGAATGTGTTGGTCATACGGAGGGGGCGAGGTTGCATACGCATACTCTATCGTGTGGGGGCTGCGCCGCAGATAGGAATCCTCCTTCAAAACTCTGGACGGAGCCCCATGGGCAGTTGGTACCCTTGTTCCATGCCCGGCCCTGCTACCAATGACAACTGCGCGACCCTTTTGGGCAAACATCGCATCGCTTTTTACTCCCGGATGGGGGAAGGGCATCGAACCGTTCACTTGTTCTTTTCACCAGGTCGGGTGAATTTGTTCGGGGGACATCTGGACTACAACGGGGGTCCCGTGATGCCCACGGCCATCGACAGGGGCACTTTTCTGGCAATTCGACTCCGGGAGGATGGATTGGTGCGCCTGCAGTCACGCCTGGACTCTCAGGGTTTGGAATTTGAACTTGGGCACGAGCCGAAGGCAAAATCGGGGCGCTGGGTTGATTATCCGGTGGGGGTCATACGGGAGCTCTTGAAACATTTCGATGCGGGAGACGGCACTCCAGATGTTCGAGGCCTGGATGTCCTGTACGGCGGTAACCTGCCCGTGGGCGCGGGGCTTTCCTCTTCCGCATCGATTTGCGTGGGCACCGCGTTCGCACTCAATGAGGTTTGGGGGTTGGGACTATCTCGACAGGATCAGGTGCAATGCGCTCTCGACGCCGAGCGTGAATTTGTGGGTGTTAAGTGTGGCATCATGGATCCTTTCGCCATTGGATTGGCAAAACCCGGCCATCTTCTTTGGCTGGATTGTAGGAATGAGTCTTTTGAGCATCTGCCTATCGACTTCAAGAAGTTGTCCATCATGGTTGCGAACAGCGGAGTTCAGCGCGAACTCGCCGCCAGCGAATTCAACAAGCGCGTGCAACAATGCTCCCAGGTGTTTGAGGAACTCAAACAATGGGTACCTGGTGTGCAGTGCCTCCGAGACGTGACCCCGCTTGAATTCGAAAAAAATCGAACACGTCTTGAACCCGTGCTCGAACGGCGGGCCAGTCATGTGGTTGCAGAAGTCGTGCGCACATTCGCGGCACGCCAAGCGCTCTTGGACGGGGATTACCGGCGGCTTGGCCAGTTCATGACGGAAACCCACCGTTCCCTTCGTGACCGTTTTGAGGTCTCAAGTCCCGAGTTGGACCTTCTTGTCGAAGCGGCCTTGGAAGTTGAAGGCTGTTACGGTTCCCGGTTGACGGGCGCAGGATTCGGGGGTTGTACCGTGATCATGGCCCACCCCGACGCGGTGCCCGACGTGGCAAATCATGTTCGTGGGCGCTACTCAGAGGAGAAGGGGTGGATGCCCGATGTGGAAGTGTTCCACGGGGATGAAGGTCCCCGCAGTATTCAACTCTAGCCCGGGCACTTCGCGAAGGAACACATCAGGCTTGGATCCAAAGCACCGCCGGTGAACTTTGCAGCTCGACTTGCGCGAAGAAAAAAAGGCAGCACCGGAGAAATCCGGTGCTGTAGACGCTTATTGATAGGTAAATAGGTGTAGCTTACTTTTGACCGGGGGGAAGCGTTTCGAATGCGGCCTTACCACCCGCGGGAGGCGCTTGTATCTGGATGCGTTCCATTTCGAGGCGGGCTCTTTCTTGCAAGAGGATGCCAGCACTGCTCTGGGCGGTCGTTTTGGATGCGGGTTGCATCAAAAGGCCCAGGGCGCCGGATGGGTTGCCTGTGAAAATCTCATTGGCGATCAACATGAGGCGTGCGTCTTGATCATCCGGGTTTTGAAGGACGAATGTGCGGGCGCGTGTCATTTGAGCGTCCAGGTCAGCGGGACGGTCATAGAAGCCGCGTTTGTCCACGGTCAGGTCGACCAGTGCCGGGTCCAGTTCAAGCGCCTTGCGCAAGACGAATGCTCCGTAGTGATAGTCCGAAGTCGCGAACAGCGCATCGGATAGGATCAGGTACAGGATTCCTTCGGTGGGGGAGTATTCGACGGCCTTGCCATAATGGTGGACGGCATCGGAGTAGCGGCCGCTGCGGAATGCGCGGTCGCCTAGAGTTAGGTAATACTCGGCGGCACGGTTGATGGCGGGGACAACCGCGGGAACACGCGCAACCGCCTCAGCCACTTGGGCCTGCGGAGCGGGCTCGGTATCCTCGATCACGATCGGACTTTCGTTGACTTGCACGATCACCGAATAGCTGGGAGACGTAAAAGGACCGCAGTAGTAGAAGCTCGGACGGTATCCGCAGTTCCAATAACCACCGTTGTACCAGTAGCAATCCCACCAGCACGAAGTGGCCCACTGAGTCGGACACCAGAACCACCCGTATCCAGAACCCCACATGTTCCAATTCCAGTAGTAGTTCGAGTACGGATCATGGTGGTAGTTGTAACCCTGGTTGCTCCAGAGGTTGCGTCCATGTCCAGAGCCAGTAGTGATGGCTCCACCACCAACGCCGAGACCCTGTCCATTGCGGAGGCTTGAACTGCCAAGCCTGGTGTTGGGGCGACTCCCAGGACCAGCCGTGAGAACTCCGCCGGGAATGGCGCTGGCGTCGAGGCTGGCGATGTAATCCTTGCGCGCTGTTGCGGACCTCTTTTCCTCGCGCTTCTGGATCGTGGGTTTGTCAAAGGCCCTCTTGTTGATCTGACCCTTGTCATCGATTTTGGTGAGGGTCTTCGGACCAAGCCTGTCTAGAGTTTTGGACTGAGTTCCCTGGGGTCGGATGCCCGTGGGCTTGACCTCGGAGGTGTCGGACCCGTTTGTTCGGGACACAGTGGAGGCATCCCTGGTGTCGCGAATTCGATTTCGAGCAGCTTGGATTCGTGCGGCTCCTGCCGACAGTTGTGTGTTCTTCTTAAGAGTTTGAGAGTTCGCAGCATTCGGCTTGCGCAAGAGCGGAGTCACGCCGCCTGTCTTGTGAGCGGAGCGGGTACGGCGAAGTCGATCCTGTTGGATGCGTTGGGCGGCGCTTGGTTTTGGGGTAGACGTGGGTTTGCTGCGATTTGCGCTGCGGGCACGTTCTCGGGCTCTCTGCAGGCTGGCGGATCCTGCCACCCTGGGAACCACGGTGCGAACGGGCTTGGGGTTGTAAGCGGGGGCAGGCGTGAAGCCGGAGGAGGGAGCCGTCGAGGGAACTCTGCGACTGCTCGGACCGGAATCCTGGGTCGGGGTTGACCTGCCGCTCGGATTGGAATTGCGAACGGGGGTGGGCCTGCGGGTGGGCCGTGAGTCGGAGCGCGGCTGGCTCACGGGGTGTGTGGTTGGCTGTTGGCGGGTTGGCCTGCTGACGGGCCTGGAAGTGGGGCGTTGGGCGGGGCGGGCGGTGGGCCGGCTAGTGGGGCGTTGGGCGGGCCGGGCGGAGGAGCGTTGCTTGGGTGCGGACCTTGCGACGGGGCGCGAAGTGGGCCGGGAGCTCCGATCAGCGCTACTGCGGGAGCGCTGGGGAACGGACGCAGCCGCCGGGATCGCCTTGGCCAGCCTGGTCTCGTTGATCCTTCCCTGGGCCTGCAGAGGTGCATTCAGGGCACAAAACACAAGGGCGGTGACGGCGAGGGTGAGGAGGGGATTCTTCATGGCTAGGGCTCCAGACGAGTGGGGTTGGGAAAAGAGCGCAAATAGGGTGCCATTGCACGGGGCCCACTGGCGGGGCGTAGGGAGGGGGGCGGGGTCCACTGTCCTACCAGCAGGTCACTGGTTCCTGTGCCTTGCAGGGGGCACAGGGCCTGGATCCGGGACCCACTTTGAGATGCATTCCCAGGGCTGCGTGGCGGGCGGGATCGGGATTGGGCCCGGGGTTGGCCAGGTCCGAAGAAGATAGAGCCCATGTCGCTATCCTACCGTCACCTTCACCGTCAGACTCCCCACTGTGGAAGATCTGAAAAGACGAAGCTCTTCATGGCTTTCTTGCTGGTCAGTTTGGTCACGTTGGCGGGAACAATTGGCTTTGCCGGCATCGAAGGCTGGCACCCTTGGAAAGCGTTTTACTTCACCCTGACCACGATCACCACGGTGGGGTATGGGGATGAGGGCCTTTCGGACTTGGGCAAGCAGTTTGCCACTCTCCTGTTGATCGGTGGCGTCACGTCGGCGTCCTATGCATTCGCGATCATCGTACAAACTTCCGTGGCCACCCAACTGGCGTGGCGTAAGCACATGAACAAGCGCATCAAGCAACTCAAGAAGCACACGATCATCTGCGGGTTTGGCCGCTTGGGCTCTTCGGTGGCGGAAAAGTTGGCTGCAAGCAATTCGTCGTTTGTCGTGATTGAGCAGGATCCGGACCGTTTCATGTGTGCGTTTGACCTGGGTTACCTGGTGATCGAAGGCCAAGCCACTGAGGACCAAATCTTGCTGCTAGCAGGGATCGAACGGGCCAAGCACGTGGTGGCCGCAGTGCCCAATTTCGCTGAAAACATTGTGATCACCATGGATGCCAAAGAACTCAATCCCGAGGTCACTCTAATCGCCAGGGCTGAGCGGGATGAGGATGCCAGGCGCTTGGAGCGAGCCGGGGCCAAACGGGTGCTATGCCCGTACAAGAGCGGTGGCCGCGAAACGGTGGAGTTCATCACACGCCCGGGTGTAGCCGACTTCCTGGCCGAGGCACGTGTGGGCGGAGGGGGCGTGGCCTTGGCTCAGATCAATGTGCAGCAGGGGGCGAGGCTCGAAGGGACGGAGCTCGGGCACTTTGGCAGGGAAAAAGGAGACAAGCTCTCCTTTGTCGCGTTCGAACGAAAGGGCGAGGATGTCAAGATCCCGCCCCGCGGGAATACCCAACTGACCGCTGGAGACACGCTAATCGTGGCGGGGGATCCCGTTCAAATCGCTCTCATGACCGACCTAGCCATGACCCGCAATCTGGCGGCCTGACCCAGCAAGGACAGTTCACCTCACGTTGCGAACGACCAGGCCGTCAGGCTGTCCGTATTGGTCACCAGCAGCACTAGGGGCCCCGCCCGGGTCAAGAGCACCGCCGATGATATCTATTGACAAGTCAGAACAACAGCCAAACAGGTCTACGGGCCTGAACTTGGCCGTTTCGGGTAGGTAGTTCGCAGCGGTGAGGTTCAGCCCCCACCCACGAGACGAACCAATTCCAGCACGTCTCCCTCTTCGATTCGGGTTGAGTCGAATTCGGTGCGGGGTACTACCTGCCGATTGTGCTCGACCAGCGTGGTTTCAACTGGAACCCCCAATTCGACCAATAGCTGCCCAATTGTGATTGCGGACTCAAATGTGCGACTCTCTCCGTTGACTTGAATCTCATTCATACGGTGCTCACAAAGCTCCTATCCCAGTCCTTCCAAACCGGGTCGAACCCCAAGGCCAGCAAACCCTCTGCAACCTCGGCGGGGGACCGATCGTCGGAGATTGCGAATTGGTCAGCGGAAACGTTGGGTTCAGCGTAGCCACCAGGTTCGGTCTTGGATCCAGCGGACATTTGAGTGACACCGAGTCCGAGAACGTTCGCTTTGAACTCCGCAGTTTCGCGGGTGGAGATCGAGATACCCACTTCTGGTAGGAAAACGCGCAGGACTGTCAACATGTGGACCAGGGTTCGGTCGTCGATGCGGTTGGGGATGTCGAACATGTCCGGCGTTCCCTTGAGTCTGGGGAGCCCAATCGAAATCTGGCTTTCCCACCAGCGCTTTTGTAGGTAGGCCGTGTGGATACCGAGTCGCAGAGCTTCGAGACGCCAGGCGGAAAGTCCAAAGAGTGCGCCAGCCGTAAGCTTGCGCATGCCCGCTTCCCCCGCACGGTCTAAGGCAGCCAACCGGTTCATGAAATCTCCCTTGGGGCCAAAAGCATGCACTTTGTTGTAGGCTTCTCGGTCGTACGTCTCCTGGTAGAGGGTCAATCCAGTAGCGCCCGCACGACGCATGGCGCGGTAGTCCTTGACCGGTTGCGGAGCGATCTCCAAGCTCACGCTCGAAGCGTGTTCTAGTGTGCTTTGAATGGCCTTCTCCAGGTAGTTCGTGTCCACGTTGCGCGGCGTTTCGCCGGACACGAGCAGGATGTCTTGGATGCCAAGGTCGCGGACCGTTTGCAATTCTCTTGTGATTTCCTCTTGGGTCAGTGTTCGCCTAACGATCTTTAGGTCCGCGCGGAATCCACAGTAGGAACATTTGCCCACGCAAATATTGGATAGGTATAGCGGGGCATACAACCCAACCGTGTAACCAAAGCGCTCCAGCGAGAGGCGCTTGGCTTCTTGTGCGATTTCCTCAAGGATGGCATCTGCGCCAGGGGAGAGCAGAAGGGCCAGGTCCTCGGGTCGCTTGATGGGGCGGTGTAGCGCTCCCCTAGCCAAGTCAGCGTTTTGGTTTTCCAGCAGCCCATGCAAGTGCGGAGAGTCCATCAACTCCAATAGTCGCGTAAGCTGGCTCAATTGAGGAAGCCCGTGAGCGGGGATGAGGCTTGTGCTCTTGTGCTAGAGGCTCCGGGCCTGGACAAGTACGCCAAGCGACCTGCCTCGGTACCCAGTCTAAAAGACTCTCCGATCAGGGCAGGCGAGCCCGCGATGGCGAGGGCGGTATTGACCAGCACCGCATCTGCGCCCATCTCCATGGCCTCGGATGCGTGGCTCGGAAGACCCAGGCCCGCGTCAACAACCACCGGTACCGTGGCCTGCTCGATGATGATTTCGATGGCATCCCGGGTGCGGATGCCCATGCCCGTTCCAATCAAACTACCCAGGGGCATGATCGTCGCCACGCCCACGTCCTCTAGGCGTTTGGCGAGCAGTGGGTCCGCTGGCATATAGGGCAACACGGTGAACCCAAGCTTGACCAACTTTTCGGCGGCGATCAGTGTCTCGACCGGATCTGGAAGCAGGGTTCTCGGGTCAGGCGTGATCTCCAGCTTGACCCAAGGCTCCAGTCCGCTCTTGCGCGCCAACTCTGAAAGTCGAATGGCTTCGTCTGCATCCCGAGCTCCCGAAGTGTTGGGTAGCAACAGGTAACGGTCCTTATCGATCGCATCCAAAATGCTGTCGGTCGGGGAGTTCAGATCAACACGTCTCAGTGCTACCGTAACAATCTCAGCTTGCGTGGCTTCGATGGCTTGAACCATGGCCTCCGGACTTGAGAATTTACCGGTTCCAACCATGAGGCGCGAGTGGAAGGCCCGGCCGGCGATGATCAGGGGGTCAGTCATTTTGGATCGTGATTCGAGGAAGGGTGGGGCCGGGGGATCTACCGGGGGACCACACCCCCATGTCTTGCGGAGGGGTTTTATACCACAGGCTGGAATTCGGAAGGCGCTCGAGTGGGGATAAGCTGGGCAGGCCCTAGCGGATGTGGCCTTACGAGCATTGCCCGCAATGGGAGGGCGTGGAGAGGGCTTCCAGGGCTATCCATTCGAGGCCACGTTCTTCGGTGAAATCGACCGTCCGATCCAGGCTCTTCCGCTGGGCCTCTCCTACGCGCTTGAGGGCTTTGCGGCCAAGGGCTTGGTCTATCAGCAGCCACCGCAGCCCGTTGACTACCGCCCGTTGGAGTTGTTTTCATCGGTTCCAGGAACCCAGGTAGCCAGGAATCAAATGCAACTGCCTGGGTTTCGTGTTGACATCCCAAAAGATTCCCCAGGATCCCTACCACCCAGCCCCATTCAAGGCGGTCTTTCCATCTCAAGCCACCCACTAAGGCCCTAGCCCGCGTTTTTCACGAGGGCCATAGGTGATGCGTAAACAGTGCGCCGCAATCTGCGAGAATCAGGTTCTAACCGCTTGAAACAAGCAAATCACGAGCGCGCTGTATGTTGAAGTCTACCCCACAGTCTGTCCTTTTCGAAGGCCAATTCTCTAAGCCCGTTACAGTGGCGTTTGACTCCGGACCCCTAACCTCGGATGTTGGCGTCATTCTGCTGGCGGCAGCTGACAAGAAACTCGGTTTGACTGAGTCCATGGCCGCCCAAATCGTGGACCCCAGGCAACCGGGAAAGATTCAGCGCACCTATTGGAGAACTGCTTAGGCAAAGGATCTTCGGCATCGCAGCTGGCTACGAAGACTGCAATGATAGTGCACGTATGGATGCTGACCCGGCCATGGCGCTTGCTCGCGGCCTGGAGCGCAGTGCAGTACGGAGCCTCAAGCGACGGCACCGCAGGGCTTCCCGCATTGTGATCGACCTTGACCCCTCGGTCGATCCGGCACACGGTGTACAGCAGGGCGTTCTGTTCAATGGGTTTT
>JAAETM010000136.1 GCA_024228395.1 bacterium | reverse complement strand
AGCAGCACATCCTCGGCGTTGGCGTGGTGGCCTTCGGCGTGCAGCTGCTCGGCTTCGGTCAGGGTCAAGAGCTCCCATTCGCCGGGGTGGTCGGCTTGCATGGTTTGCAAGTTGCGGCGGGCGGCGGGCAGGTGTCCCCTGCGACGCAATGCCGTGCACGCAAGAGCCTTCCATTGCAGGGCTTGATACGACTCCTTCGGCTTGCATGTCCAGAGGAAGTTTAATGCCGCCCGCGTATGATCGGAAGCCAGCAGCCAAAGCGCATGTTCGCGCGCCAGCTCCCAACTGGTTTGCGGCGTTTGTCGTTCGCTCCAGCTTTTCAGCAACTCCCCAACGGCGCGAGCATCACCCGCCTCGCGCGCCAGGCACACCAAACCGCGCAGCGCATGAACCGTGTAATCCTCGCGACCCACATGCCCCGCCAGGCGTGCCAGCTCCCGATAGGTCCCACGCGCATCCTTGGACTGACCGCGCAGCCGCTTCAATTCTCCCAGCAACCAGATCGGTTCGAGTTGGGGCGTGCGCTGGTGGGCCCGTTCGAAGAGCTCCAGCGATTTCAGGGCATGGGCGTTGGCCCTGTTGGCCAGCATCTCGGGTCCGTCGGCATGCAAGCCACCCTCCCGGTCCAGGCGCGACACCCAGAGGCGTGCGAGCAACGCATGGGCGCGGGCCGCGGGCGTGAAGTCCGGGGCGTTCCCGTGGGCGGCGATCAGGTCGAGCAAGTCCGCTTGCACTTCATCGCGAACCTCGCGCCAATCCTCACCCCGCAAGTGTTCGGAGTTTTGAATTTCAGAGCGGATTGCATAGAAGCGCCGCTCCCCCGCGATGCCGGCTTTGCGCGCCATGGGGGACAAGTCCACGTAGAAACGCGCAACCGCCAATGCGTCCTCGCGACCCAGTTGCGCGAGCTGTTCGGCGGTGTTCAGCAGCGCGGTTTCCTTTGTCGGATCACCCGAGCGCAGGTCCTGCAGGAGTCCGCCAAACAGGGTCAGTAGGCCCTGTTGGCTGGCGGGCGGGGGCGTGTGTTGCTCGATGCTCTGCGAGGCGAATGCCACCGAAGTGAAATCCCCCGGCAGCAGGCAAATGGAGCCCAAGCAAATGAAACCCAGGTGGGAAAACCGCGCGGGCGATCTTCCGGGATCCGGGCGCGACCGCATCAGCGGTTTTCCATGGCCTTGAGGTACCGCGTTCGCTCGGGGCTTGCGGGCAGGTCGAGCGCCTCGAGCACAGCATCCGCACGCCATGCCCGCTCGTGGAGGAAGTTCACACGCTCGATCCCCTTGAGCCATTCGAGTTCCTTCTGCACTTCCGGTGCGGCCATCACTTGGAATTCCGCATTGCCCAGTGGGCTCTCCAAACCAAAGACCGTGACGAACAGCTCCACGTTGTAGTGGCCCGTAGTCAGGGGCGTGGTTGCATCCAGGGATGTGCCCGTCGCCGCCGCGTCCACAACCACGGCGCCGGTGTCGAAGGCGCTTCCGTTGTTTCTTGTGACCAGCACGCGATAACTTTGAGCGTCGACAACCGGTGCCCAGGTGATTTGCCCGGTCCATGTTTCATCCGCACCACGCGCCAATGTTTTGCCGCTCGGCGAAATGGGGTGGGAATCCCCGGTACCACGCAAGGTGGTGGTGCTGGGCCAAGTGTCCCCGGCCGCGTTCACCGGGTTTGACGAGGGGAACAGGTTCCGGCCGCCCAGGAGCCAGACCAGCATCAGCGCTGCGCAACAGGCGATCAGGGCGCGCATCCTGCGCAGGGGCGTTTGCTTTTGGCCCACCGGCAGGGGAAGGCCCAAATCCTCCGGAGCATCCAGCAGCAAGGGCGAAGGGGGCGGGGTCTCAAGGGTCTGGGACTCCGCCTTGCAAGCGGCGCACAGTTTTAGGTGCTCCTGGATCTCCACGCACCGCTCCATGGGTAGGGACTCTCCGGCAAAGGGCATGGCCAGGGCGAAAAGTTCCTCGGGCGTGGGGCAGTCCTGTTGATCGAGCAGGGAATTCTCAAGCCAAGCCTGCGCATCACGCAAGCGCTTGAGCTTCGCGTTTGCCTCGGGGTCCGCTTGCATGCGATCCAGGTCCAGTTCGCTCAGTTCGTCCCAGTGTGCCAATCGTTGATGCAAGGTTTCGGAGGAGGGCGGGTCGTTTGGAGAGCCCGCATGAGTCTCCGACCGGCCCGGGTCACCGGGGTCGGAAAAAGGAGGTCTATTTTCGGGGGGGCGTTCCATGGTCTTGTGCCTTTCGCCTTACGCCTCTTCCAGGGCGTATTCGTTCAAGAGAACCTTGCGCAGGCTGATCGTCGCCCGGCGCAGGCGGTATTTGGTTTGCTCCAAGGATATCGAAAGATCCCCGGAAATCTTGCCCAGGGTGTCGCCCTGCACGAAGCGTCGATCTAGCAGGATGCGCTGCTCGGGTTCCAGGCTACACATGGCCTGGCGCACATAACCGCTGACCTCCAAGGTGCCGGCTTCTTCCTGGGGGCCCGGGTGTTCGTCCACCTGTTCGGGCATGTCATCGCCCACGATGGTCAACTGGGGGCGGCGACGCGAGCGTTCGCGGCGCTTGAGGTCCACGCATCGACACCATGCGACACGGTAAAGCCAGGTGCCCAGGGAGCCTTTTTCGGGGTTGAAAGAGCCCTTGTCCAGGCGCTCGAGGATGTAGAGCACCAGCTCCTGGTACAGGTCGTCCCGACCACTGCTCTGCTGCTCGAAGTGCCCGATGCAGTGGTAGATGAGCCCACGATAGCGCTCCAGGAACGCGGCCATACTGGCTTCGTCCCTTCTTTTGAGCCCAGCGGTCAGTACAAGGTCATCCACGTTGTTTTTCCCCTTCGGCGATGGTCGCCGGGTGCAGGAGAGGCAATTGGGGGAGGGCGTTCAATGGGGGGGTGGGGTTCTTGGGGGCCTCGGGCGGGGGGGAGATGGCAGGGCTGCGCCGCTCGGTGGGCGTAAGGCTATGCTCGTAAGGGGCTTAGGGTAGCCACATGGTATCGGCTGGGCCCCTTGCCCTTCCCGTCCTCGGGACTGCAAACCCATGTCAAACCGCAGGGGGCCGCAAGTGGCGTGAGCCCTCCCTGGTCCCTATACTGTTTGCCCCGAAACCAGGATCTAGCCCTTATCTACCCGTGAAAGACGTAGTCATCGCGAGCGCTTGCCGCACGCCCATCTCCACCCTCCAGGGTGCCATGTCCACCTTGTCCGCTCCCGAAATGGGAGCCCTTGCCGCACAGGAGGCGATCTCCCGCGCAGGCATTGAGGCTGTCGAAATCGAAGAGGTCATCTTCGGCAACGTGCTCGCCGCAGGGCTCGGTCAGAACCCTGCCCGTCAGGTTGCCCTGGCGGCTGGCGTGCCCGAAACCGTCGGTGCGTTGACGATCAACAAAGTATGCGGATCCGGTTTGAAGGCCGTCATGCTGGCCGCCCAGGCCATCCGCGCCGGCGATGCCGATTGCGTTTTGGCAGGCGGCATGGAGTCCATGTCCAACGCCCCGTACCTCTTGCCCCAAGCGCGCAAGGGCGTCCGGCTGGGACACGGTCAGTTGCTCGACTCGATGGTGCACGATGGCCTGTGGGATAAGTACAACGACTTCCACATGGGCATCACCGCCGAGTTGGTCGCTGAAAAGTACAAGGTCAGCCGTGAGGACCAGGACGCTTATGCAGTCGACAGTCATATGAAAGCCTCCGAAGCCGAGAAGGCGGGACGTTTTGATGATGAGCGCTTTGAAGTGCAGATTATTCAGCGCCGCAAGGAGCCGCTCTCCTTCACCAACGACGAGAACATTCGCCACGAAGCCACCGTTGAAGGCATGGCCGGTTTGCGCCCCGCTTTCAAGCGCGATGGTTCGGTGACCGCGGGCAACGCATCCTCGATCAACGACGGGGCCGCGGCCCTGCTCGTCATGAGCGCCGAGCGCGCCGAAGCCTTGGGCGTGAAACCCCTGGCCCGTATCACCGGCTACGCCACCAGCGGCATGGATCCCCAGTGGGTCATGATGGCCCCCGAGCGTTCCATCCAAGCCTGTGCGCAGAAGGTCGGCATGAAGCATGGCGACTTTGACCTGCATGAGATCAACGAAGCCTTTAGCGTGGCCGCCGTGGCACTGCGCCGCGTGCTCGACTTGGATCCCAGCAAGATCAACGTGAACGGTGGCGCGGTCGCCCTCGGCCACCCGATCGGCGCTTCCGGCGCCCGCATCCTGACCACCCTGCTGCACGCCATGAAGCAAAAGGATGCCAAGAACGGCATGGCGTCCCTGTGCCTAGGTGGCGGAAACGCGGTCTCCCTGGCCGTGGAGGCGCTCTAATGGCCAATCCCCATTTTGCACAGGTCGCTGTTATCGGCGCGGGAACCATGGGCAATGGCATAGCCCAGGTCTTCGCGGTGCGCGGTAGCAAGGTCACCCTGGTGGACTCCAACGACGCTGCCCTGGCGCGTGGCATCGGTGCCATCGAAAAGAGCCTGGGTCGCATGGTCAAGAAGGAGCGCATGACCCAAGCCGATGTGGACGCCGCCATGGCGCGCATCGAAGGCTGCAGCGCCATCGCCAAAATCGGGAGCCCCGAGTTGGTTGTGGAGGCTGTCGTCGAACGCCCCGAGGTCAAAGCTTCGGTCTTCAAGGAACTCGACGAGGTCACCCCCGAGTCGACCATCCTGGCCACCAACACCAGTTCGATCTCGATCACCGAAATCGCGGCCAATACGAAGCGCGCCGACAAGGTGATCGGCATGCACTTCATGAACCCGGTTCCGATCATGAAACTGATCGAGATCATCCGTGGACATGAGACTTCCGACGAGGTCACCAAGAGCATCGTTGCCGCTTCCGAAGACCTGGGCAAGGTGCCCGTCGAAGCCAACGACTACCCGGGCTTTGTGGCCAACCGTTTGCTGATGCCCATGATCAACGAAGCGGCCTACGCTTTGATGGAAGGCGTCGCCACCGCGGAAGGCATCGACACCGTCATGAAACTCGGAATGGCCCACCCCATGGGCCCGCTGACCCTGGCCGACCTGATCGGTTTGGACATCTGCCTAAACATCATGGAGGTGCTGCACGAAGGCTTTGGCGACAGCAAGTATCGACCCTGCCCCCTGTTGCGCCGCATGGTTGCCGCCGGTCAACTTGGTCGCAAGTCCGGCAAGGGTTTCTACGACTACAGCGCCTAATCCCCCAACCTTTCAAAGAGACAAATCCAATGGACTTTGCACTTACCGAAGAACTCGCGATGATTCGCGATGAGGCGCAGAACTTCGCCGAAAATGAGCTCATGCCCCTGGCAACCGAGCACGACCGCAACGCCAAAATCGATCCGTCGGTGTTCGCCAAGATGGGCGAGCTGGGCCTTTGGGGCCTGACGATTCCCGAGCAGTACGGCGGCGTGGGCATGAACAACGTGGCCTTGAGCCTGGTGCTCGAGGAGATCAACCGGGGCTGCGCTTCCGTGGGGGTGACCCTCTCCGTGCACGCGTCCCTGGTCTGTTCCCCGATCAACAAGTGGGGCACGGAAGCTCAAAAGAAGGAGTGGCTGCCCAAGTTGGCATCCGGTGAGGTCATCGGAGCCTACTCCCTGACCGAAGCGGTTTCCGGCTCCGACGCCGCGGCCCTGATCGCCACCGCGGACCAGGACGGGGACGAGTGGGTGCTCAACGGCACCAAGCTGTTTGTCACCACGGGTGAGCAAGCTGGCCTGTTCGTCATCTATGTGCGCACCGACCAAAACGCCTCCAATGCCAAGGGCATCACCGCCTTCCTGGTTCCCAAGGACACGCCCGGCTTCAAGGTCGGCAAGGCCGAAAAGAAAACGGGCATCCGTGGCTCCTCGACCAACGAGTTGATCATGGACAACGTGCGCTTGAGCTCCGACATGATCATGGGCCAGGTCAACAAGGGCTTCCATCTGGCCATGGACACCCTGGACGGCGGCCGCATCGGAATCGCCAGCCAGTCCTTGGGCATCGGTCGCGCTTGCCTCGAAGCCGCCATCAAGTACGCCAACGAGCGCGAGCAGTTCGGCAAGACGATCGGCAACTTCCAAGCGATCCAGTGGAAGCTGGCGGACATGTCCACCAAGTTGGATGCGTCGCGCTTGCTGACCCACAAGGCCGCCTGGTTGCGCGACAACAAGATGGAGGTCGGCCGCACGGCCAGCCAAGCCAAGTTGATGGCCTCCAAGATGGCCAACTTCTGCGCCGATGAATGTCTGCAGATCCATGGCGGTGCCGGTTACACCGACGACTTCCACGTGGAGCGCCTGTTCCGCGACGCACGCATCACCGAAATCTACGAAGGCGCCACCGATGTGCAACGCATCGTGATCGCACGCAGTCTGTTGAGCTCCTAGCCGGATCCTCCCGGCCCAATGGATTCCATCGTGAGTACACCCAGACTTTCACTCCCCGAGCGCTTGCTCGAAGGCCAGCGCGGCGCGTTGGCCCGGGCGATCACGTGGGCGGAGGATGCGGACTCGCGTTTCCCCGACTTGCTTGAAAAAGTGTACTCGCGCATTGGGCAAGGGCGTCGCTTGGGCGTGACCGGTCCCCCGGGCGCGGGCAAGAGCACCCTGGTGAATCAACTCGCCAAGAACCTGCGTGAGCAGGAACGCTCGGTGGGTGTATTGGCGGTGGATCCGTCCAGTCCCTTCACCGGCGGCGCCCTGCTCGGCGACCGCATTCGCATGGAAGAGCGCACCATGGATCTGGGTGTCTTCATCCGTTCCATGGCGAGTCGCGGCAGTCGCGGCGGTTTGGCGCGCGCTACCGTGGATGCCTTCGATGTGATGGACGCCTTCGGCCTTCAAGACCTGATCGTGGAAACGGTCGGCGTCGGCCAAGCGGAATACGATGTGGTCGGCGTGGCGGACACGGTTTTGGTCGTGCTTTGTCCCGGCGCCGGCGACGGTGTTCAAGCCATGAAATCAGGCCTGCTCGAAGTGGCCCACGTCTTGTGCGTGAACAAGTCGGACCGCCCCGGTGCGGACCGCATGGTCGCCGACCTGTCCGAGGCCGTGCACCTGCGCACCGCTGGCAAGGACATGTGGGCGCCGCCGGTGATCTCCGCCAGCGCGGGCACGGCCCAGGGCGTGGATGACGTGCTCGAAGCCATCGCGCAGCATCGCACCTACTTGGCGGCAAAAGGTCGGCTGCAGTCCCGCCGCAAGGAACAGCGCCTCGAACAGGTCCAGCGCGTGTTGCGCGAGGGTTTTGACGGCGAGATATGGGCTGGACGCGGGCTGAAGGCCTATGCTGAGTCGATGATCGAAGCCTCTGCCACGACCCATGGGGCCGCAGAGCGTATCCTTGAGGATCTACTGAACTCCTTGCCGAAAGGTTGGAGCGAACAACAAACGGAAGGCAGCCGGTGAACACCCCCATGGCAAACATAGATCCGAGAGCCCAGTGGCAAGCTGCGCTGGACAAGTCGCGCAAGCGTGATGCGAACTTCACCACCCTTTCCGGCGACGCTTTGCAGGCCGTTTACGGTCCCGAGGATGTGACCCTGGATCCGGCGGAGGACCTGGGTTACCCGGGCCAATTCCCCTACACCCGCGGAGTGCACCCCAGCATGTACCGCGGTCGCCTCTGGACCATGCGCCAGTTCGCGGGTTTCGGCACCGCGCGCGAAACCAACGAGCGTTTCAAGTTCCTGTTGGGTGCGGGCCAGACCGGACTGTCGGTGGCCTTCGACTTTCCGACCCTGATGGGCTACGACTCGGATGACGAGATCGCCATGGGTGAGGTCGGCAAGGTGGGAGTTTCGATTTCGTCCCTGGCGGACATGCAGACGCTCTTCGACGGCATCCCGATGGGGGAGATTTCCACCTCCATGACCATCAACGGACCGGCGCCGATCATGTTGGCTTTCTACATCGCCTGCGCCGAGCGCAATGGTGTGGATCCCAAGACCCTGCGTGGAACGATCCAGAACGACATCCTCAAGGAATACCAGGCGCAGCACGCTTGGTTGGTACCGCCGGAACCCGCCCTGCGCATGATCACCGACGCAATGACCTATTGCGCCGAGCACGTGCCCCAGTGGAACACGGTATCGATCTCCGGGTATCACATCCGCGAGGCGGGCTCGACAGCCGCCCAAGAGTTGGCCTTCACCCTGGCCAACGGCATGGAATACGTGCGCCGCGGCGTGGCCGTGGGCTTGGACGTTGATAGCTTTGCACCGCGCCTGTCGTTCTTCTTTGACAGCCACTTGGACTTCTTCGAGGAAATCTCCAAATTCCGCGCCGCGCGTCGCATTTGGGCGCGCAAGATGCGCGATGAGTTCGGCGCCAAGGATCCTAAGTCCTGGATGCTGCGCTTCCACACGCAAACCGCCGGTGTGTCGCTGACCGCCCAGCAGCCCGAGAACAACATCGTGCGCACGGCTTTTGAGGCCATGGCCGCGGTGCTCGGTGGCACGCAATCCCTGCACACCAACTCGATGGACGAGACTTTGAGTCTGCCCACGGAAAAGGCCGTCAAGATCGCCCTGCGCACCCAGCAGATCATCGCCGATGAAACCGAGGTGACCCACGTGGCCGACCCCATGGCGGGTTCCTACTTCGTTGAAGCGCAAACCAACCGACTCGAGGAAGAAGCGGAGAAATACTTCGCTGAAATCGAGAGCCGCGGAGGTGTGGTGCCGGCCATCATGGACGGCTTCTTCCAGTTGGAGATCCACCACTCGGCGGTCAAGTACCAACGCGCCATCGAGTCCGGATCCAAGAAAGTCGTGGGCGTGAATACTTACGTGGAAGAGGGTGAAGGCCTGACCATCGACCTGCACAAGATCCGTAAGGAAACCCAGGATGAAGCGCACAAGGCCATGGCCGACCTGCGCTCCAGCCGCGATGAGAACGAGGTCAAGACCAGCCTCGACGCTATCCGCGCCGCCTGCGGCACGGACGACAACTTGATCGCGGTTTTCGTCATCGCAGCCCATGCTGGCTGCACCCTGGGAGAAATCGCCCAGGTCCTGCGCACCGAATTCGGTGAGTTCCAGGAACCCAACATCCTGTAGGGCGCGCGCCCTCCCCGAATCCAAGCTCAACCCCCCCCCCAACCCTGATCATGAAAGAACGTCGAATTAGAGTCCTCATTGGAAAGCCCGGCTTGGATGGCCACGACCGTGGCGCCAAGACCGTGGCCAGTGTTCTGCGCGACCACGGCATGGAGGTGATCTACACGGGGCTCCACAAAACACCTGCCATGATCGCGGAGACGGCCTTGCAAGAGGACGTGGACGTGGTGGGGTTGTCGATCCTGTCCGGAGCGCACATGGAACTCTTTCCCCGCGTTCGCGAGGAACTCCAGAAGCGGGATCTGCACCACGTTCTTTTGGTCGGTGGTGGCATCATCCCCGAAGAAGACATGTCCGAGTTGGAGCAAGGTGGTTTCACCAAACTGTTTGGCCCTGGAACACACACCGATGACATCGCCAATTTCATCAAGGACGAGATGGGCAAGCGTTGGGCCTCCGAAGGAGCAGAAGCATGAGCAAAGATCGTTCCGAGAATCACGATCAGCGTGACATCCTGAATATCGAACAGGCCGCGGCGCTCTTGGGCGTTAGCGTCAAGACTTTCCACAAGGTGCTGCACTCCGAGCGCGTGCCCGCGCGCAAGATCGGCCGCGAGTGGAAATTCTCCCGCCAGGCACTGATCGACTGGGTTGGCGGTGGTGTTTCCACCGAGTTCTACCGTGAAATCGGCAATCGTGGGGTCATCACTCCGCACGCCGATAGCTCCTCCAAATCGGGTCCCCCCTCCGATCAGGTCCGCCGCACCGCCGGCTGGAAGATCGAACTCGACTGACCCAACACAATACCTCCATCCCCGTGGCACCTAAGCCATGCGCGGCTTCCCTGGGACTTTCCCCCACCAGCACTCCCCCCATGTACAAACTGCCCGCAATCCAGCACGGCCTGGAACTGACCGAAGACGAAAGCATGATCCGTGAAATGGTCGCCGAGTTCGCTCAGAACGAGGTGGCCCCCAAGGCCGCCGAGGTCGACGAAACCCATACTTTCTCCAAGGAGACCTGGGACAAGATCGTGGAGCTGGGCCTTCCCGGCATCGTCTTTCCCGAAGAGCTCGGCGGAAGTGATGGGGGCACCTTGTCCTACGTGCTCGCCATCGAGGAACTCTCCAAGGTCTGTGGCTCCACCGGCTTGACCTTCGCCGCTCACGTGAGCCTGGGCACCTACCCCATCTACAAGTGGGGTGGCGAGAAGCTGCAGAAAATGTATGTGCCCTCGCTCATCAATGGGGAGTACATGGGTGCATACGGGCTGACGGAACCCAACGCCGGTTCCGATTCCGGTGGCACACAGACCACCGCGGTCGAGGATGGGGACGGCTGGATACTCAATGGTCGCAAGTGTTTCATCACCAATGCCAACCACGCCGGTGTCTTTATCGCCACCGCCGTGCACGACAAAACTTTGGGCGCCAAGGGTATCGGCGCTTTTGTTCTACCCCGCGATACTCCCGGCTTCAGCCTGGGGAAGGGTGAGAATAAGCTCGGCATGCGTGGTTCCGACTGGGCCAGCATGGTTTTTGAGGATGCACGCATTCCCAAGGACCACCTGCTCGGGTCCAAGGAGGATGGGTTCAAAACTTTCATGATGACCCTGGATGGTGGTCGCATTTCGATCGCTGCCCTGTCCCTCGGCATCGCAGCTGGCGCCTTCGATTGTGCCAAGCAATACGCCGCTGAGCGTGAGGCTTTTGGTGGCGCCCTTACCAAGCAGCAGGCCGTGCAGTTCAAGTTGGCTGACATGGATCTTGAGATCGAAGCCGCGCGTCACTTGGTGTACCACGCCGCCCGTCTCAAGGATGCCGGCATGCCGTACAGCCGCGAAGGCGCCATGGCCAAGCTCTACGCTTCCGAGGTCGCCATGCGGGTCACCTACGAGGCCATCCAGATCTACGGTGGTTACGGCTTCAGTCGCGAGTACCCAGTCGAGCGCATGTGGCGTGACGCCAAGCTGTGCGTGATCGGCGAAGGCACCAGTGAAGTGCAGCGTTTGATCATTTCGCGCCACATTCTGCGTGGCCTCAAGGCGAATTCTTAGCACGCTTTACCATGACTTCGATCGTGCACAAACATCCGTCGGTCCAGCTCGGAGAATGGAAAGTGACCCGCGTGGGGGATGGATTCCTGCGGCTGGATGGGGGAGCCATGTGGGGCGTCGTGCCCCAGGTCCTGTGGGGCAAATTGACTCCGCCTGCAGCGGACAACACCATCCGCATGGCCTTGAGTTGTTTTCTGGCGGAGTGTGGTGATCTGAAAGTCCTGATCGAAGGTGGCGTGGGCAATCGCTGGTCGGAAAAGCACATGGCGATGTACCACTTGGACCGCTCGGAAACCTTGCGTGATAGTCTGGCGGCCTTGGACCTCACGCCGGAGGATATCACCCACGCGGTAGCGAGTCATTGTCACTGGGACCACGTGGGTGCTTGGGTCGAAGAGGTAGACAGGGTGCTCAAGCCGTTGATGCCGAACGCCAAGCACTTTGCGCCCGAGGCGGAAATCGCCCAATGCTTGAACCCTGATCGTATCCGGCGTGCGTCCTATCGCAGCGAGGATCTGCAAGCGCTCTTGGATGCGGAACTGCTCGTGGGCTTCACCGGTGAAACCGAGATCGTCAAGGGGCTCACCGCCCATGTCTTGGGTGGTCACTCCAGCGGGGTTTCCGTCTTTCGCTTGGATGGCGGCAACCCTGAGAGCCAGGGGATTTTCTGGGCTGACGTGGTCCCGACCACGCACCACATTCAGCCGCCCTACATCATGGCCTATGACATGAACGTGGAAGTATCCTTTGACGTGCGCAGCGATTGGCTGCAGCGCGCCGCTGACGGTGGCTGGATCGGGTTGTTCTACCACGACGAGAGCACGCCCTTTGCGCGCATCACCAAGCCCGACCGCCGCTATAAGATCGAATCCGTTCAATGAGCTTGCGTGTCGTTTCGCTTTGCCCGAGTACCACCGAGTTGATCTTTCAGCTCGGCGGTGGGGATCGGCTGATTGGCATCACGAGTTGGTGCATTCATCCCGCCGATGGTGTGCAAGCGATCGAGAAGGTCGGGGGGACCAAGGATCCCGATGTGCAGCGAATCATGGAACTGGCACCCGACCTGGTGTTCTTCAATGAGGAAGAGAACCGCAAAGAGGACGCGGACCTGCTGGCCCAGGCTGGTCTCGAATTGCACGTTTCTTTTCCCAAGACCGTGTCCGCTTCCATCGAATTGATCCGTTCGATCGGCCGCACGATCGGTCTGGAGGATGCGGCGGAAGAGCTCGCGTTGAAGTCTGAAGCCGCCCTGGCGCAGGTGACTCAAATTTCATCGGACTTGGATCCGATCCGCTACGCTTACCTCATCTGGCGTAAGCCTTGGATGGCTGCGGGCCATGACACCTATCTGACAGATCTGCTGGGCCTAGCCGGTGGGGTCAATGTGATGGCCGCGGACGGAGGGCGCTATCCCGTCCTGGAACTCGATGAATTGGCCCAGGCCGATCCCCAGGTGATCCTGATGTGCAGCGAACCTTTTCCCTTCAAGCAGGAGCACATCGAGGAGCTGCGTGGGACAGAGGGTTTGCAGCACCGGACTTACATCTTGGCGGACGGCGAGGCCTTAACTTGGCATGGCTCCCGAACACTCGAGGGCATACTATATGCCCAAGAAATTCTAGGCCAATCCCGGACCCTATAGCGCTGACCTGACCCCTCAGGTTTGCCTGCCCATCCTCTCTACCCAAAGAGCCCCCATGATGCTTCTCTCTGCTATCTTGACCACCATCGGCGCAGTCGCCGCCCAGTCCATCCCCATTCAAACCGTCGAAGTCCTGGCCTTGAGTGCCGCGCCTTTGGTCGCGGAGGCCGCTGCAGAAGAAGCTGGTACAGACGATTGGCAGGGCAAGGTCACAGTCTCCTTGTCGGCAACCGACGGTAACTCCCACGAGAAGGGCGCCTATACCGACTTGAAAATGGCCAAGAAGTTCGAGAGCGGAAACCGCTGGAGCATCGTTTCCTTCTGGAACTTCCGCCAGTCCAAGGCCGCTGGTATCACCCAGCGTACTTCGAGCTTCGAAACCAAGTACGAAGTGGCGATCAACGAATCATCCTACTATTACGGCATCGCCACCGCGGACAGCAAGCTCGAGAGTGACTTGGACCTGCGCTGGTCCTTGGGTGTGGGGCTCGGCCACGTCGTCGTGGAAAAAGAAGACTACAAGCTGTCGGTCGAAGCGGGTCTGTCCCACGTGGATGAGTCCTATACCATCAACACAGCGGACGATGATTCCTACGCCTCTGGTCGTTTCAGTTACGATATGACCCACAACTACTCCGAAAAACTGAAGTTCGAAAACACGGCAACCTTGTTGTTCAGTCTAGACGACACTGACGATACCAGCAGCCGCATGGTGACCGGCGCCACATATAAAATGACCGCTGCCATGCTGGCCCAAGCTGGTTGGATCTGGGAGTGGGACAACACCCCTGCCACCGGCAGTGGCAAAACGGACAACCTCTACACGATCTCCTTGGGCTGGACCTTCTAAGGCCTGCGCGTCAGCCATCCGGGCTTCTTCTCCGTCTCGTTCACCATGCGCGGATTGGTAGTCTCCCTCAAGTGTGAGAGCGGATGATTCAGAGATCTCGTCCGCGAAGGACAAACCACGCACTCTCCCTGTACTTCAAACCGCGGGCCAAGGACAGTCTTCCGCCCCCCCTCCCTATCTTGGCATCAATAAGAGGCTAGCTAGTACCGGCACGTACCTTCCTACAAATACGCGTCCATTTCCGGTGGCAGTTGGAATACAACCGTCTCCCGTTGACCTTCGTCCTCTTGCGAATTGGAAACGCCCAGTTGCTTGAGGCGATCCAAAATGCACTCCACCAGGACTTCGGGAGCAGAGGCGCCAGCGCTCACTCCAATTTGTTTTCGACCTCGCAACCATTCCGGTTTGATTTGATCGGGGTGGTCGATGAGGACAGCCTCGACTCCGCGGCGTTCGCCCAGTTCACGCAGTCGAGTGGAGTTCGAAGAGTTGGCTGAACCTACGATCAACAGGAAGTCCACCTTGGGCAATAGTGCTTTGATGGCATTCTGCCGGTTTTGGGTGGCGTAGCAGATATCCTTGAGTGCCGGGCCTTGAATGTCAGGGAAGCGAGCTTCCAGAGCTTCTACGCAGTCGCGTGTGTCGTCCACAGAAAGGGTGGTTTGCGTCACGTAGGCCAATCGCTTCGCATCCTTGATCTGCAAACGAGCCACATCTTCCGGAGTGGATATTACGTGCACGGTGCCTTGGACGCGACCGCGCGTGCCTTCGACTTCGGGGTGGCCTGCGTGCCCGATCAATACTAGCTCATTGTCCGCGCGCTCGTAGCGCAGGGCTTGCAGGTGCACCTTGGTCACCAGGGGACAGGTTGCGTCGATCACCTTGAGTTTGCGCAGCTTCCCGGAGTTGACCACCGCATCCGACACTCCATGGGCCGAGAATATGGTCACGGCGCCTTCTGGCACCTCGTCCAGGGACTTGACAAACACCGTGCCACGGGATTTAAGGTCCTTGAGCACGTGGGTGTTGTGCACGATCTCGTGCAGTACGTAGACCGGAACGCCGTACAGCTCCAGGGCTCGATCCACGATCTCGATGGCCCGATCCACACCTGCACAGAATCCGCGCGGGTTGGCGAGCAGGGCGCCGAGTTCGGGTGGATCTTCCTGGGGATCGGACACTAGTGGGGGGCTTCCTTGGCGTGATTGCGATTCCAGCCAGGGATACGCACAACCAGGTCTTGCTTGCCGTTGGGAACCGCCTGGCAAGCCAGGCGGGACTTGAGCTCCACACCTGGAGCTGTGTCGATCATATCCTCCTCATCCTCGTCCGCTTCTTGGCAAGACTCGGCGCCCTTTTCCAAGATCACGTGGCAAGTGGAGCAGGCACAAACCCCGCCACAGGCATGGTCTATTTCGACCCCATGGCCCAACGCGATGTCGAGCACCGATCCGGGCAGGCCATCGTCCGCATAGGGCAGGGCCGTCGGGTCCACCTCCACGGTTTTGCCCATGGGCTCAAAGGTGACCTTGAACTTTTGTGTGGGCAAGGCTGCGTCGGCGCTTCTGTTGTAGGGATTGGTCCCACTCATGATTTGCGTGTTGATTTGGGTTTAGAGGCCAGCACCGAAGCCGGCGCCAGGTCCCTTTTTCGTCGGCTTGGTGTCGGAGTGATTCTTAGCCTTCTTTGCGGGGACTTTCGAGTCACGATCCGAGCGGTCGTTGCGCTTTCGTTCCCCATGCCGCGGAGCGCGTTCTTTACTGCGGGAGCCGCGATCCCGATCGTCGCGGGGGCTCGAGTTTCGCTCACGACGGGGGCGCTCCTCGCGCTTGCGCGGGCGTTTCTCGTCCCGGTTCGGTCGTTCGGAGCGATTGCGGCTGCGCACTTGGTTCGAATCTGAATCGTCCCGGGAAGTGCGACCCCTCTTGGAACGCTCTTCGCGGTCACGGTCCCGGCCGCTATCACTCGAACCATCGCAGTCATGGCCGCGGCTTCGGCTGCGTGAGTCATTGCGCTCACGTCCGCGACCTCGATCACGACCTTCCTTGCGGGGGCGATCACCGTCATGGCCACGGCCTTCCGAGTCCTCGCGGTCGCGGCGCGGCTTTTCGAATAGGGAACGGGCTGACTCCAGGCGGGTCACATCCACGGGCAATGCGCCTATGATGTCGCGCCAGTTGCGTTGGTCCATGCCGCCCACGAAGGTGACTGCAGTTCCCGTGCGACCCGCGCGGCCGGTGCGACCGATGCGGTGTGTATAGTCCGACACGTCGCGCGGTGCGTTCAGGTTGACCACGTGGGTCACGTGGTTCACGTCCAATCCACGGGAGGCCACGTCGGTGGCCACCAGAACTTTGACGTCGCCTGTGCGGAAGGCATCCATGACGCGGAAGCGGGAGGCTTGGTCGTAGCCCCCGTGCAGGGCTTTGACCGAGAAGCGCTCGCGCTCCAGGTTGCGCATCATTTTGTCCACATCGGTACGTCGATCGCAAAAGACAAGGAATACGTCCGTATCAGCGCTCGCGCGGATCAGGTCGCGTAGATCCCGTGTGCGGTCGTCGCCGCGAACGAGCAAGAAGTATTGGGACACCGTGTCGGCGGTAGAAACTCCGCTGGAGGTGGCAACCTCGAGTGGGTTGTTGGTGTATTCGCGTCCCAGGTGCAGCAGGGCGGGCGGGAAGGTCGCCGAGAAGAGCAATGTTTGACGGTACTCGTTGGATGCGGCAAGGATCTTCTTGATGTCATCAATGAAGCCGATCTCGAGCATCTTGTCCGCTTCGTCGAGCACGACGAATTCGGTCCAAGGGAAGGTTAAGAAACCTTGCTCCATGAGGTCGAGCACGCGGCCGGGGGTTCCGACAACGATTTGTGCACCGGCTTGCAGGTTGCGTACCTGGGGACCCATGGGTTCTCCGCCCACGATCAGGTTGGCTTTGAGGCCGCGCTTTTCGCCGAGGACTTGCAGCACTTCGTAAACCTGTTGGGCGAGTTCGCGGGTGGGGCTCAGGACCAGGCCCAACACGGTGTGACGTGCCGGGTCGATCTTGGCGACCATCGGTGCTCCAAAGGCCAATGTCTTACCCGTTCCGGTTTCAGCCTTGGCAATGATGTCGCGGCCTTCTAGCCCGGGCCCGATGGACAAGGCTTGGATAGGTGTGGGTTTGGTGATGCCCATTTCCGCGATAGCGGCCTGGACCTCATCGCCGAGTTCTTCCCACTCGGTAAAAACATTGATCTCCGGGGGGGATTCAATGGGCTTCAGGGGTTCGGGGGTGGGTAGGTTGGGCTTTTTCTTGCCGGGCTTGCGGCGCGGCTTACTGTCTCTGGGACTCAAAGGATGGATAGGGTTCCGGTTGGAAAATGGACCCTTTTTCTTATTGGGGTCCGGGACAACGGCCAATCATGGCGGGGTTCAGGCTTTGGCATCGAGCCACCTGAAGCGGGTGCTAGTTTAGGGTCGTGGGGGTGCCCCCTGGCGAAACTTTCCTGGGAAGGTGTGACTTCCTTGGGATCGCCTTCCCAGTGTCTTGCCCGGGTTTCACCAAATCACTGGCCTACGGAGCCAAAAACGGCTCCCACACCCCTGCATCGACCGAATTGCACTTTTCCTGAAGCCAGATGTGCACAGCCTCTTCCTGCTAGCTAATCTGCTTTGCATGGACATAGTCACCTGGAACGTGAACTCGGTGCGGGCCCGCCTCCCGCGCCTCCTGGAGCTTCTGAAGATCCGCAAGCCGGATGTGGTGTGCCTGCAGGAAACCAAAGTGGTGGATGGCTTGTTCCCGAGGGAGCTAATTGAGGAGCTGGGTTACAACATCGAGCTCTTTGGCCAGAAAACATACAACGGTGTTGCAATCCTGTCGCGTAGCGCAATCGAAGAGGTCACGCGCGGGTTTCCGGATGACACCGAAGAGGATCAAAAGCGTGTCATCGGCGCCATCATCGAAGGGGTCATGATCCTGAATTTGTATGTGGTGAACGGCAAGGCTGTGGGGGATGCGAAGTACGATTTCAAACTGCAGTGGCTCGAGAAGCTATTGCAGATGTTGACGGACAGTTATCCGATGACCGAGAAGGTGGTGGTGACAGGCGACTTCAACATCACATTTGACGACCGGGACGTGTACGATCCCGATGCTTGGCGCGACAAAATCCTGTGCAGTTTGCCCGAGCGAAAAGCCCTGGCGAAGATCGTGAAACTGGGCCTAACCGATGCTTTCAGGCACTTTCATGGGGAGGACGAATCCTACACTTGGTGGGATTTTCGCACCCGTGGTTACCAGCGCGGCAACGGCCTGCGCATCGATCATTTCCTGGTTTCCAAGCCTGCGCTGGAAGCTAGCGAGGACGTTTGGATCGATACGGACTTTCGAGAGGGTGAAAAGCCCTCGGATCACGCGCCGGTATTTCTGCGCGTTTGCTAGAACTCGAATTCGGGGCCCAAATCGTCCAAGTCCATTTCGTCGACGTCGTCCTCGTCATCCTCTTCGACTTCAATATTCTTGTTAGCAGGGTATCCATCATGGGCGGCCAGAGCCAATAGGGCCCGTTCGCCCAGGTCCGGTTCGATGAAAATGCGTTCCAGAACCGACTGCGGCAATTGAATCTGTTGAACGAGCAGGTCAACCTGTACTCCGAGCGGCAATTCTTCAGGCAGGTTGGAGATGCCCTTGTGTCGGAAGAGGATGGCCTTGCGAACCTTGGTTGCTAGCTCCTGGCCATCCTTGGGCTTGGGTGTGCTTTCGGGAAGGGCCTGGTAGCGAACCTTGCGATACGGTTCGTCCGATTTGACTTCTTCCAGGCTCACGCGCTGCCTGCCCAGGATCCAAATCAAGTAACGACCGTCTTCGGTCTTGTCGTAGCGCGCCACTTCACCCAGGCCAGCCACGCTGAGCACGGGGGCTTCCCCATCATCGATCAGGTCCTCATCCTTCTCCAGGACCGTGCCAATCACAAGCTGCCCATGGCTATCCAATATGTCGCGCAACAGGGCCAGATAGCGGGGTTCAAATACGTGCAGCGGCATCAATTGATGCGGATAAAGGAAGGCCCCAGGGAGTGGAAATAGGGGGACTTCGGGGCTTCCCAGGTCTTTGCTGGGGAGCGGGGGCCAGGTTTCGGGGACTTTGTTCAAAAGAGGGCGCGAGGATGGGGTCTTGCCGATACTCCATTTATAGGTCTCCGACGGCGGGTAGGGTAGGGGGTAGCTCGAATTCGCAGCGACTACCCCGGCCCTTATCCAGGTGTAAGTTGTTTTTTGGCAACGGGTTGTGTGTTTCGGGCCGGCTCATCCCCCCTGGCAGACCCCCGCCCGGCGTTGGCATCGCAAAGACGCTCAATCGGACAAGCCAGTTGATGCCAACTGTTGCGAGCGGAGGGGCCCGGACCTATCATAGTCGCCTCAAAATCAGATTTGGACTCCATCCTCAGCCCCATGACCTCAAATTCGACGCCCCAGGTGGTGGTGACGCACGCCCTGCGCACTCCCATCGGCAAGTACCTAGGCTCCTTCTCCAAAATGACTGGAGTCGAGCTGGCCACGTCCTTGGTTAAGGACTTGCTGAGTCGCGAAGGTGTGGATGCTAATCTGATTGGCGAGGTCTTCCTTGGCAATGGTCGCCAGGCAGGAGCTGGCCCCAATCCTGCGCGCCAGGTGGCTATCGGCGCGGGCATTCCGGAAACGGCCTATGCCACGACGGTGAACATGGCCTGCGGCAGTGGACTGAAGTCCATGCAGTTTGGTCAGGACGCCATTCGTTTGGGCCGTGCGCGCATGGTTCTTGCTGGCGGGTTCGAGTCCATGAGCGGCCTGCCCTTTTTCTTGCCCAAGATGCGCACGGGTTATCGCTTGGGTCACGATCGCGTCGTCGATGCCATGTACAAGGATGGCTTCGATTGCCCCCTTGCTGAGATGTTGATGGGAGCCACGGCCGAGGTGCTAGCCAAGGAGATCGGACTCACCCGTGAGCAGCAGGATCGTTTTGCCGTGGAAAGCCAACAGAAGGCCGCCGCAGCACAAAGCGCCGGACTCTTCAAGGATGAAATTTCGCCCGTCGAAGTTATCGAACGCCGCAAGTCACGCATGGTGACCGAGGATGAACATTTGCGTCCCAGCGCCAGCATGGAAGGCCTTGGCAAGCTGCCTACGGTTTTCGATCGTGAGAATGGAACCGTCACCGCTGGCAACGCTTCAGGAATCACCGACGGCGCCGCCGCCGTGATTCTCATGGACGCTGAATTGGCCAAGGAGCTTGGTATCACGCCGATGGCTGTGCTGGGGGAAACCTGCGCCGCAGGTGTAGATCCCAAGCGCATGGGCATCGGTCCCGTGCCCGCCATCCGCGCCCTGGAACAGAAAAGTGGACTGGGCGTGAATGACTACGATTTGATCGAGCTCAACGAGGCTTTTGCCGCTCAGGTACTGGCATGTGATCACGAATTAGCGATGCCCATGGACCGCGTGAATGTAAACGGCGGTTCGATCGCGTTGGGTCACCCAATCGGTGCCACCGGTGCCCGCATCGTGGTCACCATGCTCCATGAAATGGCGCGTCGCGGTTCCACCAATGGGCTCGCCAGCCTTTGCATTTCCGGGGGAATGGGGTTGGCCACGGCCTTCCATCGTCCCTCCAACTAATCAAACACCCACCGCGCACTGCGCAAACCTCGGTTGCCCCAGGGCATCCTCACCACCCAAAACGTTATGGAAATCAAGAAAGTTGGAGTCATCGGTTGTGGCCTTATGGGCCATGGAATCGTTCAAGTTGCCGCACAGGGCGGATTCGATGTGGTGGCCTTTGAGGCCGATGGGGGCGCCCTTGAAAAGGGTCTTTCGCGCATCGACAAATCCCTTTCCAAGCTTGCTTCACGCAACGTTGACAAGGGCAAGATGACCGCGGACGAGGCCAGCGCCTGGGTCGCCACGACCCGCGGCCGCATCGCCGGCAGCACCGAAAAGAGCGCCCTGGCTGACTGCGATCTGGTGGTGGAAGCCATCGTCGAAAACCTGGACATCAAAAAATCTCTGTTCGCCGAACTTGGCGGCATGGTTAAGGACAGTGCCATCTTCGCTTCCAACACATCATCCTTCCCGATCAAGGAAATGGCTGAGGCCTCCGGGCGCCCGAGCCAGTTTGTTGGCTTGCACTTCTTCAACCCCGTGCAGCTCATGCGCTTGGTGGAAGTCGTTCGCACCGAAGGT
>JAAETM010000135.1 GCA_024228395.1 bacterium | reverse complement strand
TGGCTCTCAACAATGCGCGCCACGGCCTGAATCTCCCCTTGATCCTCAAAGAAGGCCCGGCTCCCTTCCACGTCGGGATACTCATGGGGCGACAGGGTGTCGAGCAGGGTCGCAGCGCGTGCGGAAAGCTCAAGGGAGGCTTCACGGTCCTGCTGGAGGACCGTCACTCCACTCTCGCCAAGCTGCTTTTCCAAAAGGGTGTAGAGCTCTTGAGACATCTCACTCAGATCAGCGAGATGGATATATACGGCTTTCAGCTCGTCTCCGGGCAGCGCCTCTTGAAGCTCCTCAATGAAGTGCTGGTTCGTTTCTTCCCACTTCGTTTTGCTTTCACTGTTAAGGAATGCTGAGTAGGTACGCAAGGGGCCAGCGCTATCGGGCACGATCTGCCCCAGGGCCTCCTCCGCATGGAACGCGTGCTGTTCCATCTTCTCGATGACCGATGCATGTAGAGCTTCGTCCCGTGCCTGTGCCTCGGACCTCTCGTTCTCCATCACGGCGCCAAGCATCACGATCGAAAGCAGCGCAACCGCAACGGCTTTCTTGGGAATGACCTTGCTCCAAGAGCGGGTCTTGCGGCGAGCCGGCGGGGCCACTGCCACTTTCGGACTGGAGGCTTCCGCCGCCGGTGCCGTGTGCAGGGGTCGAACGCGGATGGGCGGCATGCTTTGCACGTCCTCCTGTTTCCAGGAAGGCAAGTCCACGGGCTTGACCTTGTCCAGCTTCTTGGCATCGCACAGGAACGCCAAGTCCGCGCGCATCAACCGGGCGGAGGGATAGCGGGATTCGTGCTCAGACATGGCCCGACGCACAACCCAAGCCAACGCGGGCGGGCAGGGTCGCTGCAAACGGGACAGGTTGCCATGGGCAGGGAAGGTGCCTTCCAACATGGAAAACAGTACCGCGCCGGCGCTGTACAGATCGAACTTGACCGCGTCCACGTCGCGCACTTGGGCGCCGCTCATGGCCAGGCGCACCATCTCCGGGTCGCGGAAGTATTCGGTGCCATGGGTGGTCAAAGTCAAAGCGGAAGCCAAGGGTGTCAAGAGCCCCAAGTCCACGATGTGCAGGCGCCCCTTGTTCACAATCAGGTTGCCCGGCTTGACGTCCTTGTGCCACAGGCCATGGTCGTGGAAGCGTTCCAATTCGCTGATGAGGTCCAGGGAAAGACTGAGGACCTGATCGAGCTGCTTGCCGCTGAGTTCCTCCTTCAATTCCTCTGCCGTGGGGAAACTTCCATTCGCCGGCTTGTGCAACTTGGCGATGTACTCGTCTAGAGTATCGCCGGGAACAAAGGGCATGACGTAATACATGCCATCGGTTCCGGAAGCATGTTCCAAGACCTGACCCAGTTGCTTGGCTGCGTCCAGGGCGCGGCCCTCACGCAGGATACCGGTCAGGGGAGCGCCGCTCTGCAGGGAGAAGGACTTGATCACAACCTGGCCCGGCAGCTCCACTCCACGCTCGGCGCAAAGTTTCACATGGCTGCGCTTGGGTTCAGCCAAGAACAGGTGTGCACCACTGCCGCCACGGGGCATTTCCCTGACGATGCGATAGCCGGGGAAAGTGTGGGGCTTGATCCTTGTTTCGGTGGTTGAAAAGCTCGCCGCTGCGGCGGCGGCTTCCGCTGCGGCTTCGGAGGCGGCGGCTCCAGCGGCCGCCTCCCTGGCTGCCGCACTTCCCCCTTCCATCACGGTGCGCATGTACTCGCGCTTACCCAGCTTCTTGAGCAAACGCTTTTGCTCCCGCATGTTCTCCTTCTGCTTTCGAAAGTTCTCTTTGTGCTCATCCATGCGGCCCTTTTGCTTGCACCACTTTTCCCGGGTGGCTCCCATCATGCCGGCAAATTGGCGACGTTCGCACTCCACGAAACTACGCGCTTTCTTCAATGCAGGCCAGCCGTTGGCCTCCTGATGATGCCAGCCATCGGCAACCTTGGTGTAAGCCGCTCCTGCGGTTTCGCCCACCTTGCGTGCCACCGGCCGCCCAAAACCAAAAAGGCGGGCGATACGACCGGGGATCTTGAATAGCTGACTGAAAACGAAACCCACAATCCGGAACGGAATGGCGATCAATCGAAACACCAAGCCAAGCGCAAACTTCAGTCCCTTCAGCACGGTTGCGAGCAGGAAGATACCGACCCAGACAACCAAGATCACCAGGGCGATCTTAGCCGCCATGGCGATGCCTCCCCCGTAGG
>JAAETM010000134.1 GCA_024228395.1 bacterium | reverse complement strand
GGGGGCAGGGAATAGATCATACCACGTCTTTGTGATCCTGCAAGGCGTCTTGGGTGAGTGCGGAAACAAGGTCAGGGATGGTCTGGTAGCCCTTCACGCGTCGGAATTGTTTCTCGGCCTGGATAAGTCCAGGGCCGACCCAGCGCATGGCCATCTTTGCGCCATTCCAGCGCTTCACGCGGCCCGAGAATCGGCCAACGGTATCGAATGCGGACTCAATTGGATTGGTGGTCTGCAGCGCCTTACGGAGCGCGCCTGTGACTCCGAGTTTGTGCACGGTCAATGTCTGCTCGAAGGCTTGCCGCTGCTGATTCATTCAGTCCGTGCAGCCATTCCAAGACCTTTGGCAGTGCGCTCTTCGCATCTTCGTATTCGGACATGGCCCAAGCGGCGCGCATGCGCCGACGGGCTTGGGCGTACCCGTTCACGGGGGGTCACCCCCCTTCTCGGCCCCAGGAAGGCCGTCATGCGGGGTTTGGGTAGTTGTCCGAGCCCAAATCCCGGCGTCCAAACCTCCGAACAGTCGCCGAAAACGGCCTTAGCAGGCCTCCAAGCACCCTTCCCCCCCCCCTGAACGGCTACGCTTGGGCTTGCCACCGCTTCGGAAGGTAGGAAAGCACGTTGCGTTCTTTGTGAAGAATGCAGCGTTGGATGACCCCACGTTCGCCGAAGATATTGCTCACCCCTTTGGCCAGGGCCTTGGAGCCATCGAGCACAAAAAGCGCCTTCTCGCTCGTATTCAGTCCACCCTCGCGCAAATCGCT
>JAAETM010000133.1 GCA_024228395.1 bacterium | reverse complement strand
TGGAGCGGGTGATCCTAATCGTAAACATTTCGGATGTGGCCGGCCTGTTGGTCTGACTGCACGCCTATCCACCGGAGATTGAGAGATGCGTATACGTGACGTCCTCTCCCCCTTTACCGCGTGGACAGACCTGTTCCTCGATCCGGTGACCGCTGCCTATCCGCGCAACGCGCGTCCCGGCGCCGCACGCTATCGCGGCTTCCACCAGAACGATGTGCAGGCCTGCATTGGCTGCGGCACCTGTGAGACCATCTGCCAGAACGCAGCCATCGACATGGTGCCAGTGGAAGAGATCCCCACAGAGTCAGGTGATTCAGGGCTGCGTCCCCGCATCGACTATGGTCGCTGCTGCTGGTGCGCCCTGTGCGTGGACATCTGCATGACCGGTTCACTCACCATGTCCAACGAATACAAGTGGGTGGAGAGCGACCCCAATGCCTTCCGTTTCATCCCCGGTGTCGACAAGAAACATTGGGACGATGCCGAGCTTGGCTACAGACGGCCCGAGGGCCACCGCCTTACCCCAGCACGCCGGGTGGAGATGCATGAACTTGAGCCGGAGACACGCATCGGCTCATTCACCGAGATCGTGGATGGATACTCGGTGGCCGATGGGCTGCTGGAGGCCGAACGCTGCGTCGCCTGCGGCCTGTGCGTGGCCACCTGCCCTACCCACATGTCGATCCCAGACTATATCGCCGCAGTACGCGATGGTGACTACGAACGGGGTCTGGCCCTGCTGTATGAGACCAACCCATTTTCCGAGGTGTGCGGCCGGGTCTGTACCCACAAGTGTGAAACCGCATGCGCGGTGCAACACGAGGGCGAGCCGGTGGCAATCCGC
>JAAETM010000132.1 GCA_024228395.1 bacterium | reverse complement strand
TACCTGGATTTGACATGTACGGAAAAGCCATAGAGATATGGTGTCCTTCGGGGCCGTACACAGGTGGTGCATGGCTGTCGTCAGCTCGTGTCGTGAGATGTTGGGTTAAGTCCCGCAACGAGCGCAACCCTTGTCCTATGTTGCCAGCACGTAATGGTGGGGACTCGTAGGAGACTGCCGGGGTCAACTCGGAGGAAGGTGGGGACGACGTCAAGTCATCATGCCCCTTATATCCAGGGCTGCACACATGCTACAATGGCTGGTACAAAGGGCTGCTATACCGCGAGGTGGAGCGAATCCCATAAAGCCAGTCTCAGTTCGGATTGGAGTCTGCAACTCGACTCCATGAAGCCGGAGTCGCTAGTAATCCCGGATCAGCAACGCCGGGGTGAATACGTTCCCGGGCCTTGTACACACCGCCCGTCACCCCACGAAAGTCGGCAACACCCGAAGTCAGTGGCCCAACCCTTCGGGGAGGGAGCTGCCGAAGGTGGGGTTGGCGATTGGGGTGAAGTCGTAACAAGGTAGCCGTACCGGAAGGTGCGGCTGGATCACCTCCTTTCTAAGGAGTTCGTACAGTCGAGTCGAGCAACTGTCTCGGGTCGGCGGTACGCACACCCAGTTGGTCACTGTCTGGTTCTCGTTCCGAGAGCGTGTTGTCGTAGGAGATGCTCACCGCAAGGTGAGCGGACACTCCGGCACGCTCGACCGTTCGAGTCCCGTCCTCTCTTCTGTTTTGAAGGATTGCAGCGTGAGCTGCCCTTCGAATCCACGTCGGCTTCCCTGCTTCAGCGTCCGCTGGAGGAGTAGCCGACGAGGTGCGTTTTGCGCCGATTGGTCGTTGAGAACTGCATAGCGAGCACGAGCATCTTCGTAATATTTTAATTGAATTCCAAGCTACGAAGAGCCAACGGTGGATGCCTAGGCGTCTACTACCGATGAAGGACGTGGGTGACTGCGAAAAGCCACGGGGAGCTGTCGACCAAGCTTCGATCCGTGGATGTCCGAATGGGGAAACCCGGCACCCGTCATGGGGTGTCACTCCCGCCTGAACACATAGGGCGGGTAGAGGGAACTGGGTGAACTGAAACATCTAAGTAACCCAAGGAACGGAACGTAACAACGACTCCCTGAGTAGCGGCGAGCGAAAGGGGAACAGCCTAAACCAGACTGGTGTAATAGCTTGACGGCGTTGCCAGTTCGGGGTTGTGGGACCTGATAGTCGGGGCGTCAAACCCGACACAGAGTTACAAATCTGCTGTCTAGTGGAAGCACACTGGAAAGGTGCGCCACAGAAGGTAATGGCCCTGTACACGAAAGACATGCAGACTCTGATCAGTGTTCCCGAGTATCGCCGGACCCGAGAAATCCGGCGTGAATCTGCGAGGACCACCTCGTAAGGCTAAGTATACGTAGACGACCGATAGCGAACTAGTACCGTGAGGGAAAGGTGAAAAGTACCCCGGGAGGGGAGTGAAATAGTACCTGAAACCGTTGGTTTACAATCAGTCAAAGCGTCGTCAGGACTTGTTCCTGGCCGCGATGGCGTGCCTTTTGAAGAATGAGCCAACGAGTTATGGTGTGTGGCAAGGTTAACCCGTGAGGGGAAGCCGGAGCGAAAGCGAGTCCGAATAGGGCGTTCAGTCGCATGCTGTAGACCCGAAGCCGAGTGATCTATCCATGGGCAGTGGGAAGCGGGGGTAAGACCCCGTGGACGCGCGAACCGACCTAGGTTGAAAACTGGGCGGATGACCTGTGGATAGGGGTGAAAGGCCAAGCAAACTCGGTGATAGCTGGTTCTCCGCGAAATGCATTTAGGTGCAGCGTTGCGTGTTCATCCGTGGAGGTAGAGCACTGGATGGGTTAGGGGGCCCACAAGCTTACCGACCCCAACCAAACTCCGAATACCACGGGTCCAGAGCGCAGCAGTGAGACTATGGGGGATGAGCTTCATGGTCGAGAGGGAAACAGCCCAGAACGCCGGCTAAGGCCCCTAATTCCAGACTAAGTGGTAAACGATGTGAGATTGCAAAGACAGCCAGGAGGTTGGCTTAGAAGCAGCCACCCTTGAAAGAGTGCGTAACAGCTCACTGGTCGAGTGGTCTTGCGCGGACAATGTAACGGGGCTCAAGTCTGGAGCCGAAGCCGCGTGTCCGTTCTTAGAACGGGCGGTAGCGGAGCGTCGATCTTGGAGCGAAGCGGCGGTGGAAACCGTCGTGGACCGAGGTCGAGTGAGAATGTTGGCATGAGTAGCGAGAGAGGGGTGAGAAACCCCTCCGCCGAAAGCCCAAGGGTTCCTGGGGAAGGCTAATCCTCCCAGGGTAAGTCGGGAGCTAAGGCGAGGCCGAAAGGCGTAGTCGATGCACAACCGGTTGATATTCCGGTACCACCGTGTCCGCGCCAATTCCAATTCATTGTTGCTAAGGGGCTGTCTTTCCCGTTTCGGGATCGTACGAACCGACCCACTTTGAGGCGGAAAGCAACGAGGGGACGCAGGAAGGTAAGTGATCCCAGGCGATGGTAGTCCTGGGGTAAGCGTGTAGGGAGGGGTCCAGGCAAATCCGGCCCCCGTTAATCCTGAGGCGCGACGCCGAACGACATACTGTGAAGTCACTGATCCTATGCTGCCAAGAAAAGCCTCTAGCTAGTTGACACGGTGCCCGTACCCCAAACCAACTCAGGTGGGCAGGTAGAGAATACCAAGGCGATTGGGAGAACTGTGGTTAAGGAACTCGGCAAATTGCATCCGTAACTTCGGGAGAAGGATGACCCCGTTAGGGTGAAGGGACTTGCTCCCGGAGCTCGAAGGGGTGGCACAAAATTGAGGAAAGCGACTGTTTACTAAAAACACAGCAGCGTGCTAAGCCGCAAGGCGCTGTATACGCTGTGACGCCTGCCCGGTGCCGGAAGGTTACGGGGAACGGTTAGCTCTTCGGAGCGAAGCTGTGAACCTAAGCCCCGGTAAACGGCGGCCGTAACTATAACGGTCCTAAGGTAGCGAAATTCCTTGTCGGGTAAGTTCCGACCTGCACGAATGGCGTAACGACTTTCCTACTGTCTCAACCACAGACCCAGCGAAATTGAAGTACGAGTAAAGATGCTCGTTAGCTGCAGAAGGACGGAAAGACCCCGTGCACCTTTACTACAGCTTGATATTGGTGTTTGGTCTATGTTGTGTAGGATAGGTGGGAGACTTGGAAGCATTGGCGCTAGTCAGTGTGGAGTCAACCTTGAAATACCACCCTGCATATATTGAACATCTAACCTAGGTCCGTTATCCGGATCGGGAACAGTGTCAGGTGGGTAGTTTGACTGGGGCGGTCGCCTCCTAAAGAGTAACGGAGGCGCCCAAAGGTTCCCTCAGCCTGGTTGGCAATCAGGCGTCGAGTGCAATGGCACAAGGGAGCTTG
>JAAETM010000131.1 GCA_024228395.1 bacterium | reverse complement strand
CTCCAAAGGACGACTCTCCTCGCGCTCCAATTCCGCCGCCCGCTCCAGGAAGGACGGCATCTCATCCGCTTCCAGCAACAAACCGCGCAACTCAAAAATGCGCTGCAAACTCCAGGTTTGGCCCTCGTTGTCCACCGCCACAGTGTGGCGATAACCCATGCGTTCCTCTTTGAAGGGCTGGGGTCCCGCCACTACGGTCCAATCCTCAGGATAGGTCACGGTGACATTCAAATGCATGCGATTGGAAACGCGAGCTGCCAGGGGCCAGATGCGTTGACTGGGACCAAGCCCGGTGGAGAGGCCCGTGTTGGGCAAGCGCAATTCCGCCTTGTGACCACGCTCGGTGGCTTCCAAAAAGTCAGGGCGCGTTCCCACAAAGGTCAATACGAAGTCCGCGCCCGGGGTCTGCAGATCCTTGATCTCGTATTCACCCAGGTCCAACCCTGGAACGAAACTCGGGATGTAGCGACGAACGAATCCGTCCCTTTGGGCCTTGGCCGCCTGGGCCAATTGACGGCGCAGGTTCGCACCATCCGCGGTCGTAATCGACCAGGTTCCGTCCATGGTGGCGGAGCCGTCGGCGTTCATGGTCCAGTTCAGCTCCAAGGCCGTATTCCACGAATCCTGCAATTGGTCGCGGGACATCTCCTGAAAGCTGGTGCCTTCAGCATGCAATACCATGACCTTGGCACCCGCCATGGCGTCGGGAATGGTTCCAAAGGCCGTACCCTTGCTGCCCGGTGGCACCTGCCAGATCACTTGCTCCCCGTTGGGGATGCGAATGACAGGCTGACCGTAGCTGCCCTGGTTCTTAAACAGCGCGACCGGTTCGGAATCTATCTCTGGGGAAACGCCTTTTTCGAGCAAGGCCCATTCGAAAGCAATGCCCGCGCGGCGCAACAAAGCTCCATACAGCAAGATCGGCTGGCCGCGTTTGCTGAACCAAACCTCGCCCACGGCAGCGCTGCCGTCAAAGTCCACCAAGCGCTCCGCCAGGCGATCGTACAGCACGCGCGCTCTTTCTCCGGGGCTCAAACCCGCATCCAATTCCGCGATCCAAACGTCGAGGGCTTGGCCCAACTCCATGGGCAAGTCCTCCACCACAAGGGCCGTTTGGCGCCAGTTCTGCTCGGGTCCGCTCAGGTCCCTATCGGTAGCAAAACGGGCACAGGGCAGAATCTCCACGTAGGAAGGCATCAAGGGCTCGGCCTCTTGCCGGGGTGTGTGCTCCGCGGTCAAAACGTGCACGGTTCCTCCGCCCCATTGCTCGGTCACATGAACTCCAACAAAGTGCTCGGTACGCAGCTCGATGTGCAAACCAGGTGGCACAAATACCACATAGCGGCTCAGGCCAAAGGGCCTTTCGAAGGACGCGAAGCTCCACATGCTAAGGGAACCGGGGGCTCCCCAGGTTCCCTCGGCATCCCATTCGAATTGCATTTCGACGGCATCGCCGGCATCCAGGGACGGCATGACCCAGGAGCCTTCCACCATCACCGGTTCGCGGAAGGTGCCATCCTGCTTGCGAACACGGGCCACCAGCGGCGTGTCCGAAGCGGGGATCTCGTGCAGGTCTTCGGTGCCTTTGCGGTCCAGGGCCAAGGTGATCGTATGCACGCGTCCCAGGGCGGAGCCGTCGGCGGAAAGGTACACCATGCCGGAGTCCAAGACTTCCACAGTGGAAGCGTTGGTCAAGTCCTCGGCGGCCTGCCAAGCGGCGGCCTCGTCGGGGGCAAAAGCGGTGAAGAACGCGTCGGCGGAAACCGGCTGCCCGGCCACCCGGCGCTCGGCCAACACCATGTTTTGCGCGGGTTCCAAACGCTCCAAATGGGCCATGGCCTTGTCAAAGGCAGGGTCCCCAAATGACGCGCCGTGCTCCATGTAAGCGGTCAGCAAACGCTGCCAGGACCCGAAGTCACCGGGATACTTTTCGGCGTGAACCAGCTTGCGGTTCAAGGCCAAATCACCCATGCCGAAGGACTTCAAGGTGTTCTGCAATTGATGCTCCCACTTCCAGTTGGCGGGGTACAGGGCCACCCGGCGCTCGAGCACACCCAGGAGCCAATCCCGGCGCACATCTCCGGGGCGTGCGGCCAAACCTTGCACGGCCCACTTCAGCACGTCCTCATCGTCGCTGCCCAGACGGATCGCAGCCACGGCGTTCTCCAGGGCTTGGACGTCATTGCCAGCGCTGCCCAAATTGTCCGCCAAACCACCACGCAGTTGCGCGTCGACGGGCCAGGAGGCGCTGGCCTCGTGTAGGGCACTTCGCAACAGCGTGCCCTCTTCATCGAGCTCGCTGGCGATGTGCAAGGAGACCCAATCCAAAGAGGGATGGGCTCCCACCTGCTCACGTAGGGCGGCCAAATCCGTGGCGGCTCCGATGGCCTTGTCCTCCTCGACCAGACGCCGGAGGCGCCTGGTGGCCACGGCCAAGCCCAGTCCCCCATCGGCGATCAACGCCTCTTCCAATTCCAAGCGACGGGCGCGCTTGACCTCATCGGGGAGATAGTCCACTCGCCCAAGGGTTCCATGGGCCATCCTGCGCCATGCCACCAGGGGAAGGCCTGCCTCGGGAGCGGGCAGGGCCAAGGCCAAATCGGGGCGGCCATTGTTTCGATGCCGGATGGCCTGCAAGACGGGAGCGAAGGGACCTTCGCCCAAGGGCTCGCGCCAATCCACGGAAGTCGCCGCCCACAGGGGGGATTCCCCCTCCGTGCGGGGCTGGCTCTTCACCGCCATCAACTCTTCCAAGGTCACGCTACCCGGGTCGATGGCCGCGTGGGTTTCGCTGAGCAAGCGCACCCCCACGTTCATCCATTGGGAGCCATCGCTCACCAACAGGAGGGAATTGACGCCATTCCTGAATCGCACCGGCACCAGGAAGCGGCTGCCCACCTGGGACAAACCACCCTGCTTGCGGAATAGAACACGCTCGCCGTTCCACACCGCACGCACCGATTGACCCGATTCGATCTCGAGCCAACCGCGGCCTTCGATCAACTTCGCGCCGGTCAAGAAATACACCAAACCACCGGAAAGATAGGGCTGATTGTCGCCAGGGATACTACTGCTGCGCGGGGCGCGCTGCAATTCGTTCCAGCTGAGTTTGGCTCCCCAAGAGGATGTGTACTCGGCCTTGAGTCCCCGCTCAGGATTGTTGCCCGGCTCAAGCTGGGTCCACATGGGTTCGGGATCGGTCAAAGCGCCGAGGGGTCCCACCCACCAGAAATTTGCAAACCAATCGCTGTACAGGTCTTCACCCAGATTGAGTGGCATGTCCGTGGCGCTGGAATTCCACTCCAATTCACTCAACCAATTCCCGACCAGGATGCGCGCGGCGGTGTTGGTCAGCCTCGGCCGCAACCTGGTCATGTCTTGGACCATCGATTCTAAATCGGCACCATCGGGCACATTGCCCATGGCTTCGATCAGGTCCTGCACCAGGGGATTGCCCGGGTCGGAAGCCAGGATGCGCAACCCCTCTTCGAATTTGACCAGGGGGGTGCGGTCATCCAACACCTCCATGGCCACCACATACTCGGCTGTCAATTCCTGGGCGGTGAGTGCTGGGGCCACGGCCCAAAAACCTGCGGTCAGGCACAGTGCTTTCTGAATGAGATTTTTCATTGCTTCACCTCCACTTCGATGGAGTCCACTTGGGAGCTGTCCACCTTGCGGCATAGTTCACGGAACTCGACGTAACTTTCTTTTGAGATGCGATGGGTTTTCAGTTCGAAGTACTCGCTAATCCGCACACCACCTTCGGTGGTTTCAACGCTGCGTGTGTATTTGGCGTCGTCGGTTTCCACCTGCACGGCTGCGGGAAGACCCTTCACGTCAGCGCCTTCTCCGAGCTTGTAATCGATGACTGTATTACGGCTCCAGGGAACGTCCAACAAGAGGTCGCTCTGGCGCTCACTCTCGGTGGCCACACCACGCAGCAGGTTGAGAGCTTCAAAGGTAACCTGCAATTCGAAGCCCTTCTCCGTGGGGCGCGTGATGCTTTCCACGCCCACTTCGTAGGTGCTCTCCATCGGAGTATTCAGGTCTTCCACATCGCTCCAAGTGCTTTGCACGTCGCCTTCGAGGGCACCAAACAAACCGGAAAGGAAACGCTCGGCTTGCTCATCGCGCTCTTCGTCGCTGCCATTGAAACGGTGCCGGTCGCCCACGCCGTAACGTCCGCTAACCTTGCGCACCACCTTAACAGAAGGACCGGCGTCGCCGGTGAGATCCACGAAGATCTGCTGATCCACATGGTTCTCCGCTCCGCTGGGGAATCGAATGCGGCGGTTTTCCACCCCATCCCCTCGCACGACCACAACCCTGGCGCCGGCATCCGAGTCGGGCAAGGTCTCCAAAGTGTGCAAGCGCGCGGTTCCATCGATGAACATCTCGGGGATGCCTTCTTGCTCGGGAACGAACGCGATGCAGTGGTTGAAGTGACTGACCATGGCCAGCTCATGATCTTCTTCAAAGCGGCGACCTTCCATGCGGATCAGAACCGGCCAAGCTTCAATGCCCGCTTCTTGCAGCATGACCTTGAGCAGGATGGCCTTGTCCTTGCAGTCCCCAAATCCACGGCTGTAAATCACGGCCGCGCTGTAAGGCTCGTAACCATGCACGCCGAATTCCCAGGCGTTGTAGCGGATGTCCGTGACCACAAAGTTGTAGATGGCGCGCAATTTATCCAAGGGCATTTGTGCGTCCTTGGTAAGCTCCGCGACCTTGGCGATGATCTCGGGCGAAGGCCGCAGCTCTTCGCGGATCAGGTTCCACCACCAGGTGCCAAAGTCCTGCCAGGAGGCAAAGGACGAAGCTTGAACCATGGCAATGCGCTCCTGACCAGGGGGCATCAAGCCCTCCTGCCGCACGGGCGTTTGGTTCTCCATGCGCCAACTCCACATGTGCAAGTCATCCTCGCGGGTGACCTCCTCGGCCACGCCCGTGAAATTGCGCTGGTGCATGTAAAGCGGGAAGGACTCCGGCGCCATCAGTACGACCTCGCTCTCGCGTACATACAAGCTGTCGCTGGGCGTCATGGCCTCGCTCATGCCGAAGTAGTTTCCGAACACGCCGGTCCGCAGGGTGTCGTCGCGCCATTGCAGGTCGACCACATCTCCCACCTCGAGCGGCGGGAAGTCCACGGCCACGTAACCGCGAGAGCCTGTGGATCCGGTCTCTGCGAAAGCGGTGCGACCATCCGTGTGGGTCACGCTGGCTTCCAGAATGCGCACTTCGGATTCGCCAGGCCAACCGCGGAACCCGCGCTGGTCCAATTGGCGAGCACCCGCTTCGGTGAGCACGCGCTGCACCTCGCGGTGGTACTCCTGGGAGGTTCCATCGGGGTTGACCTTGGTGACCACCAGGCGCATGAGCACCTCGCGGCCTCCCGCGTCGTCGCCCAGGGGTTCGTCCGACTTGCGACGCTCGAGCACATCGGCCAGGGGTTCGATGAACTCCTCGTGGAAGGCCTGGCTCTTGCCCGCCTGCAAGTACTGCAGCAAACGGCGCTCTTCCTCCCGGCCAAAGTCCAGTTCCAGGGAACGCTCCAAGCCAGCCACAGCTCGTTCCCCATCACCGGATGCCCAATCAATGCGCGCCAGCAGTGAGTGCGAAGCCGCATCATCGGCGCAGAACCCAATGGCTTCCTCCACCAGAGCACGGGCTTCGACCAGGTGGCCAGCCGCCTGCAGCAGACGTGCCGTACGGATGCATTCGTCGGAGCCCCAGGGGGACGTTTTGCGAATGACCGCCAACTCGTCCAGGAAAGCCTGTGCGCTAGAATCCTGATTGGCTAGCCGCCACTCCGCATGCTGGCGCCGGACCATGTTTGGGTTTCCCGCGTCCACGCCTGCCTGCAACCACTCGGCGCGTTCCCTGGAACCACGCGGCAGCAGTCCGGTCAGGTTCGAAGCCACGCCAGCCCAAACCCGGGTGGCGGGATCCCGAACCAATTTGCGGTTCATGGCGGTTCGCCGGGCGTTCAGCCCCAGGCTACCCACAATCCAAGCATGGTCGCGGCGAACCAGGTAGGAGTTCGGGTTGGTGGCCACGGCACGCTCAATCCAGGGCAAGGCTATCTGGGCTGAACGCTGCATTTGCATGGCGTGGCGTGCGCGCTTGCGCAGCAGGTAGGGCAGATCCCCGTGGGCCTCGATGGCCGAATCCAGGAGGAGCAGATAGGGATTTACATCCTCCTCCACGGCTGAAGCTCCCATTTCGCGGGCGGTTTCGATGGCCAGGATGTGAAAACGAAGGCTGCCGGGTTCCGCCAGACGGGCCGCTTCTGCGGCCTCGGCCCCAGCCCGCTCACTGCGCGGAACCGGTTGGGCGTCGTTTTGAATGAGCGCCTTGCGGAAGGAGGCTTCGGCCCCCTGCGCCTCGGCGTAACGTCGCCAAGCGCCTGCGCGCAACGCGCTGACGGGTTCCTTGATGCGACGGCCCGGACTCTTGAGCTTTAGGGGTTCCACACCCTCGGGTACGTGGGCGCTACACTCGCGCTTAACGGGAGCGCCGCTTTCGGCCTCGACCAAACGGGCCTGGAAGTAGGGTTGCCCTTCGTGGCTGCCGACCTTAAAAACCAACTCGTTCCAGCCCTCGTGCAGCGCCAAGGGAACTGCGTGGGCATCGAATCCGAAGGCGTGTTCACCCAGGGCTTCAAAAATGGGTGTGCCCTCAAGCCAAACGCGCAGCTCTTCGGTGGCACCCACCATCAGGTGCAAGGTTTCGTCCTGGTCGGAATAAATCCACGTGCGCGTCAACACGGCCGCCTGCTGGGCCGGTTGTGCGAGCACTCCCAAGTACACCACGCCTCCGCGCGGTGCGACCTCGGGCATGTCGCGCCAGAACACGTCGCGTACCTTGCCCTTATAAGAATCCTCGGCGGGCTTCTTTTCGGCATCCGTGGAGCGCACCATTCCCCGGCCGCGCTCGTTGTCAAAAGGCCCCACAATCTGCCAGTCGAGCAGGGGGTCCAAACGATCCAACTCCCCGTCGCTGAGCCACGCCAAGCGGGCGTACAAGGAGCCATACTTCTTGGGCACCTCGATGTCCCCCACAAGCCCGATGCGAACACTGTCGTTGCGCAGGGTCTTTTGGATGCGATCGAAAGTGATCAAAGCGATCTCCAGCTCGTCGGCAACTTGCTGGGCTTCCGCTCCGGGCAAGTCCGCCAGGCGGGTCACTTCGAAACGCACGTGATCGGCTAGACCTCCCATGGCTTCGGTGACCCGGTCATGGGCCAGGTCAAAATAGGCGGCGTCGAGGGCTTGGTCGGTCTGAGGTAGAGAACCGAGTGAACCCAAGGTCAGGGCACACGCGAAGCTAAAATTCAGCATGGGGGCGCAGGCAAAAGGAAATGGCGACGCCTGGAGGCGTCTATGATTTACATCCGGCCCAGGGGCAATGCCCAGCACCAGATTTGGCCTCCCATGATACCCGCAATGGCCCCACCCCCGACCCCACCATTGACCATTATCCGAAAGTGGATGCTAGGCCGGATATTTCATAAAGACTTGCCCCAGGCACAGCAACTCGGTTCCTGGCAGGGCTTTGCGGATTTTGACCCCGCAGGCAATGCGGTGGCATTGTCGAGGAAGGCAAAATACGGAAAGTCCTGTCAGGGGGCGAGATGGGCCCGAAGGGGCCCGCTTGCGAAGCCTGGGGTGCGTATTCATGAAATATCCGGGCTAGGTCCCGTTTGCCCCCCCCACGCAGGTACCAAGAAACCTGGGCAAAGCACCCATTCAGGATGGTGAGGCGGTCTCGAATCCCATCCCTGACACCTCGCTCCCGCTGGTGTCATTTCCCGACCTTCAACCAATCCGGCAGCTCCGCATCCGCCTTGCGAGCACTCGCCTTTACCGAGGATTTCCCAGTTTTCCTTTCAAACGCAGTTTCCCTAAATCCCGCGGCCTTCTTGGCCCACGCTTCACCGACCCCAAGAAGCAACTCGGTCCGAGCACTGTCCTTGTCCCCCCTCCGGTAGGCGTCTGGCAGCAGTCCCTGACCCCGTGGCAGCAACAGTTCCACCGCCTCGTCGCAGGGCTTGCTCAAGCCAAACCATGAAGCCCCCAAATCGGACGGGCCGCCCACCCCCGGTTTTGCGTGAATCAACATACCCTTGTCATCGATCACCGCGAAGCCCGCGTGGATGTTGCCCACGGCGAAAGCGTAATCACGAATTCGATCTTCGGTCCCCCGCATCAATCCGGTCATGGATCGCCCAGTCATAAACCGCCCGGCCAATCCCCCCGGATTGTCCACGCCGTGCATGTCCATGATCGTCGGCCCCAAATCCACCAAGCTCACCAAAGCCGACACTCGCCCACCTGTGGGCATCCCCAATTCCAGTGCCGGGCGAATCATCAAGGGTACCGCAAGGTCCACCTCCGACAGGGTTCCCGCATCCGCTAACAGCCCTGCTTCCCCGAATCCCATTCCATAACCACCAACCAAAACGATGGTGGTTCGTCCCAATATACCATGACTGCCGAGGCTCAGCAGAAAGTGTTCCAAGTCCGCATCCAGCTTTGCCAGTGCGGTGTCATAGGCACCCACGTAATCCGCCAAGGTCTCCAAACTTGGCGCCAACCGTGAACGGGGCATGGCATGGAAAACGGGTTCGCTCGGCCCCACCGGGGGAACGAAATCCAGGCCCCTCGTATATTCAAAACCTTCGCCCACCTCTCCAGTCAAGTGAAAGCCCTCCAGGTCGGAGGCCTCCATATACGCAAACCAGTTGTCCCCATCATCGAGGGAGCGCGCCCATTCGATCAACTCATCCTCCATCTCCCCAAGACTCCGGTCGCGGGTACCGCCGGTTTCCTTGCGCGCAGACCAATGCACCTCTTCAAAACCCAAGCGTATACCGCGCAGGTTTTCCAGGGCCCCGCCGCCGCTCAGAAGGCACGTGCGGTAACCGTGTTGCAGGAATTGGAACGCGACTCGGGGCAAGCGGTCGGTCACATCCCAAGGAAACGCGGGTTCCAACTTGCTGCCATCGGCCAGTTCGATGCCCGGGCGCCGCGCCAGGATCGGGTCGCATCCGGTCAGCAGCGAAACCGCAGCCGGCATGGCCCCGGCCCCGGTGGACCAAGCGTTGTCAAACACCATCACGCGCCCGGCTAACTTCTCCAGAAATACGCTCGTGGCCCGGTCATAGCCATAAAGGCCCAGATGATCCCGACGCCATGCGTCCACCTCAATCACCAGCACGCCCCTGCCCAGCTCGGGAAATTCCTCGCCCCCCCCCCCCAGATGAACAGGCAGCAACCATGAGCCCCACCAACATCGGAAACGGAATACGCATGGGCGCATCCTAGCAAGGACCCTGCGTTTTTGCCTGCGAGTGAGATCAAAGAACCGGGTCAGGCCCAGGGATGGTGCTACCAGTCGATCGACATGATCTTGTTGGTGGCCACCCAGACCTCTTCCCCGGATTCGGCGCGCAGCTTGGTCCACTCGCCCCACTCGTCCAAATGGTCGGCGGTATCGGTGGCTTCCAGGCGCACCAGGGACTTGGCGTCGGGGCGGGGTTCGCTGCGAGCGTTGGTTCCGTGGCTGGCGATGACCATGTGCGAAGGGGGATCACCAGCCAGGGCGTGGCGCAGGAAGGGCAACCACAACAGGGCGCACAGGCAGAACCCTAGCAATGCCAGGGCTCGGCCACGGGAACCGCCGCGCAGGGCTTCGAAGGCCAAGGCCAAAACCAACAGGATGACGCCCAGCATGGCGATGTTCTTGGACTCTCCATAGGTCCAAGAGCGCAGGCTTGCTGAAAAGGTCGCAATCAAACCACTGGAATGCTCCGGGGGCAAGGCGAGCTCGCCCCGCACGAACTTGATGTTGACAAGCAGATCCTCGTCGCGGGGGATGTAGCGGCGCGCGGCGGCGTACCAGGCCAGGGCTTCCATGCCCTTGTCCAAGCGATGCGCCGCATTGCCAAGGTTGTAGCAAAGCTGCCCGCGCTGCTGGGCCGATTCCGGTTGGGCGGCGAGCTTGTCGCGCCAAATCAACTGCGCCTTGGCGTAGTCACCGGCGCGGTAGGCGGCCAGCCCTTGCTCGGGAAGATCCTTCAAGATCGTTTCCGGGTTGGCGGAGGCCACGCCGCTGGTCATCATCAAGCAGAGCAAGACCAGGTGAATCCAATGGGGAAACTTCATGCTGCCACCTGCTTGGCGAAGTTGTTCGCGGCTTTGATTATGCTGGATCGATCAGGAGCGGAGCCGAAATGGTAGGCGGCTTCGTCGAGGGCATTCAGAACCTTTTTGAGCTCGGTAGCTGCATCCAAGGCCGAATTGGAACCGTTGTCTTGCGCCCACCCCAGAGCATCGCGGCCCACCCAAGCTTCCGAATCCTCGCCGGTTTGAATGGCCAGGTAATGGCACAGCGCCAAACTGCTATCGCGGGCATCCTTTGCGGCGGCCAGGTCCTTGCGAAGTTTGCGCTCTGCCTGGCGCAATCGACGGCGCGCCTGGGAGTCCGGGTCGCCATGCTTGCGCACCTGAATGCGGAGTATCAGCCACCCGAGGATCGCGGCGAACAGGGTACCGACCAGCCCTTTGGTGCTGATCGCTTGATCCACAGCATCCACGTCGACCCCATGCACATCGCGCAGGTCGATCTTTTCGCCCTGTTCTTCCTCACCGAAGGCGTCCCCCAAATCCAATCCCTGTCCCTCCGCCACACGTAGGGGAACGGGCTTGGTTTCGAGCAACTCATACGCTTCGGTTTCAGGATTGAAGACCCAAAGCGGCACGGCGGGAACCTCGCTGACTTCGCTGGTCAGAGGCACGAGTTCGTACACCACGCGCCGTTCCATGCCCAGGTGCGAGTCATCATGGCCCAAAACCCGGAAGCCCTCGAATGCGGACAGGCGTTTGAGATCGGGCACATCGAAGAACTCGATGTTGGCCATGCCGCTCCAGGTCACGTCGAGTTGAATCGTTTCGCCGGCGACCACGTCGCGGGCATTCAAGCGACGCTCGGCCTTGAGCGTGCCCACGGCTCCGCCCCATTCGAAGGGGCGGCCTTCCTCGGGAATGGGCAGGACTTCCACTTCAAAGGGTTCTGCTGAAGCAAAGTACTCACGCATGCGTTGCCGACTTCTCATGCTCCGAGAACCTCCGGCGACCTCCGCAAAGACCAGTGTGCTCTGGGGGAATTCCAAGTCCGTCGAGCGTGTGGCCACCAGGGTGCGGATGTTCTGGAAAACGTGGTAGAGCTCCCCATCTATCCGCACAGATTTTTCCTGGGTGAACGGCACGCGAATACGATCGTTGACCGGTAGCTCTTGGATCTTCTTGCCGCGTTGTGAGAAGCCGGGGCCCTCCACTTCGAGCACCCCGCTTTGCGTCCCCCACCAGGGCAGACGCAAACCGGCTTGGGTGACCTGCAGCTTTTGGGCCCAACCCAAGCGCAAGCGCACGGGGAAGGGCTGGCCTTCGAAGACCTGCTTGGGCGTATCTAGGACCTCGAGAAAACCTAGCTGATCACCCACTGTGTCCTTTACAACGGTGAGCTTGGGCGGGGTCACCGGAACCTTTTGCGGTTTGCCGTCGATTTCCACCACGACGGCTGGGATGTCAAACTCCCCGGCACGGTTGGGGGTCAGGGTGACAGCCCAACTCAGTGAAGAACGGCTCACGACCACACCTCCCCGGTATTCAGTAAACCGAGAAGTATCCGGCCCCTTCAACGGGCCCACCTCCAAGTCCTCAACGATGGGGAGCTTCAGTACACGCGCGTTCTTAGCATTGTCCACCGTAATACGCAGCTGGACGGCTTGGCCCAACTTCGCCAAGCCGGTCGAAAGAGTAGCCTTCACCGACACCTGGTTCTGACCAAAGGCCGGGCCACCAAACCCAAGGACCAGTAGGCCCAAGAGCACCCTGTTCATCCATTCTGTAAATCGCTGCATTACCAATCCTCCTTAACCCGTTTCCGCTGGCGGCTTTCCACGCGCTTGCGCATCTCCACCCCGTCCTTGTCATGCTTCATGGATTGCTCCAAGAGGCGTTTGATTTCTTCCTCGGTCAGGTGTCGCTCCTCGGGTTTACTCTCGGGCACTTCCTCGGATTCGCCTTCCTTCTGACTCGATTGATCGTCTTCGGACTGCTCGTCCTGCTCGCGGTCCTGGGTCTGTCCTTGCTCCTTGGACTCGTCCTTTTCGGATTGTTCCTGGGATTGCTCCTGGTCCTTGGGCTCTTCCTCTTCGGACTCCGCCCCCTTCTCACCGGCGTCGTCCTTGTTCTCTTCCTCTTCGCCTTCACCCGCGCTGGGGTCGTCCTGGGCCTGGCCCTGGCCTTCATCGCTCTTGCGCTCCTCCTCGATCTCATCGAGTTTGTCCATGCGCTGCAGGATCCACTCCACGTTGGCGCGCGTATCGGGGGAGCGCCAATCGAGCTTGAGTCGCTCGGTGAAATCATCGAGGGCATCCCCGTAGGCCGCCCTGGCCAACTTCAGGTAGTCGGGCTCTTCCTCATCGTCCGCAAGGCCCTTCTTGCCCGGCATGAAACCTGGACTCGTGGCGCTGCGCGTGCGGCCATGCACCTCGGGAATTTGATCGAAGTAGACCTCCGCCTGCTGGAGGTCCAAGCAGCCCAAGTTGTAGGTGGCATCCAGACGAACCGGACCGGGGGCCAGGTAGGTCGCGGTCTCAAAGGATTGGGTGGCCTCTTCGCCCAATCCTTCGGCGCTCTGCAAGCAACCCAAGTCGTAGTGCACCGTGGCCTGCTGTTCAGCGCTGCGAAGTTCGAACCCCAACCAGGGCAGCAGTTCGCGCACCCAGGATGACGCGCGCGCTCCCAAGAAACCGGTGTTCCGTTCCAACCAGGCCTGGACGCGATCCACGGCGCGCGGCTGCAGCAAGCTCTGGGCGAATTGCTCCGCCTGGGTGATATCCTGGTCCTTGTGGACCTGAACCAACCGATCCTGGGCCTGGGCCAGGCTGCCCTCAAAAGCCGCGACCGGCTTCGGCTCCTCGGTGGTGGCTTCTTTTGCTTTGGGTGACGATACGTCCTGCAGGCTCGCAACCCCGGGGGCGACCAGCAGCAAGAGGCAAGCGAAAGTCAGACTACGATTTTTCATGCCACTTCCTTTTCCTTTGTTTTGCTGTCCTCGACCCATTCCGGCTTGCTTGCATTGCTGCGCAGCCTTCCTGAAACACAGGCCTCCATGGCGAGCAGGATCAAGGCCAACAGCAGGGGCCATTGGAAACGATCCGACTCCACACGTTCGAAACCCTGTTCGTATTGACGACCTTGTAGCCGCGAGAAACCACGCTTGTACAGTTGTTCCAGGGGTAGAACCGTGCCTTGGGCCTGGATGTACAAACCTCCGGTGACCTCTGCGATATTGTCCAAGGTCGCCGCATGCAGCTTCGAAACCACGTCGAGCCCATTCGCGTCCCGGGTCCAGCCACCACCCTCCGCAGGCACTTTGGCGCCACCCTCCGTGCCCATGCCGAGCACGTAGATTCGAATGCCACGCTCGGCGGCTTCGGCCGCGATCACCTGGCCTTCCCCGGACAGGTCCTCGCCGTCGGTGACCAAAACGATGGCTTCGTGGGAGCCATTGCGGCCGTCGAACATCTCCAGGGCAGAGCTCAGCGCCCCCCCCAAATCGGTTCCACCGCGGCGATTGTCGTTGGGGCTCAAACTATCGAGGAACCAACCCAAGGTTTCGGTGTCCCGGGTCAAGGGGGCCACCTGGCGCACATCCCCCGAGAAGGCGATCAACGCCAAGCGGTCCCCTTGCAGCACGTCCAGCAGGCCGAGGATTTCCTTCTTGGCCTCGGCCAGGCGATCCTCGCCCACATCCTGGGCCAACATCGACCGCGAGGTATCCAAGCAAACCACAATGTCGATTCCACGCCGGGGTACGGGCATGAGCACCGAGCCACGTTGCGGCCCAAGCAGGGCCACCACCATGAGCACCAGGGCGCCACCGCCGAACCACCATTGACGCCGGGCCACACCCTTGCGGTTGCCTGCCATGCGCGCGGCCCATTGGGCGGGATGGATAGCTGCACGCAGGCGCGCGCGCCCGGGCCGTCCGACCAGGACACTGGCCACGATCACGGCGGCAACCAACAACGCCAGGGGCCACGCTTCCAAGCGCGCCCAGGTCAATCCGAAGAAAGCTAGCACGGCAACCTCCGGGCCCAGGTGTGACGGGAAAAGATGGCGAGGCCCGCCAGCATCAAAGCCGCTAAAACGAAACCGGGATAGCGTTCGTAGTTCTCGGCAAAGTGGGTTTCGGTGCGCGGGGTGCGCTCCAGGTCCTCGATGACTTGATAGGCCTCTTCCAGTTGCTGCTCGTCCTCCGCGTGGAAGAACAACCCGCCCGTCAATTCCGCGATTGCGGGCAAGTCCCCCACGTCCGCCTTGACCCTCGAAGCCCCGAACAGGTCCCTGCGAATGAGTTCTTTGGGGCCCACGTACAAGGTGTACACGCGCACCCCCTTGGCGGCCGCTATGACAGCGGCCTGCTTGGGGTGCATGGCCGTTTCGGAGCGCTGATAGACCGTCTCACGCCCGTCGGTGAGCAATACGATGATGCGCGAGGCCGCGTCGGAGTTGGACAGAACCTGCGTGGCCTTGGCCAAGGCCACTCCAATTCCGGTGCCGTCCAAATCGCGCAGGTATTCCACGTCCAGCTCCTCGAGTACCCCTTGGACCGCATCGGAATCCAGGGTGAAGGGACACAGCAGTTCGGTGTAAAACGCAAAACCGAAAATGGCCACGTTGTCGCTGGCGCCATCGCGGTCGGTCATGCGGCGCTTGGCGAATTCAGCAACCACGCGGCGTGCCATGTCGAAGCGTCGTTCCTTGCCGTTGCCGGTGGGTTCCTCCATGGATGAGGAACGGTCCAGCAGGAGCGCTATGTCCACGCCTTCGCTGGATCCTTCAAAACGATCTTCACCCGACAGGGGTCGGGCCAAGGCCAAGATGCCAGCGCACATGGCCAAAGCACTGAGGGCGGGCACCAGGAACGACCAACGCTGGGCGCTCGAGCGCTGCAGGACGGCCAGGGTGGCGGGTGCGGCCAGGGCGGCGCTGCGCTTCCTGCGCTGACCCCAAATCACCACCGGTGGAACGAGCAACAACAGGTACAAGAAGGCCGGATCCGCAAAGGAGAATCCCTGCCAAACCTCCCAGGTTCCGGCTGCGGCACTGCGCTGTTGGAAGATCGCCAACGGGCTCATGCGACCTGGCCCCCCGTGCCTTGCTTTTGTTCCAGGGTGGCTGCCAGGGCTTGCACGCGGGTGCAGACCTCGTTCAGGGTCAATTGCCCGGGCAACGGCTCCTGATACTTGAGCTGCTCCAATTCTTCGAGAACGTTTTGCATCTCATCCAAGGGATAGGTGCCAGCAGCTTGCGCAGTGCGCAACCGGGCAAACCAGTCCCCATCGGTCAGTGCACCCAGATCCATATCGAGCGCGCTATCCACGCCCGCCCGCAGATCCCGGTGCCAATCGAACAAGCTTTGGCGGGCCGTTTGGGCATCCTGCGAAACCTGCGCTTCCTTGAGTCCCTTCCAGACGGTTTCCGGGGCGGCGGCGACTTCGACGGAAGCACGCCTGCGGCTGAAGCGCCAGAGCACCAGCGCGAGAATAGCCACAAAACCGGCTCCCAGCCAAAGGGCACCATGGCCTGACGGACCCGCTTCGATCTCCCGGATGGGGGCCATTTCACGCGGGGCTTCTTCGCCTGGCTCTAGCTCCCCAAGGACCTGGAGGCTTTGCAGTTCAACCTTCAACGGGGCGCCGCGCTTCAAGGTCAACGCATAATCCGAGGGCGTGCGGGATCCGGGCCGCAGGGAGAAATAGGTCCACTGCACATCGGTGCGCATGCGGCCGTTGGCAAGGGTTTCGGTCAACGTCTGGGGCCCGTCCCTGAGCACCCAATTCTCCTTGATGTTCAAGGGCGCAGCGATTTCCGCAGGCAGTCCATCGCCGGTCGCATGCTCAACCGAAAGGGTCCAAACCACCGGCTGACCGATGTGAACCTCCTTTGGCTCCACCGTCAAGCTGGCTTGGCCTTCGATCAAGACCACCTCGGCGGGCGTTTCTGTTTCTTGGAAACGCTTCAACGTCTGCGCCCCCCGCGCTCGGTGCGCCTACGGATGAAGAACTCCAGCACCGGATCGACCAGGTCGCGTCCGGTGTCTACTTCGACACAATCCACACCCGTGCGCGCGAACACGGCACGCACCTTTTGGCGGCGCTCTTCAAAGGTGGTTCTCCAGGCATCGCGCACCTGGGCACAACGACCATCCACGGCCAGGCGGCGGCCGCGCAGGGGATCCTCAAGCTCCAGGATTCCGACCTTGGGCAACTCGCGTTCAAAGGGATCATGCACGAACAATGCGATCACATCGTGGCGAGCGGAGAGGCGTGAAAATCGATCCAGCAGGTCCTGATCCCCATCTTCAAGCCCGGCAAAGTCGCTGCAAAAGATGATCATGGAGCGCCGGGTCACGGCGCGTTCGAGCCCCTCCAGGATCGAGTTCATGGGGGTGCCCGCCGGCGTCACCGGGGCGGCGAACACGTCGCGAATCAAGCGCTGCACGTGGGTCGATGATTTGCCCGCCTTCAGGTGGTGCAATCCTTCGGGACCAAAGAGCGTCAACCCCACACGGTCCTGCGCACGCACACAAACCGTGGCGAACAGGGCGGACAATTGGGCGGCGGCGTCGCGCTTGGACCAGCGGCCCGTCCCAAAATCCATGGAGAGCGAAGTATCCACCACCAACTGCAAGCACAACTCACGTTCTTCGCGGAAGGCCTTCACAAAAGGTTCACCGGTACGCGCGGTCACATTCCAATCGATCGAGCGCACGTCGTCGCCCGGTTGATAGGGACGCACCTCTTCGAATTCCACGCCTTGGCCGCGGAAGGTACTGCGCCAACCTCCGGCCAGCGATGTGCTGACCAGGCGATGGGTGTACAACTCCACCTGCCGCACACGAGCAATCAACTCGGGTGCCAAGCTCACGGGTGAACTTTTCGCGGGGCGCGCCATGGAAATGGTGGGACTGGGCGGCGACTACGGGAGCGGGACGGTATCCAGGATACGGCGTACCAGGTCGTCGGAGGTGAGGCCTTCGGCCTCGGCCTCGAAGGTGGGCATGATTCGGTGTCGCAGGACCTCGGTGGCCACGGCTTTGATGTCCGTGGGGGTCACATAACCACGGCCTTCGAGGAAAGCGTTGGCGCGGGCGGTGAGTGCGAGCCAGATGGAGGCACGCGGCGAAGCCCCATATTGAATGCGCGTTTCCAAGTCGGCCAGCCCCCAGGCCGCAGGGTTGCGGGTGGCGCCGACCAGGTCGACGATATAACCGGCCAGGCGCGGATCCACGGCCACCCGGTCCACCAGCGTGCGGGCCTCGGTGATCGTTGAAAGCTCCACCACGCGCGGGACCTCCATCTTGGGAGCGGTGCGACTCATGCGATCCATGATCGTGAGTTCCTCCTCGCGGCTCGGGTATTCCACCACCACCTTGAGGGCGAAGCGGTCGAGCTGGGCTTCGGGCAAAGGGTAGGTGCCCTCCTGCTCGATGGGGTTCTGCGTGGCCAACACAAGGAACGGATCGGGCAGGTCCATGCTCTCGCCGCCGATGGAAACATGGCCTTCCTGCATGGCTTCGAGCAGGGCCGACTGCACCTTGGCCGGCGCGCGGTTGATCTCGTCCGCCAGCACGAAGTTGGCGAAGATCGGACCCTGGCGCACCGTGAAGTTGCTCTCCTTGGCGTTGTAGATCTCGGTGCCGACCAGGTCGGAGGGCAAGAGGTCCGGGGTGAACTGCAAACGCGAGAACGTTCCGTGCACGGCCCTTGCCAGGCAGGAAACCGCCAGGGACTTGGCCAGGCCCGGCACGCCCTCGAGCAGCACGTGGCCGCCGGTCAACAGGCCCAGGGTCAGGCTGCGGGCCAGGGCTTCCTGGCCAACCAGCACACCCCCAAGGGCGGCTTGCAGTTCGGGCACCCAGGCGCTCTGGGCTTCAATATCAGTACTATCGGGTCGCGCTTCAGATTCGATCATGCCTTGGAAATCGGGCCTATTGCCGATGGGGGTCGGCCAGCAGGGGGAACAGGAAGAACGCTGGCGGGGCAAGCAGCATACGGCCCAGCCCCCCCTCCGTTGGAACCGGGAAACGGAAACCGAACCAAAAAACGCAATCCGTACCCTCTTCGAGGCAGATGCACCCCCCCGATTGCTCAGATCCGGGTCCGAAGTGCTGGGTCACGGACCAAGCCCTGCTCCCCCGATTTGGCGTTTGGAGCCCGGTGCCTATGCCCGTGTCAGCGAGCCTCAATCCAGGCGTGAAATTCCACGTCCAAGCTATTGGGGGTCAGCCCCCAGAGTTCCTTGAGTTGCTTGCGCTGCAATCCCCTCAGGTCGGATCCATCGGGATAGCCCTCGGCGTTGAGTTGGCCCTTGATGGCCCCGATGAAGGCCGCGAACTTGTCCGGATGTTCGTCGATGAGGAAGCGCACCATGCCGTTGGTGCTGACATGGTCCTCCTGGCTCATCTGCCCGAAGGTCTGGATACGTATCATCCTTGCGAAGCTGGTCACCTTGTCACGCTTGTGCAGCTTTTTGAGTTTCAGGTCCCAGTCTCCCGGTCCCTTGTTATCGGGCATGGAACCCTCCTCGCCATCGAGGGTGTGAAACTCGTTGTCGATTTCGTGCTCCATCACGTGCGCCAACCCCTCATCCAACCAGGTAGGCGGGTCGTAGGAAAAGTGCTTGTAGGCGCAGAGCATCAGGTGCGATAGGTTGTGTACCGTGTGGGGATACAAAGACACGTCGTTGCGCAGATCCGCATCCACCGCAGGTATGGAAGCCAGCATTTTGTGCTGCCCCCGAAAGTGCCAACGCAAGCTGTCGGTGACCACCGTGCCCATGTGCTCCTTGGTGAACTTTTGGTGCATGCCCCGGTTCGAATGCAGCAGCACCTCGAACTTGTCCTTCTCCCCCAGGAAACGCCCATTGCCCATGTAAGGTTTGTCGAACTGCCGGGACTCCGCGAAATCCGCATCGGTCACGCCCAGGAGTTTTTGAAAGCGCGCATAGAACTTCTCGCCCCTGGCTGCCATCAGGTGCAAACGCAGGTACGGATCCAACTTTTTGACCTTGGCAGGAATCTCAGGAAAGAGTTCGCGCAGGTTCTCCAGCTCCGGGGCAAGCCGCTTGCGATCCTTGCCCTTCAGAGTTTCGGCGCGCAACGAAGAAGCCCACCGCATGTGATCCGTCTCCAGGAACAGCCAATCCGAAAGGGCCAAACGTTCCTTGATCCCCTCGCTTCCGTTTTCAGGGCCAAAATCGATGGGCCCGTGGGAAACGAGTCCCGCACGTTTCAGCAGAACGGGGTCGTTCTTGCAGTACGGGCAAATGTCCTTGCCCCGCTTCCCTTTCTGGGGAGCCGCTGGGGAAAGGCAAAACACACCTGCGAGAAGGACCAGGAGCGGGAGCAGTCCATTTCGAAAGACCGTCGGAATCATGGCTGCCAGTGTAACAGGGACAGCAAAGAACCCGAACTCCCGGCCGGCGCGCCAGAGCACCGGTTGGGTTTGGGAGCAGACCACAACGTTGTCGAGAGGGTTAGGTCGCCTTCAAATTGCCCCATGTCGATCCTGCGGCCATATTCCAACGATTTGAGCACCCGGAAGCCCACCGGGGATAGGTTCAAGTGAGACCCCGACTAGCACCGAAACTCCCCCACGTGACGCTGGTTCAAGAACTCGACCCCATGACCGACTCGAAAAAAAACCTGTGGCGCGCGCTTCAAGGCCTAGTTTGGCTCTTGGGTGTGGGCATTCTCGTGGCCCTGTTCTGGTGGCCGACCATTGGTCTGCACGCCCTTTGGAACGTGCTCATCCCAGCGGCACCCCTGCTAGTAGCGATCGCTCCCGGACTCTGGCGGAACATTTGCCCGATGGCCTCGACCGCCCTCGTTTTGAGGCACACGGGGCACAGTGCGCGCAAGCCGGTGACCACGGAACTGCAGGGGCACCTGTTGCTGATCGGCGTGATCCTGTTGTTCGCCATCGTGCCCCTGCGGCACATTCTCTTGGATCTCAATGGACCCGCCACGGGATTCACCCTGATGGGTGCCGCCCTGCTCGCGATCCTGATGGGCAGCCGCTTTGAGTGGAAGAGCGGCTGGTGCTCCGGCATTTGCCCCGTGCATCCTGTCGAACGGCTCTATGGCTCGTCTTCCGTGGTTTCCCTGCCCAATGCCCATTGCCACCCCTGTGAGCAATGCGTGGTTCCCTGCGCGGATAGTACGCCGCGCGTGGATCCTCTCACCGCCAAGAAAGGGCGCTCCCGGATCATCGCCGGTACGATCATGGCGGGCGGCTTCGCCGGTTTCATTTGGGGCTGGTTCCAGGTTCCCGACTACGCGGGAAGCGCGGGTTTGTCCCACCTGGGCGAGGCCTACGCCTGGCCCCTCGGCGGCACCCTGGTCACCCTGGTCGCCTACCTGGCACTCCGGCCTTTCGTCTCCCCCATCCTGCTGCGCCGCTCCTTTGCCGCCGCCGCCATCGCCTGTTACTACTGGTATCGACTGCCCTGGCTCTTCGGCTATGGGCCCTTCCCCGGCGACGGCATGCTGGTGGACCTGACCGCCACCCTCGGGCCCTGGTTCCCCGCGATCTCCCGTTCGGTGACGACACTCTTCTTCACCTGGTGGCTGGTGGGACGCCGCGAAACCAACCGCTCCTGGCTGACGCGTCCGGAATTGGCCAAGGCCACCGGCTCGGACTGATCAACCCAGACCCTTCGACCCCATTCTTGGAGCCCCCCGAGCGCTTGACGCCCGGTGGGGCTCCTTTCGTTTGGTCCTTGGGTCCCTACAGCCGGGCCGCCCCATGCGGGGGAGCTCCGGCGATCTCTTCCCGATGCAACTGCCTGGGTTGCGTGTGGTTTGGTCGGGGCTGCCCACCCAAAAAGCGGCGATTCAGGCGCCGCAGGCCCATTTCTTGGAGGTCCGTCCAAAACGAAGGCCCTGCGGGTTGGGCGACCCCGCCTCCTGACCCCGTGAGGACTTGCCCATGCTTGCCCCGGGAGACCAACACGGAACCCAGGCAGTTGCCTTCCATTGCTGGCGCGTCAAAACGATAAATCTGGATAAGTTGATGCAACGCAGCCGCCGTGCCGATAGATTCCCCAACGCCCCAGCCGGGCGAAACCTGCGGGGAGGTCCTTTTCCCCGCCCAACCAGAAACCAACCATGACCCAAATCACCACCAGCAACCCCTGCGCCATCCCCTTCACCCAATCCGGTTCTTCGCCCCCCGCCTCTCCCTCTCCCCAAACCCTTGCCATTCACTCGGGCCAATTCCCCGACCCCGCCACGGGCTCGATCCTGACGCCGATCCACCAGACGGCCACCTTCGCCCAGCCCGCCCTGGGAGAGACCCTCTCCCAGGGCGGCCACACCTATTCCCGCTGTTCCAACCCCACGGTTTCCGCATTGGAAGCCAACCTCGCCGGTCTCGAAGGCGTGCCCCACGCGCTGGCATTCAAGACCGGCCTAGCCGCCATCACCACCCTGCTGTTCGCCACCTTGAAAGCCGGCGACCACGTGATCGCGGGTGAAGTGAGTTACGGCGGCAGCGTCCGTCTCCTGCGCGACCTGTTCGCCGACTTCGGAGTGAGTTGCACCTTTGTGGACGTAACGCAAACGCAAGCCGTCGCCGCCGCCCTGCAGCCAAACACGAAACTTCTCTTCGTGGAAACCCCCGCCAACCCGACCCTGGCGGTTTGCGATTTGGCCGCACTTGGGAAACTCGCCGAGCAAAAGGGAGTGTTGTTCGCCGTGGACAATACGTTTCTGACCGGGGTCATCCAACCGGTCTTTTGCCATGGCGCCCACGTCTCCGTTTTGTCGACCACGAAATACGTGGAAGGCCATGACTCCACCACCGGTGGAGCCTTGCTCACAAACGATGAAGCGCTGTTCGAACGCCTTCATCTGGTGCGTGGCGCCACGGGTTCGATTCAGGCGCCCTTCGATGCTTGGCTCACATTGCGCGGTTTGAAGACCCTGCCCCTACGCCTCAAACAACACAATCAAAGTGCCCTCGCCATCGCGACGTTCTTGGAGGAACATGCGCTCGTGCAAGCCGTCTTCTATCCGGGTTTGGCGAACCACAAGGGCCATGAAATCGCGAGTCGCCAACAAGACGCTGGCGGCGGAATGCTCTCCTTCGAGATCGATCCCGCACGCGTGTCCGAGTTCATCGGCGCTCTCAAACTCACCACCCTTGCTGAGAACCTCGGCGCAGCGGAAACGTTGATCACATACCCCGCCACCATGACCCACGCTCAGATTCCAGAGCGAGAGCGAAAACGGCTGGGCATCACGAATGGCCTACTACGCTTGTCCGTGGGCCTCGAGGACACGGTCGACATCATCGCCGATCTGCAACAAGCCTTGAGCGTCAGCCACGTGACCGAGGTGCAGGCATGAGCTGCAACAGGCAAAATCCGATCTGCGTTTTGAAGTTTGGATCATCGGTGCTGCGCTCAGTGGATGACCTGCCCGGCGCGGTGCATGAGATCTACGGGGAATGGCGCCGGGGCAACCGCATCATCGCCGTGGTTTCGGCCCTGGGTTCCACCACCGATGAACTCTTGGCCCAGGCCAAGGGTTTCGAAGAAGAACCCAACCCGCGCAACCTGGCCAAGCTGCTCGCCACGGGAGAGAGCACCTGCGCGGCCCTGCTCGCCCTGGCCCTGGAACGCGCCGGTGTGCCCTCACGCCTGGTCGGCCCTGCGGAGATCGGCTTGATCTCCGAGGGGGGGCACCTGGACGCACACCCGGTGGAACTGGACGTGGCCGCGCTCGGCCGCGAATTGGACCGGGCCCCCGTCCTGATCCTGCCCGGCTTCATCGGTCACCGGCGCGATGGGGACTTGACCCTGTTCGGGCGCGGAGGCTCCGACCTGACCGCCATCTTTGTGGCGGGCAGGTTGCGTCGCGACTTCGACCAGGTGCGCTGTGTTTTGGTGAAGGACGTGGACGGCTTGTTCGAGTGGGATCCAGCTGGCAGCGCCGCCTCCCCGCCGCGGTGCTTTGAGCGCATCAGCTACGGGGACGCGCTGGAGCTTTCCGGCGACGTGGTCCAGCACAAGGCCATTCGCCTGGCGCGTGAATCGGGAATGGGCTTCGAGGTCGGCAGCGTGGCATCCCTGGCCGCGAGCCAGGGGGGTCACCGCAAAATCGCCCTGTCCCCCACGCGCGTGGGATCCGAGACCTCAATCATGAGCCAACAACCCGCGCAACGCTTCACGCGACTGCGCGTGGGCATCGCGGGCCACGGCACCGTGGGCGCGGGGGTTTTGCAGCACCTTCTCGCGGCCTCCGAAGAATTCGAAGTCACCGGGGTTCTGGTGCGTGACTTGGAGAAACACCGCCTGTCATGGGACGCATCCCCAAAAGCGGCCGAGGACACCTTCGATAGACTCTTCACCGACGACGGGGATGAATTCTTCGCTCGCCCGATCGATGTGTTCGTGGAATTGACCGGCGGGCTGTCGCCGGCCAAGGCTTGGATCGAGTGCGCCCTGGACAGGGGCCTCGATGTGGTATCCGCCAACAAGGCGCTGCTTGCCAAGCATGGCAACGAACTGCAGTTTGTCGCGCGCAACCGGCATGCGAACCTCCTGTATTCCGCCGCCGTGGGTGGCGCAGCCCCCCTGCTGGAAACGGCCGCGCGTTTGTCGGGCGAACCCGTGCGCGGCTTCGAAGCAATCCTCAACGCCACTTCAAACCACGTGCTGGAGTCGATGTCCCGCGGTGCTAGCCTGGAACAATCGGTGCGAGCCGCCCAGGACTCTGGTTTCGCGGAAGCGGACCCGAGTTTGGACCTGGATGGCACCGACGCCTGTCAGAAAACCGAGCTGCTAGCCCGGGAGGTCTTTGGCGCCGACGTGATCCTGCGCTGGGGCACGACAGCTGCCATACAAGATGTGACCGGGGAGCTGCTCGAGGAAGCGCGCGCCGCCCAGGGCAGCGTGCGTTTGGTGGCGTCGTGTCACCTGGAAGAGGACCCGGAGAACTTGGCGCCCAAGCGCGCCTTCGCTTGCCTGCACCCGGTGTTGCTGCCCAGCGGTCACCCCCTGTGCCATCTGACCGGAGCCGGCGCGGCTATCGCTTTTGATCTGCAAGGAAGGGACTCCAACCGCGTGGTGGTCACCGGGAGCGGGGCGGGCCGCTGGCCCACGGCGCAAGCTGTGGTGAGCGACCTATTCGAACTGCGCCACGCCCCTCTGCGGCAGGTCGCTGTCCCCCTCCCCGCCAACCGCTAACCCGAAGCCCGCCATGCACATCGATACTCGATTCGCGCGCTTCGACGCCGCGCCGGGGGACCCCTGTCGTCCCACCTCCACCCCCATCTATCAAACCGCCACCTTCGAACAGGAATCCGCCCTGGAATTCGGGCGTTTCGATTACACGCGCAGCGGCAATCCCACGCGCACGGTGCTCGAGGACAAACTCGCCGCGCTGGAGGGAGGCCGTTTCGGCTTTGCCTTGGCCAGCGGCATGGCGGCCCTATCGACCCTGCTGCGCGCGGCGTTCTCCCTGGGCGGTTCGCCCGCGGCCCGCGGTTCGCTGATCGTGGGCTCCGACCTGTACGGCGGCACGACCCGGCTCATCGAACGCCTGGTGGCGCCGCTCGGCGTGGCTGTGGTTTCGGTGGACACTACCGACTTGCAAGCGGTGCGTGAAACCCTGGCCAAACCCTCACCGGGCCCAACCTGGGTCCTGATCGAATCCCCCAGCAATCCCCTGCTCAGGGTCAGCGACATCCCCGCCATCGCCGAACTGGCCCACGCCTGCGGCGCGCGTTTGGCCGTGGACAACACCGCCCTCTCCCCCTACTTGCAAAACCCCCTGACCCTGGGCGCCGACGTTGTCGCGCACTCCGGAACGAAACACCTGGGAGGCCATGGGGACGTGACCGCCGGAGCCCTGGTGACCAGCGACGAGGAGCTCGCCGAAGCCATCGGCTTCCTGCAAAACGCGGAGGGTACGGCCCTGGCACCCTTTGACTCCTGGCTCCTGTTGCGCGGCCTCAAGACCCTCGCCGTGCGGGTCGCCCAGGAGGCTCGCAACGCGCAGGAGGTCGCCGAGTTCCTCGAGCGCCACCCGGCGGTTTCGAAGGTCCACTACCCGGGCCTTCCCAGCCACGATGGCCACGACCTGCTCGAAAGGCAAGCGCGTGGCGCTGGTCAACTGCTGAGCTTCGAAACCCGGGATGCGGTCTTCTCCCAGGCCATTTGCGAATCCACACGTCTCTTCACCATCGCCGTCAGTTTCGGCAGCACCCATTCGACCATCAGCCTGCCCTGCAAGATGTCCCACGCCAGCGTGCCCGATCAAGCCATCGAACAAGGCCGCATCTCCCCACTGCCCGCTGACCTGGTGCGCTTGTCCATCGGCCTCGAAAACCCCGCCGACCTCATCGAGGACCTCAAGCAAGCCCTCGTGTCGCCCGCCAAAGTCCACCGACCCGCCCCCCACGGTCAAGGATTGCATTGCCGCCTTTCCGAGTCGTGAACAGCCCCCCGCGCTTGCTTCGTGCGGGTTGGTCCAGTGGGATCTGGGACGCCGCCAGCAGCGACGGATCCCACTTGGGCCGCCGGATCCGATTTGCATAAAGGCTCCGGGACTAATTCTCTGACAAGTCGATGAGGAAGTTCGTCATATTGTCGCCTTCGATGTCGATCGGGATCATCGGGCTCTCAAAGGACCCCGGTTTGTTGTCCACCCAGCGTGTGGGTTCCACGCTGAGGTAGTACTGCCCATGGGGCAACCCGCTGAATTGGAAGCGAAGGCTGCCCGAGGAAATGTCCCCATCGCAGGTTTCCAAATGGATGGACTTGGTGCGCTTGTCATCCGTCCAAACATAGACCGCACAACTCGTCACGCCACTTGTGTGCAAGGAAAGGGTCTTGTCCCTGACAACGCCTTCAACGGAAGCAGCCGGTAGAAGCCGGACGGTGATCTCCTCGGCTTGATCGGTTAGGACGATGTCCACGGGAATGGGGACAGCCCACAGCGGCATGCCCCAGACACTACGCCAATTTCTGTCGTTCTTGGGCACCTCCTGGCGAATGGCCCCGTACAGCACATAAGCCCCCGCCGGGAGGCTGCCATAGAATATCTCACCCCTCTTGCTCCGGTCTGGAAACGGAATTTCGATGAAACGGGTCCGATGTTTGAGAGTTGCGTACTCCCCAAAAAGATCATTGGACTGGGGCATCACATTTCCCTGGTCATCCAAAAATTTGACCCGCAAGCTCGCACTGGGAGCTTTCAAATCCAAACGGCACTCCGGGCCCGATTCCACATCGACCCACCAGTTGGCGCAATGCTCCGAAAGGTTCTCTCGCATCCAGTGCACCTGATATTGGCCCTTGCTGGGAAGGTCCACCACCACGTCCCCGTTGGGCTGAATCCACGCAACTTTCGTCCATGCGGCTTCCTTCATGCGTCGGAAGAGCAGGCTCGAGCGACCCGCTTCGTTGCGAGCATCCACGAAGGTACCGCGCACGCGCACATGGCCCTCCACGGGCGGATCGAAAACGACGGGAAGCGTTTCACCTGGCTTGACCTCCAGGCGATACATATGAACACCGCTTTGCGCAAACAGGTCGTTTAGGCGGGGCACATCCCACGGGGACTTGCCCTTGTGCTCCCCGGGCCGCGGGCTCCATTCATGACTTTCATAGTCACGCATGTCGTCCTTGCGCCAATACCGAAATCCGGGGGGCATGGCGGTCAAGCGCAAGCGATACCAGCCTTCGGTGATGCCATCGAAGCGGAAGGTGCCGTCCTCTTGGACCGGGACCCATTGCTGCACATATTCGGAGTCATGTGCGTGCATGGCCACCATGAGGCCAGGCCGCATCCATGCCGCATCCACACTCCCCTGGATCGCGCCAGGAGGCCCCATCTTCAACTCGTAGTCATGCAGGCCGCCGACCGGGATTTCGATTCCGAATTTGTGACGGGCACCCAGTCATCGGTGTTCAATTCCTGGGCCGCTGCCGGGGAAATCAACACGACGGAATACAGAACACAGAGAATGAAGCGCAGGGATTTCATGGTAGCCAAAAGTTCGAATGGAAGGGTGCACGGGCGGTGCGAAAGCCAAATGGGGCCCCACGCAGGGTCACTCTAACACCAGCGGCCACTTTCCGCAGCTCCCTACCACCAAAGCCTACTCGGTCGCAGCTTGCGTATGCAGCGAATCCTTCTCACGCATCAAACGCGCCATGGTTTGGCAGTTGCGGGCGTAACGAAGGGCGCCGGTGCTCTTGCGTTTTTCCACTTCTGCCTGGAGCTCGGTCTCGCACCACCTGGAGTAGGAATCGGCGGCTTTGATCCAGCGGATGAGCTTGGTGCGGCCGGCGTTGTAGGAAACGAGCACGGCTTCCTCGGACCAATCGCCGCGATGCTTGAGCAGCCATGCCCAATGGCTCGCTGCCAGTCGGATGTTAAGCTCACCGTTTTCCAAGAGGTCTTTCTTGGTGGGTACGGGCAGGTCGAGTCGCTTGGCGGAATCCCCGGCGGCGGCCAGCGAGAGCTGCATGAGGCCCATGGCGCCCGCGGACGAAGTGCGCCCACTCACGCCGCGGCTCTCGTTGTACATGATGCCCGCCAACATGTAGGGATCCACGCCGGACTCCTCCGCAGCGGACTTCAGGGTCTTCTCAAAGGTTGCGATGCGGTCGAAATCCGCTTGCTGAATGTCCCCGCCTGCCCTGAGCGTATCGAACGCGCGCACGACAAGTCCCGATCCCTTGGTTTGCAAAACCACGAACAAAGCCAAGCTCAGAAGCGCACCCAGGCCGATCCACGGCCAGGGAAAACGCAACCATTTTCTGGTGGTCAACACGACTTCAGCGCGCCCCTGTCGGGGGATCGAGCAGGGCGTCGGCCCACACGGCTCGGGCGGCGTGTCCCTTCGGCAGATCGCCCAGTTTTCGCTCGGTACGGCGTACCAACTCGCGATAGGCGCGCTGGGCCAACCATTCCTCACGGCTTTGAATCGCCTGCCCCAAGAAGACCATGGCCTCCGGGGAGAGGCTGGAGTTTTCCAGGTTGGTTCCCGGAGCGCGCTGCACTCCGGTGGGAAGCTCAAAGTGCTCCTTTAGGGGTCGCGGAGACTTGAGACCGCGGGCCGAGCAAGCAGCCAGGAACCAGGAGAATGAATCGTCTTGGATGACCGTGTCGTACCAGGCCCACCAGGCTTCGGTGCGCTCGTCCTCGCGCAAGAGATCCACGCAGGTCAATCCCACGAGGACCTGGGCAACCTGGGTATCGGTGGGATCCTCGGTCAATATGCGCAGCAGGGCGGGGGTGGCACGGGCCGCATCTTGAAGGCCCAGGATCAGGGCCGCTTCACGCCGCACGACCGGGTGCGGGGAGCCCAAAGCTCCGCGCAAATCCTTGTGCGCCGCCTTGCCCAAATCCAGGAGGCCACGGCGCAGGGCGGGGTGGATCCCCTGTTGCTTGGCCTGTCGCATGAGTGCGATCAGGATCGGAGCCATCTTGGGATCCTTGAGATCAGCCATAGCTTCGACCGCGGTCAAGCGGAATTGTTCGCCGGGCTCCACCAGGATCAATTGCAAGGTCTCACGGGCTCGATCCCCGCCGAGGCGGCCGATGGTGCGCAAGGCCACCGTGCGAGTTTCATCATCCCCATCCAAGCTTTGCAGCAACGCCTCGGGAAGGGCGCGTTGCTCGCCTTTCAGACCACAGGCTTCCATCACTTTGCGGCGAACCTGCTGGCTACCATCGGTGAGCATCGGTTTGATCGAGGCCCAGTCCTCGGCGGAACCACCTTCCAATTTCACGAGGGCTCCGGCCACACGCAAGATTGCCGAATGGTCGACACAGGCGAGCCGCACGCGCTCTTCCCCAATCAGTGCCAACAGGTTGGCAATCGAATCCACCGCGTCCATCCGATAGCGTTCGATGAGACGTCCAATCAAATGTTCCCCCAGGAGTTTGGCTTCCGCATTGGGCTGGGCACCTTCCCTCAAACCCGTGGCCTGAAGGGTCAAATACGTCAGTGCCCGGGCCTCTTCCCCAAAGGACACCGGCAACTTCAGAAGCTCCAGCAGGCTGTCGAAATCGTTGGGGGTGGGACCATAGCCAGCATGGGTCAGGCGTTGCAACTCTTGCAAACCATCGGACATGCTACGGCCATGTCGTGCTTGCAACCACTGCAGAACGACTTCGCGCATCCATTGGTTGCGCCGCGTGCCCTCGGATGGAAGAAGATCATCGCCACGAACTTTCAGCACCCAACCGGTCTTGGTGCGGTGCTCAGGCAGGTAAAAATCCTGCCAGTGATTTTGATCACGCAGGGCCATCAGATAAGAGCCCAAGGAGCGCATCCAATCTTCCATGGCCGTGGCGCCAAAGGAGAATGTCTTGGCTTGCTGATCCACATGCACGGCAAGCTCCTGGCCATTGGAGAAGTTGGATCCACGCGGCCCGGGGGCGCGTTCCGCGCCCAACACACCGTTGTCCTCCATCCACTTCATCAGTTCCAGAGATTGATCGGTGGAAAGGAAAAAACGTTCACCATCAAATGTATCAATGGTTTGGAGAAGCAGGGACGGTCCTAGGAATTCCACCTTCACGCCGGTGGTGCGATCGGTGAAACGTACCTTGAGGGATGCATGGGATTCGGGCCCCCAGGACATGGCCGCGCGGGAAGCGCGGTAGGAGTGGCGATTCTGCAGCCACCAGTCCGCCCATTTGGGACCGGATTCACCGAAGGCTTGGCCTGTGAGGGTTTGTAAGCGGCGAACGCTCGGCGCCAGGATGGAAGCGCGATCATCAAAGAAAGTGATTCCGGCAGCAACGCCGACAAGAGCCTCGGTGACGGGTCCGTCCAACCAGGGACTATTCGCGGCATCCTCCATGCGGTAGCCGATGCCGGACAGGGCCAAAGCCGCCGTGTGGTGCACGAGCGGGTCGCTCATGTCCATGGCCTTCAAGAGGGTTTCCACGTGCCCGGAATGCAAGCGCGGCTCAAAGTATCGATCTTCGCGCTCGACAAGTGCCAGGATGGCGTAGGCGTTTTCACGCAGGATCCAACGGCTTCCAAAGGCGCGCAATTCCAATTGAAGGTCCACGTCTTTGTTCTCCCAGGTCACCAGGATGTCCACCGCTTTGCGGGCCACACGCCCGCGCGTATCGGCCAGTGCATCCATTACGCGTTCGGTGACGCTGGGATCATCGACGCCCGCGACCAACTCGAGGGCGCGCAGGCGCGAATCCATGCGCTTGGAAACCAGGACGGGTTGCAAGTAGGGCAGCCAGGACGCGGGCAAGGGTGTGGCGCCATCGCCTTCCGACAGAAGCTTCTTGTACGCCGTCACGCGCACGGGTTTTTGCGGGTGATCGAGCAGGGCGCACAGGAGTTTGGGGCTGGCCTGCACGGGGTTCATCCGGATGAGTTGTTCGACCAGGGCGCGGCCGACCATGGCGGGAACCTTGGAGCGCAGGCGATTGCCCACAAGCTCGGCATCCTCGGCCACTCCTCCGATCAAGAGTGCGCGGGACGTGATCAAAAGGACCGGCCCTTCCATGGTATCCAAGCGGTCACGGGCCGCGATCAGGCCGGCCTCACCGCAGGCGACTAGGCCCTCGGCCGCGGCGTGGATCAGAGCCAAGTCCGTGACCTGTTGGCGCATGGCCTCGTCCAAGATCTGATGGGCCGCTCCGGTGGGGCCTTCCGCCACGGGCGGGCCTGAGGGGGCCGACGCGGGCAAATCGG
>JAAETM010000130.1 GCA_024228395.1 bacterium | reverse complement strand
TAGGGACATGTGCTTTTTTTAACCATCTCAGACTACGAACGATTCAACCGGCAGGCTCAGATAGACCATACCTTCTACCACCTTGACCGCAAAGGTGTTGACACAACCCTCATCCGGGCCCAACACCTCGCCGCTTTGCAGGTCGATCTTCCAGTTATGCAGGGGACAGCTCACTGCATTGCCGTGTACCAGACCTTGCGACAGCGGACCGCCTTGGTGAGGGCAGCTGTCCTTGAGGGCGAAGACCTCATCGTTACTGGCGCGAAACAGGGCAATATCCAGGGTGTCGGTCTGTAGCATGCGGGCGCCCAGCCTGGGTATCTCAGTTAGTGGCACAATGGCTCTCCATTCTTTCATGATGCGGTTCTCCGGCAAGAGCTGTTTGGTTGCAGTGGTATGGGGCCGGCAATTTTCAGCGGCGTGAACTCGCGCGCCTGGGCGCCATCGGCACGCGCTTTCCACGGGTCGACCTGGGCAAACTGCTGGCTATGTTTGAAGCGCTTGAACAGCGCCTGGCGCCCCGTCTCATCCTGCACAATGCGCTGCTTGATGGTGCCGAGGCTGATGCGCTCCACCCAGGGCGCGGTACGCTCCAGATAGTGGCCCTGTTCGCGATAGAGCTGGATAAATGCGCCGCAATACTCCAGCACCTGCTGCTCGCTCTCGACCTTGCACAGCAGGTCGGTGACCCGCACCTTGATGCCGCCGTTGCCGCCGATATGCAGCTCATAGCCGGAATCGACGCAGACCACGCCAAAGTCCTTGATGGTCGCCTCGGCGCAGTTGCGCGGACAACCGGAGACCGCCAGTTTGAACTTGTGCGGCATCCAGGAGCCCCAGGTGAGCGCCTCCAACTGTACTCCCAAGCCGGTGGAATTCTGCGTACCGAAGCGGCACCAGGTCTTGCCGGCACAAGTCTTCACTGTGCGCATCGCCTTACCGTAGGCATGGCCGGAGACAAAGCCCGCCGCTGACAGATCCTTCCAGACCGACGGCAGCTGCGCCTTCTTGATGCC
>JAAETM010000129.1 GCA_024228395.1 bacterium | reverse complement strand
TACAGCGTTGCGACCACACCTTCTCCCTTCACGCTGTATTGCGCATGCGGAGCGGTACGCCACTCGAACGAACCTCCATCCAATCGTCCCCGAAGCTTTCCCTGCTCGACTTTTGTCAACTTCACCACCGACGTTTCTTGTGCCACTTGCGTGTCCCCCTGGTCGGAAGTGTAAAGCCTCCGACCGAGCAATGCACCGGGCACGAGCCGCCCCTAGCCCGCAGGCTTTACTTGTTTTGCCCCGGACCCATTCCAGGGATTTCGAGCAGGTCTTGGGCCAGCTTGCGGGAGAACTTGGTAGCGCCCTCGACACCCAAATGGCTGCCATCACTGGTGCTGTAGTCACCACTTCCATAGTCGATGTAAGGAACACCCAGATCCGCGCACATGTGCGTGAACAGGTTGCCGTCAAACGTCTTGTCCTCGATAGCGCGCATGGGGCCATATGTTGGGAAACGAATACAGGTCACATTCCACCCCTTGGCTTTGAGGGCTGCGATGAAGGCCTTGACCTCCTCGAGCATGCCGAAACGCGCCTCGCGGGTTTCGGGGCGCAGGGAGAATTCGATCGCCTTAAAGTACTTCTCTTGTCCAAAACCACCGAACCAGCCAAAGCGCCAAGCGGGCGGCAGCATCGGCTCGGCCAAGCGACCCCGGTATGCGTCTGCCCAATCGGCGGACCATACATCAAAGCGCCGGTTGAATGGCTTTTGCGGGGGCGGCTCCATCATGGGCTGAGCTTGATCATTGCCCAAACCAAGGGGCGACAAGGCTATGACGCAGCGGCCCGGCAGATTTTCATCCACTAAGCTCAACAGGTCTAAGATCAATGCCGCAGGCCGGGTCAAAACCCAAACCGGGCCCACGCCTTCGTCCTCCATCTCGGAAATCTTGATAGCACGATGCGCACGGCTCGACCCCACGATCACCACCCCGTCGCGACTGGCATTGCCGTAGCGCTGTATGACGCCATGCTGCCCCTTGCGCCACTCTGGCGCGAAAGGCATCAGCGCAGGTTCACCCAAACGCCTGCCATCCATGTTTGGAACCATCAGCGTATTCCACGCGACCAAACCCAACAGGTACAACACAACCACCGCACCGGTTTGGGCGAGGGTTTGTTTCCATGTGGTGGGGCGTGAGTAGCGGTTCATAGCTCTAGAATTGGAAGTAGATGAAGGCCTGGTTGAGAAGACGCCTGATGAAAGTCAGTAGCAGCAGGGACGCCGCAACGATGAAGACCTGGGAGTAACGCCCCTTGCGCACGTCATACCACTCGTGCAGGATGCGAATCAAGTGCGGGACGAAGACCAGGGGCCAAATCACCATGTAGCGCCAATCGGTCCACTCACCAAGGCCTTTGGTGAAAGGCTCGATCCACATCTTTTCCTGAATGATCCGGACCGTGTCGAAGTCCGCCGCACGGAAGAACACGAAACTGGTGGCCACATAACTCCAAACCGCCCAAATCCTGAAGAAGCGGAACAGGACAGCTTTGACGTTCTTGGGTTTGTCGGTGCGGTACTTGTTCCACCCGAGCACGCGCTCAATCGCCAATCCCACACCGTGCCACAGACCCCAAACGAAATACGTCCAAGCCGCGCCGTGCCACAAACCACCCAGCAACATGGTGATCATCAGGTTGATATACACCCGCCCCGCTCCCTTGCGGTTGCCACCCAGGGACACGTATATGTAATCCCAAAGCCATTGCGACAGCGGAATGTTCCAGCGCGTCCAGAACTCGGACAAACTCTGGCTGATGTACGGATAGTTGAACGTCTTGGGGAAACGGATCCCCATCAACAACGCCAGACCGATAGCAATGCGCGAATAACCTGCAAAGTCGGCATAGATCTGCACGCCAAAGCTCGTCACGCCGATCCAGGTCTGTGCCACGCTCGCGGTGGCCGCATCACCTTCGTCAAAAAGGAAGTTCACAGGCGTCGCCACGCCGTCCGCCACCACCATCTTCAAGCAGAGCCCGGTGATGATCTGATAGAAGCCCTGCTGAATGTGTTCCGGCGCAAGGCGGCGCCGCTTCATGAACTGGGGCAGCAATTCCTTGGCCCGCACGATGGGCCCCGCCACCAGCTGCGGGAAGAACGACACGTACAGCAGGAAGTCCGAGAAGCACGGCGCCACGTCAATGCGGCGCCGATAGATGTCGATCGTGTACGACAGCGTCTGGAACGTGTAGAAGGAAATTCCCACCGGCACGATCCAGCTCGAAAAGGTCGGGGCATCCTGGAATGCCCCCCAGTCCTTGAGCCAAGGAGCAAAAATACGCACCACGAACGGCGTGTACTTGAAGAATCCGAGCAGCCCCAGGTTCATGATCAGGCTGACCATCAACAGAATGCGGCGTTTGATTAGCCCTTCCGACCGGGCCATTTTTCCGCCCACCAGATAGTCCACAACCGCCGAAAACAGAATCAACGGCACATATTCAATGCGCCACCAGGCGTAGAAGACCAGGCTCAACAGGGCCGTCACGACCTTGGCAATACCGAAGGGCGCAAACCGCCAGACCGACCACGCAATTGCGAAGAACAGCCAAAAAGTAACACTATCGAAGCTCATGGAAGGGCGGCGATGGTACCTCAAAGGCGTCCCCGACCCACAGATCCGGGTCATGCCGTGGCCCTCCGCTGGGATAGGCGGCACCTCGCACGAGAATCTTACCCCACTGCTGGGCCAGCCCCCCGTGATTGGGGCATGAGGCCTTCAAAAAAATCTGGTCCCGGTCTCGCCAGCCCGAATTGAACAGCGCAACTCCCTCCCAGCCCGATTCAAGGCACCTTGAGCACCATTCACACGCCCCGACAACCGCTAAGCTAACCGCCATGGACGCGCCCCATTTCGACACAGGCCTGCACCCGGAGCAGCTACGCCCCGATCGTGGCACCCCCGTCGAAACACCCCGGGACATCTTCGCCATCTACCAAACCAAGAATGGCCCCGAGGCAGCCCCGCTTTCTGCCCCCCACATGGACGGCCCCCTCTTCGAAGGCTCCGTGATCGAAAGCGCCGAGGGCAAGGACTCCATCACCTGCCCTTGGCACCATTGGCGCTTCGACCTCACCACCAGCGCCTGTCTTGATTCCCCCAAGAACGAGGACTGTGAGGCCAAGAATCAATGCCTGCGGGTCAATACAGGGCCGAACGGCACGCTCCTACTCAGCCCACATTCCGCGTGACGGGTGGGGCCCGGCGCCCATCTTGGGTACCATGCACCCACATCCAGCCCCCTGCTCCCCATGAAAATCCTCGACAACATCCTCGACTCCGTCGGCAACACCCCTCTCGTCAAACTCCAGCGCCTGGGCAAGGAAACCGGTTGCGAATTCTACGTGAAGTGTGAGTTCATGAACCCTGGAGGCTCGGTCAAGGATCGCATCGCCCACCGCATGGTCTCGGAGGCGGAAAAAAGCGGCCGCATCAAACCCGGCGATACCTTGATCGAGGCCACCAGCGGAAACACCGGCATCGGCATGGCCATGGCCGCCGCCGTGCGCGGCTACCGCATGATCATCACCATGCCCGAGAAGATGAGCCACGAGAAGCAGGTCGTGCTCGAAGCCCTCGGCGCTGAAATCATTCGCACACCCAATGATGCTGCCTTCGACGACGACGACAGCCACATCGGCGTCGCCAAGGAGCTCCAGCGCATTATCCCCAACGCGCACATCCTCGACCAGTACTCCAACGAAGACAACCCGTTGGCCCACTACCAGGGCACAGCGGGCGAGATCCTCGAGCAGACCGACGGCGGCAAGTTCGACTATATGATCTCCAGCGCCGGCACCGGCGGCACCCTGTCCGGCATCGCCAAGCGTCTGAAGGAAGAAGCCCCCAACGTGAAGATCGTCGGCGTGGACCCGGTCGGTTCCATCCTGGCCGGCCCCGCTGAGATCACCGGCTACAAGGTCGAAGGCATCGGCTACGACTTCATCCCTGACGTGCTCGACCGCGACCTGGTCGACCGCTGGATCAAGACCGAAGACCACGAGTCCTTCCTCACCGCCCGCCAACTCGTGCGCAAAGAAGGCATCCTCTGCGGTGGCTCCTCGGGCTCCGCCATGGCCGCCGCCATACGCCTCGCCAAAGAAGTCGGCACCGGCAAGAAATTCGTCATCATCCTGCCCGACTCCGTCCGCAACTACATGACCAAGTTCATGGACCAGGGCTGGATGCGCGACAATGGCTTCGTCGACAAGCAATGGGAAGACGACACCTGCGCCGACATCCTACGCCGCATGCCCGACCGCGAAATCATCACCGCCGCCGGAGGCGACACCGTGGCCGACTCCGTGCTACGCATGAAAGAGGCTGGCATCAGCCAACTCCCCGTTGTTGACAACAGCCAACTAGTCGGCATCGTCACCGAGTCCGACCTGCTCTCCACCATCGTCGAAGGCCGCGCCCAAATGAGCACGGCCCTCGCCGAAGTCATGTTCCGCCGCGTGGACACCATCCACCAAAACGCCTCCGCGCGCACCCTACTAGCCCAACTAGAGAGCGGCACAGTCGGCATGGTCATTGACGACGAGGGCTGCCTAACCGGCATCCTCACCAAGATGGATCTCATGGACCACCTGACCGCTTCAGCTGGCGTGTAGACCCACCCGGCTGATTACCCCGCCAGCCCCAAATAGCAAAGGCCCCGCCCTGAACAGAACATTCAGGGCGGGGCCTTCTTGTTGTGCAGCGATCAAGAAGCGCTGCACATTTGGGTCCTACCGCCCACACAGCCGGTCAACCTAACGGTGCGTCCAACGTTGCATTGAACCCACCCCTGCTACGACCTCTCCAGCCTGGCTCCGCACAGGCCTTCGCCTGTGGGCTCGTGGCTCGTGATTTGACTAGGGTGCTAGAATTGGGGCCAAGGCAACCCGAAACCCAATGTGATTGGCCGAATAACTAGGACTTTGGTTCCTCCGCCACGCGGACCGGAGGACCCGGTTCGAGCCGCCCGTCACAAACGGATCAGTAACTGCGCCCGCACTGTAAGAGGAGTAGGTATCTAGGCACCACTCAACAACGTTGCCGTGCATGTCATACAATCCAAATGCGTTAGCTGAATAGTTTCCGACGTCAATCGTTCCGATTATCCCATACGGACCGCCGCTGTGCATGCTGTGATAGGTGCGAGCATCTGCGCAATAGAGCTCTGCACCCACATTATACTCCGTCGTGGTCCCTGCGCGGCAGGCATACTCCCATTCAGCCTCCGTTGGCAGGCGGTACTCGTAACCTGCCGGCATGTTTCCAAGGGCCATCTCCTGTGCAGTCAGAGCTATACAGTAGGCCACGGCGTCGTTCCAAGTCACCTTCTCCACGGGCAGATTCGCGCCGGAGTAGCCTGAGGGGTTGGACCCCATCAGAGCGCTGTACTCCACCTGCGTCACCTCATATTCTCCCATCCAGAAGTCCTGACCAATCGTTGCGTTGTATACTGGTTGAGTGACGGGACCTCCATAGTACGGCGCCCCACTCGCCGCATTCGACCCCATGCTAAATGTACCCGCGGGGATTGAGACCATGCTAGGCTGCGGCCCATTGCCAAATGTCACGCTCAAACCATTTGAAAAGTTCGAGTTGCTCGACGTCACAGCCGTGTCCCGATACCACACTTGAAAGTGCCAAGTATCGCCACTCATGATCGGGATGGAAACACTCGCGGGGATCATGTCCGGTACATCAAATCCGGTACCGGTCGTTGAAGTCCCCACAGGGTTTTGCAAAACGCCCATGCTGTCAAAACGCCCACAGAGATTGCATCCGTGCCCGCAACGTTATAGCGGTACATTTGCGCCGTAGATGGACCGATCAAACAGTTCAAACCTTCGGTAATCATCACACCCGCAGTCACTTCATTGCCCGCAATGAAGTGACCAATTTCATTCGGCACACCACCGCTGACCTCAAGGTGCAAGTCACTACCCACACCGCTACCAAATACTCCCGTCAAGAGCGCCGGTTGAGTTATTGGTTGCAGCACAGAAGGTTGGGCCCGTTTGGGTAAAAGCCCCACAAGCCAGGGCCAGTGCGGCCCAGGAGAACAAGATTTTAGATCTGAGCATGTCTATGATAGTGCTGGGGATTCGCTGAACGGCTGAACACTCAGGACGTCGATTCACTTAGAACCAACTGGGAGAAGAGCCCGAGTAGCCGCAGCCAATCAAACTCGGCATCAGTTCCTATATCCACCCCCAGTTCTCATGCTGAGACCTGATGGTGCCTTAGCGCCCACTTCAGGCACCCCGGCATCGAAATCAAAAAGTGCGAGTCCCTTCTCACCGTCCGTAAACTCGTGCACAAAGAAGCCATCCTCTGCGGCGGTTCCTCCGGCTCCGCCATGGCCGCCGCCATGCGCCTCGCCAAAGAGGCCGGCTCCGGCAAGAAATTCGTCATCATCCCGCCCAACTCCGTCCGCAAGTATTTAACCAAGTTCATGGACCAAGGTTGGATGCGCGACAACGGTTTCGGTGACAAGCAATGGGAAGACGACACCTGCGCCGACATCCTACGCCTCATATCCGACCGCAGCCTTATCACCGACGGTGGCGCTGGATCGGTACTCCCGATATCTATTCGACCGTAACGACCGCGTCTTCCACGATCAGATCGTACTTATAGCCAAAACCAAAGTCCCGGTCGGCGACGAGGATGCCTTTCACTAGCACGACGTCTCCTACAGAGACGTCGACCGAAGTGGTCACTGTGAGATCGTTGGTCCCTTCCGACCCGCTGCCATCCTGAACGTGCAGCCAGTTCTTGCCCATAACCTCGGGGGTGAACTTGACCACCCGGCCTCGCACCGTGACCTCTTTGCCCACGAGGGTGTCCTTGCCAAGCAGAACTTCCTCGACCGTCTGACCATTCTCCACCTTGGTGATGGAACCGGGCGCAATGCGCGCAGCAGGCATGTTCATGGCGGCGCCGGTGGGCAGCGTTCCACCTACGGGGGGAGCGATCGACGAAGAGAAATAGAGCTCGTCGAAGGTGCGGTTGAGGGTGTCACTGTGGAAACCATGCATGGCCAGCGGCTCATGGACCGTAACCACCATTCCGACCTCGACATCGGTTGTGGGACCCGCTGCCCAAACCTCGCCCCTCTCAGTCTTGAGGAGCACATAAGTGTAGCCGCCCGAATTCATGGTCTCGATGATCGGCCCAAACATGCCCCCAGCACCGGTTGCTGCGGCGTGCCCTTCGGGCGCGGCGGGCGCCGCCGTGGTCGCCGGGGTTTCGAGGCGTTCCAAATCGGTTTTGTAAGACTGCTCGCCCGAGCAAGAGGACAGGATAGCGAGAGCGGAGAACAGCAGGATTCTGGTGGAGGAAGTCATGCGAGAAGGATACCGAGCCCAGCTTCCGACCACCAGTTGCCCATGTAAAACCAGGCCCTAGATCAAGCCAGCCCAGACCTATCCAATAGGCAGATCAAGGCATTTCGCCACGTGGCCCAAGGTGCACGACAGGGCCATGGCCAGCGAAGCGGGGACTTCAACAAGCGGGTGAACGGCGCCGAATGTGTGGCCCGTGCCCTCAATGATTTGGATCTCGCTGCCTAGGATAGCCTTGGCAAGCCTCTCGCTGCACGCCATGGACACCGCTTCGTCCATTGCGCCATGAATGATCAAGGTCGGGGTAGAGACGCGGGTCGCTGCCTCCAAGATGTTGAGGCGATCCTGGTTCTGTTCCACATCGTGGATGACGTCCATGCCGAGACGCATCAGCTGGCCGGTGCGAGTGTTGGGGATGTCGAGATAGCCCGCCTTGCGCCACGCTTCGGTGGTCTTTCCATCGAAGCGCACCACGTGGTCGATGGAAGCCCAGGTAACCAGACCCTTGTAGTCAAACTCCGAGGCGTGCAAGACGGCCACTCCACCACCGCGACTGTGACCGAGCAGGACCCCGCGATCCGGGTCCAGGGGTCCTAGTTCGCCAGCTTCGATAGCTTTGCGAACCCGGGCAACATCTTCGAGTTGGCGGGTATAGGTGTCCTTTTCGAAGGCTGGCAGGTCCGAGAAATCGACCAGGTCCTCGCCCACGCCAGAGCCGGACGTATTGAACCTTACGCTGGCGATTCCACTCTCATTGAGGCCCAGGGCCAACAGGGGAAAGAACCCCCAGTCCATGAATCCCTTGAAGCCGTGCAAACACATGACCCATGGCTGCAGCTCCCCCTCATCCACATCACAGCCTACCCGCCCTCGAATCACGCGGCCGGGTTCATTGTCATAGGTCAGGTCAAATCGGGTTTCATCCATGGTCTTAACAGCAGTCTCCGTTGGTGGCCTCGAATCCAGGCCGCAGTCCAGTTTCACCGGGAGTATGGCCTAGGAAGGGCAGGAATCGTACGGGGTCGCCCGCCTTCCATGAACCCGAAGGTGCCAGATCTATCAGACCGTCGGCAAATGCAGCGGCGTAGAAGTCTCCACTGCCATTCCAGTTCACCGTGCCGACACCGCCATCCTCCAACCGTGCCGGTAGGAACAGGCGACGCTTGCCCCGATATTCATGGTCATGAACCATGGGCATGGCAAAGGTCCTGGGCCTCCAATCACCCATAAATCGCCCGATCAAGGGGGCTAGGAACAGGTGGGCCGTGGCCAAAACACTGACGGGGTTGCCCGGAAGGCCGATGAAGAACGTGCCGTCGTCATGGCGCGCCATGAACAAGGGTTTGCCCGGTTTCATGGCCACATGATGAAAGAGGGGCTTGAATCCCAGCTCGGCCGCCATGCCGGGAACCAGGTCGCGGGTTCCCATGCTGACGCCTCCCACGGTAACCACGATGTCCGCGCCGGCCATGGTCTCTTGCAGCATTTCGCGCAGGTGGTCCTCCTTGTCGAGGGCGTGCCTGCGCTCAACGGGCACTGCCAGGGCTGCACAAAAGGCACCCAGCAAGGGACCGTTGCTGTTTCGAACGCTGGCGGGCCCCGAAGAACCGATCTCGTCGCCGGTGGTGACAACCCCCACCTTGGGCGGCACAAAACACCTCAGCGTTTGGGCCCCGGCCATGGCTGCAGATGAAAGGGTTGTGGGCCCCAACCGGCAACCCGCCCCCAGGATCACATCCCCGCATTTGGCGTCTTGACCCTGCCAGGCGATGTTCTTTTCGGGGATCAGGGCGGAGGCCTCGATCTCGACCGTTTGATCTCCATTATCCGTGCGCTCCACCGGAACCACGGTGAGCCCCTTCGGACAGGGCGCTCCGGTCATGATGCGGATCGCTTGGCCCGGTTCGATGGAGCCCTCAAAGTCCTGACCAGCTATCACGGTATCCACGACCTGAAAACCCGTGGTGTCACCTTTCAAGTGAACCGCATAACCATCCATGGTCGCGCGATCAAACGAAGGCTGATCCGATTCCGTGGCGACCGGCTCGGCCAGGATACGGCCTAGTAGCTCCTCCAACGAAGCGCTCATGGGCACGGATTCCACCCGCGGATGCACGGGCTGGGCGTTCAAAAGGGCGTGGGCTTCCTCAAAACTAAGCATGGGCGACAGCATACGCCTTCTGCCCGCTAGAAGGGCCCTGATCAAGGGCGCAAAGGGCTCAATTGACGAATCCCCATGCCCCGTGGGCACCTGGCAGAGGCCGGTGATGAGCAGCGAGATTCGGACAACACTGCCTGGCGATTCATGGGGTACCGGCTGGAGATCGCTGCTAATCCACGGTCTGCTGGCCCTGACATTTCATGAACACGCACCCCAGGCTGCGCAAACGGGCCCCTTCGGGCCCCTCTCGCCCCCTGACAGGACTTTTCGGATTTTGCTTTCCTCGGCAGGTAAGCCCCGGTCCGCGCAGCGGATCACAGGTCCCTTTCGGGACCTGTGAGGAGGATCCCCACCGCATTGCCTGCGGGGTCAGAATCCACAAAGTCCTGTCAGGAACCGAGTTGCTGTGCCTGAAGCACGTCTTCATGAAACACCCGGGCTAGAAAAGTTCGGTTTGGCCTTCCACGCGGGTGATCTGCTGCAGGTGTGGATAGGTTGACACCAGGGGACCCGGCGCCGCCACGGGTTCGCGGCCTTCGAGCAGATAGCGCAGCTCGAGGGCGTTGGCCATGGCCTTGCCCTCAAAGTGGTTGTTGGTGACCACGTAGGTGTCGTCGCTCTCCTTGGCAATGGTGTCGACCTTGTAGGCGGCCTGCCCAATCTCAGGGGGGGAATAAAGGTAGTCGTAGCGCTGATCCCGCCCGCTCTTCGAGTTGAACCAATGGTGGCTGTTTCGGCCGTGGAGACGAAGGTATCCCGTGGGCCCGGTGGGCGCATGGCGCTCGGGCGGATGATTCCAGGCCGCTGGCAGGTCGATATGCGCCAGGGAAAAACCCAGGCCGGCGATCGAGTTCAATGCCGGTGGTTCAAACCACGAGTTGTGACGCACCTCGAGAACCAGGTTCTCCCCCTCAAATAGGGCGCTGATGTGCCCCAGCCGCTGCAAACTCTGTGGGCCCTGGAGAAACGTGACTGGAAACTGAACGAGAATCCCCCCCAGCAGCTTGCGGCGTTTGAGCGGGGCCAGCGCCTCGGAAAAGCGTATGGCAGACTCGGCGGCCTTGCCCGAATCCCATGTTTCATGGGTGAAGCTCCGGTGCAACTTCATGATCAAGCGGAAGTCCGGCCAGGGCTCCAGGTAGCTCCCCCAGCGAGAGGTGTGCTGGGCCTGGGGAAGGGCGTAAAAGCTGCTGTTGACCTCCATGCAGGTGATGAAACGCGCCAGGAACGGCAGGGCGTGGAACCCCTTGGGTTTGCTTCGGGACCAGACCCTGCCCTCCCAATCGGGATAGGACCAGCCAGCGGGTCCGACGCGGATCACCAGTCTGGCTCCGCGCCCACTTTTTCAAATGCACGAGTCTCCGCATCCAACAGAGCCTGGCGGATGCGCTCGCTCCACTCCCCTTGCTCCTCATCGCTCAACTCGCGTGGCACCTGTATCGGGGGTCCAATATGGCCAACGACCTTGGCAAAGGGTTTGGGCACGGTGTAGGAATCCCAATTGTTTGCATGCCAAGCACGGTCGACTCCCAGACCTACCGGGATGACCGGGAAACCGGTGGATCGCGAGATAAAAGCGACTGCCGGGCTCATGAAGTGCTGGGGTCCCTGGGGGCCATCGGGCGTAAAGCAGATCGTGCGCCCGGTCTTGAGCACGCGAATCATTTCGCGCATAGCCCTGGCGCCGCCTTTGCTGGAAGAACCTTGGATGGTTTCAAAACCAAAGCCATTGAGCATGTCCCCCATGATCTGCCCATCGCGGCTGTGTGAAACCAGGATGCTGGCGTTCATGCCCCGAAAGAGCGGGATTAGGGAGAAGCCCCGACCATGCCAGAGGATGGCTAGCCCTCCGCTATCCCTGAGCGCCTTGAGATGTTCAGGATCGTCTGCGGTGACGCTGTAGCGCCACGTTTTGGAGTAAACCTTCATGAGAAGCGGGCCCAGGTGCTTCACGATGGGGGTTCCGATGGCGCGGAAGAAGCGCTTACGCCGTTTGCGCCATGGGCGGTGAGGCCTATGGCCCTGGGGGCATTCTTTGGCTGCGGGCTGAGGGTCGGACACGGTTCTCGTAGGGGGAGATCAGTGACCCAGGTTAATCTACCGCCGGCAACCTATCTAGATGCCGTTCGATAGAGGGTCAATGCGGGCCAGGTTTGGAGCGCTCCTGGATTAGCGCCGGGCACACCTCTTGCCTGGGCGAACTCTAGACACGAATCTTGGCTTGCACAATGTGCTTCAACATCGGGCAAGTACCGCCAGATTGTGCGCAAAGACTGTCGCGCCAATGGTGGCCGAGTAG
>JAAETM010000128.1 GCA_024228395.1 bacterium | reverse complement strand
CTCTCCTCCCGCGCAATTTTCAGATCACGGCGGAGCTTGCGAACCTCTTCGCTTTCCAACTTGTCCGGTGATTTGGCGGTGAATGCCAAGGCTCCATTCTTCTTGACCGCTGCGCGCCATTGATGGAGAAGGCCGGTATGGATGTCCAGCTGCCTGGCGAACTCGGCGACGGTCTGGTTTTGGTCGGTGACCAGGCGGACGGCCTCTCGCTTTAATTCGGGTGTGTACTTTCTTCTGGGGGTGCTCATGGATGGATCCTTTGGGGACAGTATGTCCCTTAGATCCAAGTCAACCTTTTCGGGTGCACTTCATTGTGCCGCGGCCCTCGACGGTTGACCCCGAGCACGAACACTGCCACGGGTCCCCCACTGCCACTGATTCACCCGAGCCTACCACCAAACCCCACACCGGCTCCTCCACCTATCGCTGGCCTGAACTCATCGTCCGCATATTCAACGGGTAACCCCCGGTCCCGCGTAGCGGGATCGTTATGACCCTGTGGGTCATGACGAAGAGAATCCCCTGCCCCATGGCCTAGCGCTCGCACACCTGGGCCACCCGCACCCACAAACACCGCAAACCCGGACCAAACTCAAGGTCCCTGGCTAGCGCCTCATGGTTCCAATGCCAAATCCCAACTTTTTTGCGTCCACCGCGCCGCCGAT
>JAAETM010000127.1 GCA_024228395.1 bacterium | reverse complement strand
CTCGACTTTGGCGGTTTGAAAAGGCCCTCACGCGTACCCGACCGCGTCGAGGAGAGGCTCCAGTTTCTTTTGATCTAAGCGGTCTCCACCCGCCTGATCAGAAATCCAGAGGGTCCAGGACTGGCATCGCAGCGTGGCCAGCATGTCGGCGAAGCTCGGGGCCTTCTTGGTGCGGTACCAGGGCGCGAGTCGTAGCGGCAGGCGAGTTCGGCGCTTGGACCAGTTGACGTACCACAGGATGACCAGCGAGTAGGTCCACATCGCCATGGGCGCCGTGCGCTGCACCGCTCGCTCGGTGCGGTTTTGCGGGTCCTCGAAACCCAGGCGGCTCTTCACCCAGCCAAAGGTCTCCTCCAAGGACCAGCGCTGACAGTAGAGCTGGATGACCTCCTGGGCGGTCATGTCCAGGTCAGTGCAGGCGAGCACATCCTCCTTTTTGTGGCCCGGCCAGTTGCGGACCACCACGAAGAGCATCTGCTTGTTGTAGCTGACCTTGTACCAGACGGCCTTGAAGACCCTGACCTGGACGGTCGCCGGGCGACCGTAGATGAGGAGCTTCAAGGTCTTCCATTGCGTGCGTCGGTTCTTGGGCGATGCGACTCGCTTGCCCTTTACGCGCGGACGCCCCTTGCCCCGTTGCTTGGGCGCCGTGGCATACAGCGCGGCGTCCATCCGCCCGCGACCCATGATGTGGAAGTTGTCTGGCCGACTACGCACCACGGAGTTGTTGATGTAGGCGTTGTCTCCGATGAGCAGAAACTTCCACTGCGGAAACTCCTTGAATACAAGCGCAAGGGTCTCTGCAGCCAGTTCCGTGCGCTTTACGTGAGGCAGCTTCATCGCCTTGTTCACCTTCGCGGTCCGGTACAGGCGCATCAGCACCGGCAGCGAGAAGACCTTGTTCCAGCGCGGAAACTCGATGACCACCGCCAGCACCACCCAGTTGTGACCGAAGTGCCAGAACGGTTTTCCTGCGCACGACAGCAACGGGTCTCGATGCATGCCCGCCGATGAAATGTGTTTTCCCGTGTGCCGACCCAGCGTGTCGTCGATGGTGAGGTTTGCCCGAGTGCCCTTGGGCACCGCTTTCAGTGCGAGACGCATCAGCGCAATACCCACCTGGTCGGGACTCCAGGCCGCTCCATTGAAGAAGCGGTGGTACCCACTGTGCTCGCGCGTTCCCACCACGCCCGCCGCGCGCATCACCCCGGTGACCGTGTGTTTTCCCGTACACAGCACCCAACCGGTCATCAGGGTCAGGAATCGCTGGTAGCTCGGGGTCGTGAAGCAACTCTCGAAGACGAGAAGGAAAGTTCCAAAGGATTCGGGTAACATGGCGGCGCGGGTTTTCTGTTGAGTGCTGACGGTTGTTTGTTTTGCAACTCCAATCTGATCCTCTTGAGAGGACCCGTCTATCTTTTCTCCGATTCTCGGCCGTGGCCGCGCCCGTCATCGTGTCACCGCGCCAACCACGCCGGTTGGTCAGGCGCGGCAACCACGCGCTAGAAAACCCCCAAAGTCGAGCCT
>JAAETM010000126.1 GCA_024228395.1 bacterium | reverse complement strand
TCGCCGTTGATGTCACCACTGGGCAAACACGTCGGCACCCCCATCGGGTTGTAGTGCACGCGTTCCATTTGACCGTTGCTGAGGTCGAAGAAACCTGCGGCCGATCCGGTGGCATCGGGCAAGACGTAGGTCAACCGATCACGCGTACCATCAGCGTCATCATCACGCGACTCCCGGGATCCGGTCAAGGACTCGGGGCCGGCGAAGAGGCGCTCCAGGCGCGGGATGGTTTGTCCTTGTTCAAAAGCTGCCAAAGGGCGACCTGCGCCGTCGGGCAGGTAGTTGTAATTGATATCAGCAGCCGTGGCCAAGCCGTCTCCGGTCTCGTCCCCGTGTTGACCGATGATCCGGTTCAGGGCGTCGCGTCGTAGGGCTAGGACCAGGGCGCTGGTGCTTTCGACCTCCACCCTCACCAGGTCGCCCCAGGCGTCGTAGGTACTCTTCTGCCCTTCACCGCTGGAGTCCATGGCGCCGTCGGCATACCAGGTGGGGTCGCCCACGCTCGGACCAAGGCTCGTGCGTGTCACAATTTCGCCCGCGTCGTTGAAGGTGCGAGTTTCGCTGCGCTCGCCGGTGCCCGTGAAGAAACCATCCCCATTGCGATCGACGGTGATCGAAAGCATGTTGCCCAAGGCATCGAACCCGCGCTCCATGCGATAGGTGCGATCGGTAAAACCTCCCGCGGTCTGTGCACCGCGCTCATAGGTCTTGATGCGGCCCAGGCCGTCGACGGTCAATTGTTCGTCATAACCGTCCATGACCTTGTCATCGCTGGAGGTCAGGTACGAGTCGCGGTCGTAGCCGTAGTGCGAGTTTAGCAGGGTCACGTTGCCGGATGGCAAGGGGCGGTTCCAGCGTAGTTTGGTGCGACGACCGAAGCGGTCTAGGCTGGGCAGGGAGTTGCTTCCCGAGCCTAGCATCGTCATTGTGATATTCGCGTCGGGATAACCCATGGCTACCATTTGGCCCCAGCCCAGGTAGTTCCAATTGGCTACCAGGCCGCTCGTGCTGATCTCCTCCATGGCGTTCGGGCGGGACAAGGCATTGTTGTAATCCGCCCCGTCGTACAGGAACTGGAAGCCTTCGCCACTGGGATAGGTGGTAGTGGTCGGACGTACGGTGCGACGACCCAGAGGGGCCTTTTCGTAACCATAGTCAATGTCATAGGCCGCCACGCCCGCGCCGCCCATTTCAGAGTCGGGGTCGGTGCTGGCTTGAGTCGTATTGCCCCACTCATCGAATTCGAATTGGGTGGAGTCCGTGGCGGTCACGCCATTGGTATCCGCGTATTGGATGGCATCGGTCATTTGTCCACGCACATCGTACAGATACTCACGCATTCGTACCGATCCATCCACGCCGGTTCCCAATTCGAGCGCGATGTCCTTGTGCAAGCGGCCAGCATCGTTGAAGTCGTATTGGCGCTTGGTGCCAGCGGCGTCCTTCTTCCAGAAAGTGCGCTCTTGCACGTCGTAGGCGAAGCTGGATTCAGGTTGCACTCCGGATGAGGCCAAGGGATAACTGACCCGCGCTAGCAGGTGCCCCGTGGCGATCTTGGAATCGGGCACGGCGCCCTTGGTGGTGCCGTAAATGTAGGTGGTGGTCAGGTCGCCGCTAGCTTGCTCCAGGATGTAGCTGGTGCGCAGGCCATTTGCATAAGCGTAACGGGTCACTCGATCCTCGTCCGGATGGGATGCACTGGGTGTACCGTCCACATAGTTCTCAGTGAACTTGGTGGTGCGACCCAGTTGATCGTATTCGTAGCGGTCACGAATGCTCTTGGGGCTTTCGACCTGCAACAGGGTGCCATCGGCATTGTAGGCCCACGATGTACGCAGCACGGTGTCGCTGCGCTGGGGGATAGAAAGGCCGGCGCGATAGAAGACCTGACGGTCATT
>JAAETM010000125.1 GCA_024228395.1 bacterium | reverse complement strand
GTAGGATGATGTTGTACAAACAAACCACAGAGAAGGCCCGTGCCATAAACACCTTGATACGAACGCTATCCCGGGAATGCAGTGGTTTCTCGATGCGCTTGCAGTCCGTCGAACAGCATCTAGATAGCAGCGCCTGACTGGACGGACCTCATCAAGCACCGGGTCACGGGAGTGACCACCAACGAGTGCGCATGGAAGCAAGGCGCCAGAATTCCTTGCTTGATTGGCGTCACTCGATCATCTCACGACAACAAACAATATCGCAACAAAGCCAAACGGTGTACCTTGACAGGAAGGGGGCTTTTCATGGAAGGAGTTCCAAAGGGACAGTTTCGGGAGAGCGGGGGGCGGGAGTTGTACCTGCAGAGGCGCTCGCGTAAGGCGCGGTCGTTTGCGGGAATGTGGGTGGCCGCGTGCAGGGAATAACCTTGCTCGTTTGAGGTTAGTGGTAGGGACGCGCTAGGAGTTTCTGGACACGGCGTAGCGCTCCGATACGGAGTGGAGGTCCACCCCTGCAGCGTCCCTTTTTTTTTGCTTAGCCCTACCCCCTTCTTTGGCGAAGAGTATTCTACCTGGGGAAAAGCAAAGTCTATTTTCGACCGGAGCGTCTGGCTTCGAACCAGGTCACAATGGACTGAGGTCCTGCGCGCTTTTCATTTCGGCGTGCAGGGCCTCTCTCTTTTGCCTGGGTCCCTGACGGACATGGCCACCTCTGCTTGGAGGCTGGAGGAGTAGGGAAGGGCTCCCCAGGCTTTTTCTATCCCTAGGCAGAATGTGCCTTCTCGGACAAAATGTGGTTCCTACTTTCGCGGGTAAACAATTGTGAACAAAGACCACCTCGACATTGTGCGCAAAGGAACAGAAGCCGTGGCGGAATGGAACTCTTGCCATCCGCTTGAGACGTTAGACCTGGAGGACGCCGACCTGGAGAAGGCCCGCTTGGAAGGGGTCCACCTATTAAGGACCTAACTGGAGAAGGTCTATCTAGCCTAGTGTTTCGCACTTCTCAGCGGCCCTAAGTGGCCATTCCAAGCAGCTTGCGGACCTTTTCCAATTGGGCACGGGTGCCTATTCTGAGTGGGTGTCGTTGAATGCGATGGAGCTAGATCGATGCTGTTCGATAGAGGGTCAATGCGGGCCAGGTTCGGAGCGCAGAGTCTGCTGTGGTGTCAGGACAAAGCCTGCGGTCGGCGCGGAGCACGTGATTCAGTGCCGAATTGGCCACTTTGGAAGGTTTGGGGCGCTCCTGGATTAGCGCCGGGCACACCTCTTGCCTGGGCGAACTCTAGACACGAATCTTGGCTTGCACAATGTGCTTCAACATCGGGCAAGTACCGCCAGATTGTGCGCAAAGACTGTCGCGCCAATGGTGGCCGAGTAG
>JAAETM010000124.1 GCA_024228395.1 bacterium | reverse complement strand
TCGCGTTCCACGTCGCGGCTGCCGGCTTCCTTGACCTGGAAGAGCACGCCCGGGCGGCCGCGTTGGAATTCGGCGATGGCCTCGGGCAATAGGAACGCCACGGCGGTGGCGCCGCCGCCGATGCGCACGGTACCCTCGTCCATATTGGAGGCGGCGGTCACGGCGCGCTGCAATCGTTCCCAGCGTTCGACCAGATCGCGGCCGACGCTTTGCACCAGGCGGCCTTCTTCGGTGAGTTGGACCCCTTGGCGTGTGCGCTTGAACAATGGGGCATCGAAGTCAGCCTCCAGCAGTTGCAGGCGACGGGAAAGGGCGGGCTGGGTCACGAACAAGCGGGGCGCGGCCGTGGTGATCGTGCCGCATTCTGCAACTTCCAAGAATGAGCGTAGCAAGGTGAGATCTGTCATGCGTAATATCTATGACGGGGATGCAAACAAACGTTTTCGTGCATAGCTGTTTTTACTCTACACTTTGCCCCACAAGAGCCGAAGGGGTTAATTCCCCGCTATCAGAGATCTCAGCAGGCCGGCCCAAAGCCCGCCATGAGCCACACAGGAGCCAAAATGTCGAACACCACCGAATTCCTCGCCAAGTACCGCACCCACGTCGCCGAGCGCGCCACCCAGGGCATCCCGCCCCTGCCCATCTCACCCGACCAGATGACCAGCCTGGCGGAATTGCTCGAGAATCCCCCGGCCGGAGAGGAGGAATTCCTCATGAATCTGCTCACCGAGCGCGTTCCCGCGGGTGTGGACGGGGCCTCCCAAGTTAAGTGTGAATTCCTGACCGCTATCACTTCGGGGGAGCGCACTTCGCCTCTGATCTCCAAGACCCGCGCCGTGGAAATCCTGGGCACCATGCTCGGCGGTTACAACGTGGGCAGCCTGGTTCACCTGCTGGAGGACGCTGAGCTCGGCGCCCTGGCGGCCGATCAACTCAAGAACACCCTATTGGTAGCCGAGGCCTTCAAGGACATCGAAGCCAAAGGCCAAGCCGGCAACGCCAACGCGCAAGCGGTCATGCAGTCCTGGGCCGACGCCGAGTGGTTCACCAGCCGCCCGCCGGTGGCCGACGCCATCACCCTGTCGGTCTTTAAAGTCGTGGGGGAGACCAACACGGACGACCTGTCCCCGGCCCCCGACGCATGGTCGCGCCCCGACATTCCTTTGCACGGCCTTTCCATGCTGAAGATCCCGCGCGAGGGCATCACCAATGCCATTGGGCAGATCGAAGAGCTGGAAAAAGGCGGCAAAGCCGTGGCCTATGTGGGCGACGTGGTCGGAACCGGTAGCTCGCGCAAGTCCGCCACGAACTCGGTTCTGTGGCACATGGGTGACGATATTCCGCATATCCCGAACAAACGCGCCGGCGGGGTTTGCCTGGGTGGCAAGATTGCGCCGATCTTCTTCAACACCATGGAGGACTCCGGCGCCCTGCCGATCGAGTGTGACGTGTCCAAGATGAACATGGGTGACGTGATTACCGTGCTGCCCCATGAGGGCAAGATCGTGAACGCTGCGGGTGAGGTCGTCACCACCTTCGAACTCAAAACCGAGGTCCTACTCGACGAGGTTCAAGCCGGCGGACGTATTCCGCTGATTATCGGCCGCACCCTGACCTCCCTAGCTCGCAAGAGTCTGGGGTTGGGCACTTCCGAGGCCTTTCGCGCCAGTCCCACTGCTCCCGAGACCGGCAAGGGTTACACCCTGGCCCAGAAGATGGTGGGGAAGGCCTGCGGCCTTCCCGGCGTGCGCCCCGGCACCTACTGCGAGCCGACCATGTCCACCGTGGGATCCCAGGATACCACGGGCCCCATGACCCGCGATGAGCTCAAGGAACTGGCTTGTCTCAATTACGCTGCGGACTTGGTGGTGCAGTCTTTCTGTCACACCGCGGCTTACCCCAAGCTGGTTGACGTGGACACCCACTCGACCCTGCCGCACTTCATGCATATCCGCCATGGCATCGCACTCAAGCCGGGCGACGGCATCATCCACTCCTGGATGAACCGCATGCTGCTGCCTGACCAGGTCGGCACCGGCGGCGATTCGCACACGCGTTTCCCCCTGGGCATTTCTTTCCCCGCGGGTTCGGGTTTGGTGGCTTTCGCGGCTGCCTTGGGAATGATGCCGCTCGACATGCCGGAGTCCGTGCTGGTGCGATTCAAAGGCGAATTGCAGCCGGGCATGACCCTGCGCGACATGGTCAACGCCATTCCCTACGCGGCGATTCAAAGCGGTGATCTGACCGTGGCCAAGGCCGGTAAGAAGAACATTTTCTCGGGCCGCATCCTCGAGATCGAAGGCCTCCCGAACCTGAGGGTCGAACAAGCCTTCGAGCTCTCCGACTCCAGCGCCGAGCGTTCGGCTGGCGGTTGCACGATCAAGCTCAACAAGGAGCCGATCGTCGAGTACTTGAAGTCCAACATCACCCTGTTGCGCTCCATGGTTAAGGCCGGTTACCAGGACGCCGAGACGCTCGAGCATCGCGCCAAGAAAATGGAAGAGTGGATCGCCTCTCCGGAGTTGCTCAGCGCCGACGAGGATGCCGAGTACGCCCAGGTGATCGAGATCGATATGTCGGCGATCACCGAGCCCCTGCTCGCATGCCCCAACGATCCCGATGATGTTAAGACGCTGGCCGATGTGGCCGGTACCAAGGTCGACGAGGTTTTCATCGGTTCTTGCATGACCAACATCGGTCACTTCCGCGCCGCCAGCGAGCTTCTGAAGGCCAATGGCAAGACCGTTCCCAGCCGTCTTTGGATCGTTCCCCCGACCAAAATGGATGAGAAGCTATTGATCGGTGAAGGGCGTTATTCGACCTTTGCCGCTTCGGGCGCACGCACGGAAATGCCTGGGTGTTCGCTGTGCATGGGCAACCAGGCGCGGGTGGCTGCGAGCTCAACGGTGGTATCCACCTCGACCCGCAACTTCCCGAACCGTTTGGGTGATGGTGCTGATGTTTATTTGGCCTCTGCTGAATTGGCGACCGTTGCCTCCATCTTGGGCCGCATCCCGACCTTTGACGAGTACATGGAATACGCCGGTGGTCTCAAGGATAATGCCGAAGAGGTTTACACCTATATGAGCTTCGACAAGATCGAGGACTTCATTTTGTAGGGAAACAGGCCCTGCCCCCGAGGATGGCGTGAGCCGCAGAGGATGACCGGATGGGACGAGTCCCACACTTGCCCTCCCTACGCACCAGCAGCGCGTTCGGCGACGCTTTCTTCGAGGTGGGGCAGCATCGGCGGAGGTTCAATCAGGTCCTGGTGCGTAGCGTGCAGGTCACGCAGTTTCAGGGAAACCTGATCAAAGCACTCGATAACCATGGGGTCGAAGTGGCTGCCTGCACTCTCGTGGATGATGTTGACCACTTCCTCGAAGGGCAGCGGGTCCCTGTACGGGCGCTTGGACATCAACGCGTCGAAAACATCCGCCACGGCAACGATTCGTGCCGAAAGGGGGATGTTCTCGCCCCTCAAGCAGCGCGGGTAGCCCGTGCCATCCCAACGTTCGTGATGACCGCCAGCGATCTCGATACCGATGTCCAGCAGCGTCGTATCATGTAGTTGGTTGCGCACGGCCATTAGGGCTCTTTCACCGACCTCGGTGTGCAGCTTCATCTCGGTGAACTCTGCATTGGTCAACGGGCCGGGTTTGAGCAAGATGCTGTCGGGGATTGAGACCTTGCCGATGTCGTGCATGGAAGCAGCCAAACGTGCGTCTTGGATCCACTGCCTCGTAAGCCCTCCGAAGCGACGCCGCCATTCATCGGCAAGCAATCCTGTGAATTGGCATATGCGTTCCACATGCTGGCCCGTATCAGTGTCGCGGTGTTCCGCGAGCTTGGAGATACCGAAGAGAATTGTGCGGTGGCTTTGCAGGAGTTCATCCGTGCGGTCTCCGACCAGATCCTCCAGCTTGTCGTTCCAAGACGCCAAGCTGAGATCGTGGGCACGGGTCAGCACCAGGGCCAAGATCGCGGTCAACCCCACCAGCAACCCTCCGATGACCAGCATATTGCTGAGTAAACCCGATGTGACCTTGGTGCCAGTGGCTGCAAGCCTGGAAACTGGCTGATGTACAACCAATTGGGCCTTGCTGTTTGGGTCCTTGATGGTGGCAAGATAATGAAGTCCCTTCGCAGTCAAATCGATTAGGCCTCCTCGCACGAATCCCTTATCGGCGGACCCGACCGTACCCTGGGCCACGCCATCCGCGTTCAGGAAGGGCTCGATCCCCAGGTTCACATCCCGCAACTTCGGCCGGTCGCGGATGTCCGGGTGGCATGAGATATTGCCATCGGAGTCAAGCACGTATGCGAGTCGGTTGCCCCCCAGAATCAGGTTCTCGATAGCTTCTTGCGTGCGTTCCCAGTCTTCGCTGCCGGGGACATCCACAGAAGGCAGCCCCCCCAGTGCTTTCACTATGGATTTTGCAGTGGTCACAGTGTCCTGCAGCATGACCTTTTCCACACCTTCGGTCGCCGTTTTGTGGGCGTCCTTGTACACTAGTATCCAGCCCGCGATAAGGACGAGGGCTTGGGTGAGTGCAATGAAGCCGGCGACCGTTAAGCCACGCTTCATTGCTCCATTCACAGGGGAGGGAGGCATGTCTCTTTTCTCGACTTTGTGCCCGGTCCCAATTAATACTTTGTCGGTCGATTTGACAGATCGCTGCCGTTTCTTCTCTAAAATGGCGAGGTTTGTCTCGTTGCGAAGCAGCCGTGCCATACGGCGTCCAGATCCCGTGGCGATTTTGAGGTCCTCGCGCTGAGTTTTTCTGGCCTTCAGCGGGAAATCGCCACGGGGTGTCTGACACCGTATTGCACCTCGCTATAATCCCCAAGTCATGAACCCCAAGCGCCCCTATATCGCCCTCACCATGGGCGACCCCGCCGGAATTGGACCGGAGATCGTGGGCAAGGTCCTGGAACGCCAGGACCTGCGTGAACGCATGGGAATCCTGGTGATCGGCTTGGAGGCCGCCCGGCCCGAGGGCCTGGTGGACGGCTTCCCCGAACTCCCCGGCCAAGCAGGTTTCGTGGAGGTCCACGGACCCTCCACCTGGGAAATGGGCAAACCCCAAGCCGCCTGCGGCCAGGCTGCCCTCTCAGCCCTGCAAGTCGGTTCCGACATGGCGGCCCGCGGCGATGTGCACGCCCTGGTTACCGCCCCGGTCTGCAAGGAGGCGTTGCACCTGGCCGGCGAACCCGTCGAAGGCCAAACCGAATTGCTCGCCCGCTGGGATGGAACCGAGCGCTATGAAATGGTTGCGGTGGCGGGGGACATGCGCGTCATGCTGCTGACACGGCACATGGCCTTGCGCGGAGCGATCGCTTCGATCACCCCCGATTCGATCGGTTGGCACTTGGACCTGTTCTACGAAACCCTGCGCTCCATTGGGATTGAGGCCCCACACATTGCGCTAGCGGGCCTCAACCCCCACGCGGGGGAGGGCGGTCTGTTTGGCGATGAGGAAGCCCGCATCCTGCAGCCGGCCATCGAAAACGCGCGCGCCAGGGGCATTCAGGTCAGCGGTCCGCACTCGCCCGACATGGTCTTCCTGGATGCCAGCCAGGGAAAGAACGATGGCGTGTTGGCGCTCTATCACGACCAGGCTTTCATCCCGCTCAAGCTGTTGTCAAAAGGTCGCGGCGTGACGCTTATCTCTGGTCTGTCGTACCTGCGCGTCAGCCCGGTGCACGGCACGGCCTTTGATATCGCGGGTAGGGGCATCGCGGATGAAACCAACCTGGTCGCGGCTCTTGAAAAAGCTTCCAAGTGGTGCCTGACACCGTATCCCCGCTAGCCTACTGGCTGAGCTTTAGCAGGAAGGCAACCGTGCCTTCGTCAGGCTGCAGCCTCAACATTGGGCCGCCGAGGAAACCCAGATCCATGAAGACGGGAAGGGTTTCGGAGTTTAGGAGCTGAATGCCCCAGGGACCGATCCTCTTGATTATGGGGGAACCGGCCACGGCGCTGGTTGCCATCGAGCCCCCCAGGGGCGAGTAGCCTTTCGTTTTCCGCACATTGACGGGTTGGACGTTGCTAGAGAGCTGCTCGATTTGGGCACGAGTTCCCGGTCCACGGAGCATTCTCTGTATCTTCTACGAGGGTTTCGGTTCCTTCCTCGCTCACCATCTATCCCGATCAAACCAAAGTTACCCTTTGCGGTGGGCGAGGTCAGGAACCAGGCGATTTCCCCTTCATTGAGGCGATGCCGCTTGCCACTGTCCCGGGGCCATTCCATTGCGATGGGGCGCAGGGAGAGACCGCTGTCCGTGTTGCTCAAAAGAAACACCATGCCCTTGCCTTCCCAACCCAAAGTGCTTGTGAACCGAATTCGGGCATTTTTCTGGTAGTCCATAGCTTTGGCTTGAAGGACCGGCTCCTTGCCCAATTCGGCTTCAAGCCAGACCTGGATGGAGCTCAGTTTGTCCAAAGCGGACCATGCGAGCCTGTAATAGTCACCGGTTTGCCACACTTCGAGCTCTCTGGTCTCGGCAGGGTCGCCCTGCTTTTGAACCGGGTTGCCGCCCATCTCCTTGGGTGGAGCCGAGGCATCTATCAGTGATGCATGGGGACCTCAAACAAACGCCTTGCCTAGGCGTGCGCGCTCAAAAGGTGAGGCCATCTCGTTGATGTCTGTCGCAGTACTCTCTGTGGCTGAAGGTGCTTCCAGATACTCAGGAAACAGCTCCACCCCAAACTTCCAATCATCGGTGCGGGGGAGATCTGTTTGCCCCAATGACCCGAGGGAAAAGAACCCAGCGCAGGAATTCACGTTCCTTGGGATCCTGTCGAATGTGCGACCCAATTCTGACGGTTGCGAATGCCGTGTGGGGGGGCCGCCAACCAATCCAATGCCGCCGGGCTCTGGAATCCGAAAAGCTCATCGCCTCCTGAGAAGAACACATTCCTGAATACCTGTTTGGCCGCCAAGTTTCCCATGTGTCCGATTCCCTTCCAAGCAATGGGCAAAGTGTGTGTTTCAAGCGGCCGTAGTTCGACGGACGTGGCGTTGCGAAGGTCTGACAGCAACCAGGACGCCACACGCACATGGTCCTTCACGGGCGGATCGACACAAAGCAGTACCCGGTCGATGGTCTCGCTTGCGCAGAATTCTTCGGGCTCTTCCAGCCGCAGAAGCCAGCCGGTCGGCACCTCTTCAATCGACACGATCTCCGCAGGCTTTAGTCGACCCGACTCGGTGAGAAATGCGGCGTGCGTATTCTCTACCTTGGGCAACAAACCCGCCGGAGAATCGAGCAGCAGGGTGCAAAGGTCTGAGAGTTGCGCACGGCCTTCCGGCAGAGTTCTGGGCATCAGCCCCGATGTGAGTGCGCGTGCGTTGGTGAAGTCCCGCACGTGTGCGGTTGTTGAAAGATCACCAAGTGCAGGGTCGAACCGTCCGGTCACATCTAGGGCGATGGCATTTCCGGAGAGTCCTCGGGGGTCACGCGGGCAAAAGAAAGTGGCACGCGCAGGACCCTGGAGATCAGTTGGAATCCCGTGGGAGCGGCGGGAGGAAGTGGCTCGGGCTCGGAAGCCTCAGGCTGCCCTTCGAGGTGGCGTTGTTGGATGGCGGGGGCTTTAACCAGGTCGTTTGAGTCATCCGGGTCGAGAGGTGCTTTTTCGGGTTCTACCTCCGGAGTGAAACCAACCTTGCGGGCGGGTATCTCCCCGTTGTCGCCATGGGCATACGCCCCAATGCACAGCGCAACGATCGCGATGGCGAGCAGGAACAGGTGCTTGGGGTCAGGTTTGGACACTGGGAGGCGTGATCTATTGAATTTCTGGAGGATGCCTTGAAACCCTGGTGGCTGGCGCCGGTCTAGAATGGACGAAAGCTATGGTACGACTATTCCAAACACTACTGACCTTCCTCTTCCTTTCCTTGTGGGCCCCGGCCGCGATGGGGGGAATGCCCGCCCTGGGAGCCTCTGACCCCGTTGCGAAGTCGGCATCGGGCAAGGAAGTCCCGTCCGACATCAAAAACAAACTGCGTAGCCGCTATGAAAAGGACCGGCGCGGCGCGGTGCGCAAGTTGGCTGAAATTGGAACCGAGGAGGCTTGGGACCTGGTTTTGACCGCCATGCGGGATGTAAAAGGGCAGGTCGCGGATGAAGCGCAATGGCAATTGGCATTCGCTCCCGCTCCCAAGGACATCCTGGCAAAGCTCCATGGGGATGTGGGCCTTAGGAGCAAGGACGAATGGATGGCGGCCCGTTCTGCGGAAATCCTGGGTCAGGTTCAAGGCCCGATCGAAGCGGACCCATTGATCCGTACGCTCTCCAAGAAGCACCCGCTCAAGACTCAAGCTTGTTTGATCACTCTGCAGAATCAGCAAGCCCGCGGCGCCTTGGATTGGGGCAAGAAGGGCGACAAGGCGCGTGACAAAGCGGCTCGCAAGGTCGAAAAGTTGATCTCCGCAGATCCCGCCATCGCAAGCCAGGCCCTGTTGGCCCTGGCCGAGCTGGATTCCGAACGCGCCACCAAGGCCTGCGCAAAAGCCGGCACGCACAAGGAACCCCTGCTGCGTTCCGCGGCCCTGCTGGCGAGCCATCGCATCCAGGCCCGGGGCACGATGAATTTGGCTTCGAACTTGGTTGGCGACCCCGACAGTGGTGTGCGCGCCGTCACCCAGCGTATTCTGCGCAAGATCGGAACCAAGCAGGCCTTGCTCTTGCTCATCAAGCGCTTGGACGAGGAGCCCCGCGAAAAACTGCTCCTGGAATTGGTGCCCCGCCTGCAAGCGATGACCGGTTTCAAGGGTGCGCGCAGCAGCAAGACTTGGACGAAATTCGCCAACGACCTGCCCGAGGATTGGCAGGCGGACGAGCCCGAAGAAAAGGACTACCGCCAGGACGAAAAAAACAAGGGTCAAGTGTCGACGGTCGAAAGCATCCCGGGCCTTCCCACCTACTCTGACCGCATCGTTTACCTGATGGACTTTTCCGGTTCCATCTGGAACGAACGCTCCAACGGCAAGACCCGCAAGCAGATGCTCGATCCCCTGCTGCACAAGACCCTGGACGCCCTAGGCGATGGCACCCAGTTCAACCTCGGGCCGTACACGGGGGCGGTGAAACCCTGGCAGCGGTCGCTGATCCAAGCGAATCCAAGCAAGGTAAAAGCGGCGCACAAGTTCATCGATCAGATTAAGATCACCGGCCCTGGCGATTTCTATCTGGCGGTTCAGTGGGCCCTGGAAGACCCGCTCGTGGATACCATTTGCGTGCTAACCGATGGTGCGCCCAGTGGTGGGCGACATTGGCGCATGGAGCAGATGGCTGAGCGTTTGATTGCCCAAGGCGAGCTGCGTCCCATACGTTTCGATGTGGTGTTGGTGGATGCGTCGAATGGTCTGAAGCGCCACTGGCAATTTTTGGCGGATGAAACGGGCGGTACCATGCAGGCGCTGGAATTGGGGAAGTAGGCGACGGCCTTTGGTTGTTCGGGTTCTGCGGGTGTGGGGACCGCGGGGCTGGAAGGGGAAGGAGATTGTGAACCAAAAAGCAACGATCCGACGCTTTCCTTTCCTCCGAACCTTATCTCCCAATGCAACCGACAATCGCCTACGGCTTTACAAACAAGCGAAACTGAAAGCGTCCACGGCCCCGATTCGATCGACCCAGTCCCATCACTTTTGCGGCAAGCCTCACTGCCTGCGCTTTGGTAGGCGAGAAGTTGCGCGTGCGGAAGTCCAGTTCATCGGGCTCTGGGGTCGGCTGCAACCCAAGCGAATCCGTGAGCTCCC
>JAAETM010000123.1 GCA_024228395.1 bacterium | reverse complement strand
TGAACACCGGTTGGCAGGCCAGCCCGTGTGGATTTACCGCACTCGGGGCACTCAAGCTGATGCAACTGGTATTCGATGATTTTGGGTGAGACCCGTGGGATGTCGATCACATGGTGAAGCCGAGGGCTCGGATCGTTCCCCATGAGAGGCGCACTACACGAACCACAGCTCGTTGGCTTGACCATATGTGTCTCGCTGATGTCCTCCAGCGATGCGGGTGGACGATTCTTGCCTTTGTGACCAGACTGACCACCTTGCTTCTTCTCGCTTGGCGACGGCTTGGAGTCTTCGGCTTTATCCCATGGGGTATCGCTCGACGGCGGCTTGCTCGATGTGCGAGATGTCTTGGGCTTCCGCGAGCGCAAGCGAGCCACTTCTTCACCGAGGCTCTTGACCAGAGCCTCCAGTGAGTCGATCCGGGCACTCAGCGCAGCGCAATTCGGGCATGAGGGGTCAGCTTGAGGATACTTGTTCACACCCTGACTATCGGTGACAACCGTGGATTTCTGTCCCTTAAACCCCGTGAACGCTTACGTAATGATAGCCTAGCAGGGAACAAGGTATGGAGAGTGCCGGCTGCTTGTTCAGGTTTTCGAGCCTGGCCGCTCCTGGGAATACTGTCAGTGTTGGTTCGCAAAGGCGGCTCTGCGACAGTGATCTCGGGAACCCCTCTTTTCGCTCACTCGTTTTTGACATGAAACTGATCACTCTGACAATCGCGGTTCTGATTCAGCTGCTCTTAGGTGCCCATCCTGCCGCGGCGCAAGACTGCACGCAGACCTATATTCCGCCCGAGGGAGACTGGGGTAGGCATTTTGTTCTCGAATCGTCGATTGGACTCTTCACCCATATGAACCGGTTGCCCTTCCACGCCGCTGAAGTGGATATCTACGAGAAGAGCCCGGTCTCGGGCGCCTTCGAATTGACTCAAACTCTTTCGCCCGAGGTTCGTCGCCCTGGTGAAAACTATTTTGGGGACCGTACAGCTACCGATGGAAATATCATTGCGGTCTTGAGTGAGAGCGTTCCCATTCCGGGCGAGTCGAGCACGCTCTACATTTTCGAGAAAAATCCGACCACGTTGATCTGGGAGCAGGCCGCCAGAATCGCTCCGCCGGCCAATTCTCTTTCGCATCAGTTCGGCGGCGGGGTCGCGGTTTCCGAAGGTCGTGTGGTCGTGGGGTCACAGTTTGAATCGAGTGGCAAGGTGTATGTTATTGAGCGCGACCCCATCACCGGTGTCTGGGATTACTCCGGTTTTGTCCTACCTCCTCCCGGGGTGGCGGCGTCGTGGTTTGGTTTTTCTGTGGACTTGGAAGGGGACCGTTTGGCTGTTGGCGACATATACGGTGCTGCAGGCACGACCGGGTCGGTTCACATTTTTGAATACTCGCATGCATGGGACTCTTGGGTGTATGTGCAAACCCTCACCGCTAGTGGATTGTCCTTTCAGACCCAGTACGGGCTGGACGTGGAGATGGAGGGTGATCGAATCCTGATTGGTGCAAGAGGACACACTCAGAGTGCGCAGTCCGGTAGGGGCGGCGCTTACCTTTGGCAAAGGAACCCGATCTCCAATATTTGGAGTTTGGTTGCCGCATTCGACAATCCCTTTGCAGGGCAGAGTGGGACTGGTGGGGAGTTCGTTGGCCTCGATGGAGACAATGCCTATTTCAGTGTGGAGTATGTGCAGGTGACCCCAGGGGGAAGTCGTGGGGGCATACAGCATTTCATGTACGACGCAGGCTTGCAGGATTGGGTAAGGCAGCCACATATAGAACCCACCCCGATCCCCGGAGTGTCCTTCTGGGCATTCGTCGCCTACAATGGATTTGGGGCGGACAACGGAACGCTCATATATACGGGGGAGCGCCTTTCCAACACCTATTACTTTTTCATCGGAAGTTCGGATGAGGACTGCGATGGTAATGGGGTTGCAGATCGCTGTGAGATCAATAGTGGTGCCGGCGCGGATCTGAATGGGAACGGATTGCTCGATGTTTGCGAGGGGATCGGTACGGCCTATTGTCGACCCACCGCGCTGAATAGTGTGGGAGAGAAGGGCCTGTTGTTGGTGGACGGCAGTCTCTTTGCGCAGGAGAACAGCGTCACGTTGCGAGCGACGAAGCTTTCACCGAATCAGTTTGGCTATGCAGTGAACTCGCCCTATCAGGGGGTGGTAATCAACCCCGGCGGATCCCAGGGCAACCTGTGCATCTTTGGGTCTTCACTGGGTCGCCACAACCGTCCTGGGGAAGTCCGCTATTCGGGTGCAGCGGGCGAGTTTGATCTGATCGTGGATCTGACCAACTTCCCTTCCCCGATGGGCTCGATCATGGTGCAGGCGGGTGAGACCTGGAACTTCCAGGTTTGGTACAAGGATCAGAACCCGAGCAATACCTCGAACCTGACCAATGCGGTATCGCTGACGTTCCAGTGATCGCAGGTGTTTTGGGGCATGTGGGCTAGGTTTGGTCGTTTTCTCCAAGTTTCCGGCCCTTTTGGGGGCGATCCTGGTGAAATGCGCGCCCGTGGAGCGAAATAGTTTTCGCCGCGGTATCTAGCCTAGGGTTTCGCGGTGCTAAGCAGCCATTCCGAGCCTCAGTAGGGTCTTTCGATTTTCTGCGAGGGTGCGGCTTGGTAGTGGCCTCGCCAAAAGTCTTCGGGACATGATCTCTATTCGCAGGGATCCGAACATGTCCTCGCAGCTGGGTGCTACTTTGGACCGGTACCATGGCGCCCGGTCGCGGTGGGTTTTTACGTCTTGCTCCCATCGTTTGGTGCGCAAATACCAGATGACCACGATGCCATAGACGGTCCAGATAAATGGGGCGGTCCGTTGTACGGCTTTTTGTCCCCGGCTGCCTCGTGGCTGAGGTCCGGGTTTGGGGCGGCCTGGTTCCTTGCGCCCGCGGCTGAATCCATTCTGCGGATCCGTGAGTCCAAATAGCTGCATCGCATCTCGAAAACCCGCCTCGATGAGCCAGCGCTCTGCAAAGCGCTCAAGCAGTTGCGCTGGGTTCGCATTTGGATCGGTAGAGAAGAAGGCGCGGTCTTCGTAGTTGCCCTTGGGGTCCCGTGTCACGAGGACGTGTACCAATCTCTGACC
>JAAETM010000122.1 GCA_024228395.1 bacterium | reverse complement strand
TTGGAAAAATCGCGGTTGCAGAATGACGCTGACACCCGTCGGCCCCGAATAGGTTTGGGTCAGATCCAAGGGCACACAATCCCCGAGTCCAAGGCTCATGCAAGCGTTGCTGAGCTCCAGCCGAACAGAACTTCCGGAGGTTGTCGCCCGCTGGATCATGACACCCATGGGAGGGAAAGTCCCCTGAACCGGGTGGCTGAAACGGATGCTGTAACCCTGAAGCAGGGAAGGCTGGGCCAGGTAGATCTCACCCAGCGAAGCCAGTTCCGCCAGGGGAATCGTGACGGCTCGGGGCTCCAAACCGAGCAGGGGCATGGGGGCGCTGAAAGCGGATGAGGACTCCACGTCATCGCCCACGGTCTCGATGACCCCATTTGCGTCCGTGCCTTCAAACAGGAAGCCCGTGGTCGGGTTTGTACCACCGGCCGTGACCCGACCAAGTCCCAGGGGAATCCACTTCGAGCGTGCCCGGGACTGCCCGTTCGTGCCAAAGACCGGTGCGATTTTGCCCGCACCCCAAATGGCCTTGGCCACGCTGAAGGTGACTTCGGTGTCCTCCAAGGACCCCGGAGTTGTACCTGCCAAACCGAAGGGCTCGGAGAAGGAATCTATCGGAATGCCCTTGCCGACCGTGGCGGGTGTGGTCGGGGCCGTGGCGAGGGCAAGGGTGGATTGCGTTGTGCCATGCCCGGACAGGTCCTGGAATCCAGCAGCGAGCCTCAATCGGACGGGGGTGCCGGCAGGGAGCAAACCGAGGGGTTTGAAGCGCACCTGTGCGCCGGCCAATGATTGGGAGCAGTTTGAGAGCAGTTCGATCCGGCCCGGAACCGGCTTCCAGGTGAGGTCCAGGTATTCGATCTTCACCCGTTCCAAACTCGCCGCTTCGGGAGAAACCGGTTGGTCGAAATGAAAGATGAATCCAACCTGATTGGCGGGGACGCTGTAGTGGTTGCGCGGGAAGCCTCCGCCCATCAGGAAAAGATCATGGGGCGCAAGGACGGCGCTGCCGACTTGCCCGTCGTATTCGAAGTAGGCGCGGCCGCCGGCAATCGCGGCAACCTCCACATAAGTCGCGTCGAAATCGCTTGCGGCGACCCCGGCCACCCCTCGCAATCGGACGCTGGGCGGACCGCTCACCGGGTCATAGAACAAGACCGCAGGATCGGTCGAATTGGGGGTTGAGAAATCGATGGTGATTGTCTCTGCAAGGGGAGCTCCAATCAGGGGAACGATAGCGAAGCCACCCTGGTTCGCTCCGAGAATCGAAAGGCGGTAGGTGGTTCCGCCGGGGGTGAAACCTGCGTCCACTCCGCCGGGTTGGATGGGACAAGTGGGTTGGAAAAGCAACCGGTCGGTTTGGACTTGGCCGGCCGTATCTTGGGGTTGGAAAAATGAGCCACCCGCCGCGACTCCCAGGGAATCGAGAATGTGGATGGAGCCACTGTGCACGGTTCCCATGTTGATCGGGAGACTGAACACGAACTCGATGGGGCGATTGACCTGCCAGGTGCTGCCGTTGGCAACCGAAATGGACTGGATCGTGAGCTGGGTGCTGGTCGAATGCGGAGCGGAGCTGCTTCCACTGGAACTACCGCAGGCGGAGGCGAGGGCAAGCAGAGCGAAGGCCAAAAGACGACCGGAAACAATATGGATCATGGGGTGGGGGGGCTTGGGATTCGCCACGCCTCCGCAAGAAGCGTACCAAGGCCAGGCATGCCGCCGGACCCCGATCCTGCGTGGTCTCCAGATCGCACATGTTCCTTTCGCGTAACGTTCTGGACCGAAGACGGAACGTTACTGCCGCTCCCAAAGCTGCTTGTCATTGCCGGCGTACAAAACCAAGGACGAACCCGAGATGGCGTAGCGTCCCAATTGGATCCATTGCTGACCGATGGTGCGCGAGAAAAGCACGCCTCCCTCCGCCTTCCATTCCCGGGTGGATCCATCCGCACTCCCAGTGGTGCCTGCAAATCCAGTCGACGCCACTCCAGTCACCGCCCCCCCATATGAGAAGGATCCATCTCCAGCCAGGGTGCAGAAGATGTCCGTGGCCACGTTCATGTTGTTCCTGGGCAACGTCCCGGCCACGCTGTTCGAACTCGTGCGCCGCCAGCGCCCCACGAGTTTGGGGTCCAAGTTCGAAGGACCGTCGCCCGAGCGAGCGGAGTCCGCATCCCCCTTGGATCGGGTGAAGTTCAAAGCCATGACCTGGTTCCCCCCAGGACTAGCCAGTTGCAGTTTCCAAAGTAGGCTGTCGTCACCATCCATTCTGGCTTCAAACGGAGCGAACCCAGCCACTCCAGTATTGGCTTGACCCGAGGCCATGTCCCCTTCGATCTCGCCCTTCAAGGGGAAACTCATTTGCCCAAACGTAATCCGACCATCGAGCTCCCCGTGCAATTCCACCAGGTGCATGTTTACGGGCTGCCCCATGTATTGGGCTCCGTAATTCCCTGAGAAGCTTGGGGAGTCAGCGCAGGCGATGAGGAGGACAAGGCAAGAGGTCGAGATGAGGAATCGATGCATGGCTGAAAGAGGGGCAGGTCCAGGCCCATGGTAGTCCCTGGCAAGTCGAGTAGGGAAATCAAATTGAACGATCGCATTTCGAGGTTGGAAGGCCATACTCCATGGGTCATGACATCGAGCTCAAACATGGATTGGAACGCATTCTGGCCCCAGTTGAACTTTAAGGCCGCCGCAGACCGACTGCACGGGGTCGTCGAACGCACCCCGGTGATCTCCTTGCCCTCACCTCGCGAGGGAATTGAGGTCTTCGGCAAGATGGAGAACCGCCAGGTCGGCAGGGCGTTTAAGGCGCGTGGGGCCTGGAATCAATTGGTGCAGTTGACCGATGCCGAAAAGCAAGCCGGTGTGGTCACAGCCAGCTCCGGCAACCATGGAATGGCGGTGGCCTGGGCGGCCAAGGAACTGGGCGTGTCCTGCACGATTTGCATGCCTGAGAATTCCTATGCGAGCAAGATCGAAGCCTGTCGCAAGGCCGGGGCTGAGGTCATCCTGCGCCCCATCCGTACCGAGGCCGAAGCCGTGTGCGCCGAACGCAAAAGCGCGGGCGCGCTTCACATTCACCCTTACGACGCCGAGCGCACCATCGAGGGTGCCGGCACGGTGGGCCTCGAAATCTCCCAGCAGGTGGACGCCATGGACCTGGTGTTTCTGCCCGTCGGCGGTGGCGGCTTGGCCGCTGGAACATCCCTGGCCTTGCGCCGTGCCTGGGGCAACAAGGTCTCCATCTACGGGGTGGAGCCCGAGGGCGCGGCGGGGATGACCTTGGCTCTCGAGGCCGAAGAATCCGTCCCCCTGGAATCTGTGACCAGCTCTATCCAGGGTTTGACCTCCCCCTACGCCGGCGCCCGCAACTGGCAAATTTGCCAACACACCCTAAGCGCCATGGGCACCCTCGAAGACAAAGCCATCCTCGACAGCATGGCCCACCTCCAAGCTTTTGGAGAGACCATCGAACCCGCCGGGGCAGCGGCCTATGCCGCAGTACTGCAGTCCAGCGCCCTTTTAGCCCAGGAAAAAGAGTGCGTGGGCGACCGACCCTTGCGGGTCCTGGTGGTCGTAAGCGGGGGCAATGGGCCTGGCGCTCCGGAAGGCTGCTAGCCTCGGTGGGCGACCTTTCCCGTCCAAATCCTCGGCGCAAGCCAGGGTCGCGCTTACAATTCTGACCCAATGGCGGAACTTGGCAACACAGGTGGACTAGGGGAATTCATGCAAAACAAACCAGGTTGGTTGGCGGGGTGGGCCCTTGGGCTATTGATGCTGTGTGCGTGTAGCGGATCGGCAGAGGAGGACGCCGCCCCCGGGTCGGAGGCGGGTGGCGCCGCCGTGGGTAACTCCGATCCCGCTCGCATCCTGCTTGTGTTCGCCGTGCATGGCCTGCGTAGCGGCGAGTTGGATCCGGAGCTGGTGCCGAACCTCGTGCGGCTTTCGAGTCAAGGTAAGCGTTTCACCGAACACGTGATCCAATCCACCGGAAGCCAGAGCGAAATGAGTACGCTGCTTACCGGGCGCAGTCCCCTGGAGCATGGTGTGGGCTCGGTTCATGAAAATGGTTTGAGTGCGTTGGCGGATGGCGAGCGCACCTTGGCTGAGTTCCTTGGCGAACAGGGTTGGGCGACCTTCGCGTCGATGGCCCTGCCACAATTCGGACCTGAAATTTCGGGCCTGCACCAGGGGTTCGACAGTTATAGCGTGCCCGGGGTTTTGGGCGACTCCCTGCGCAGGAGCGACCGGGTTGAGATGGTCTCCCGCTCGGATTGGGAGGCGGCCTTGGCGGGGGACAAACCGGTCTTTGCTTGGATTCACAATGCGGATGGTTTGCGCCCCGGCTTGGAACCCTCGGAGAGTGTGATGTCCGCGGTCAAGGACCAGCTCAAGGCCCTGCTCCCCAAGTACCCCGGCCTCCAGCAGAGTGTGGACCAGGTGGATAGCGGTCCCGACAAGTTCGAAGAGGTGCGCCGTGCGGTCTTGCGTTCACGGGGTTCGGAAGTGCACGCGGCTTTCATGCGCGGTGTCTACCAAGGACAGCTCATCGACCTGGACAAGATGGTGGGCCGCTACATGAATTTGCTGATCGATTCCGGCAGGGCTTCTGAGGCGATCGTGGCCTTGGTTTCCACGCAAGGCGCACGTTCGGATTTGAAGGCCGGTCAAGGCAATGCGGTCTTTCCCAGCGAGATCATTCGAACACCCTTGTGGCTCTGGTCTCCCGGTCGTGTCGCAGCGGGCGAGGATTCTCGCATGTTGTCCAGCCGGTACGTGGCGGATTTGCTTTGTGATCAGTTTGGGCTGCAGTTTGGCGATCAACATCCTGACGAGCTGGTCGTGACGGTTTGGGATGCGGGATTCGGCCGCCAAGCATTCGTGGCCAAGGGACTTCACCTGGAGGAGAACGCCGCCGCGGGTTGGTTGGGTTTCGATGAAGACGGCAGGGCGGTTACTCGGGCTCAGGGGCTCGACGCAGAGCAGCTCGCGCACTGGGATGCCCTGCAGGCAGCCACCGAGCAGGCCCCCGTGCGTTTTGGTTATGAGTTGAATTTTGATTGTGCGGAATCGGTGACCGTGCGTTGGCGTGTGGTCGAAGGCCGCGCCCGTGGCGCCAGCATCGATCCACCTGCCTCCGGTAAACTCTCGCGGGTCACGCCCATGACCGGCGTGGCTACGCTAAAAGGCAAGGGGATCCTACGCCTCGAAACCTACGCTCGCGAAGCCCCCGTGGTTTGGTCGGTACTGGACCTCAAGGCCTCTTCGGAATCCGATCCGGCCGTTTTGCAATTGGTTCAGGGCCCGTACGGCATGGAGCCGAGGGAAGGTGAGTCGCTTGGAGACGTGGCCATCCATCGGGACGCGGGGGTTTGGACCCGGATTCTCGTACAAGGTGAGGCCGCGCGTCCGGCGAAGATTTTCGCCGGCCTGGTTCCCAAGAAACAAAACGCGACCCGACGGCCTATCAAGATGGAATGGACCGCGGGATTTGACGACCAGGTCGAACGTTTGGCGGGGCGCGACGATGCGGTGTTGCTCTCGGGCAAAACCCCAATCAATGTGCAGTTCAAAGAGCTGCCAGGCCATACCCTCGCCATCGCTGTTCAGGTGCAGGACCGCTGGTTGCCCCCCCACGAGATGTCTTATGAAGGAAAGTTCCTCACACCCTCCGGGCAACGCAATGTCCTTACACCCAGCTGGTGGCCCGGTGTGACCGAATCCCTTGTGGAAGAGGGTGGCATGCGCTTGGGCACCGGCCTGACTCTGCGCCGTTTCGGCCTCCTGCCCAGGGAACATAAATCCCTTTCCAGGGACGCAAGCTTCTTCGTGGGCCGACTCGGGAGGGGAGAATGATCCGTATTGTCCTCTGTCGCCCAGTTGGCCCGCGCAACGTGGGCATGATCCTGCGCGTGTGTCAGAATTTTGGCCCCTGCAAACTCTATCTCGTGGATCCAGGGCGCCCTTCCATGTTGGTGCACCCCGAGTTTGTGCAAATGTCCCACGGCGTCGAGCAGGCCAAGGCCCAGGTGAAAGTTGTGGCCACCCTCCAAGAAGCCCTGGCCGAAACCACCACAGTGATCGGGTTC
>JAAETM010000121.1 GCA_024228395.1 bacterium | reverse complement strand
TTCAACAGTCGAATCCAATCAGTGAAAGCCGCAGCCCGGGGATTCCGAAACTTTGCCAACTACAGGACGCGGATCCTATTCTTCTGCGGAAAGCTGGAATTGCGGCCCAAAGGGGAAAGCCACTAAATTCCGGGAAGAGCCCAAATAGGCAATGCCAACAACTATCGCCAAAGGACCCACCAAGGGGAGCAAGAATCCTAAGTTCGTGACTGCGTTCACGCCCCCCGCAACTCCGCGCCAGCGGCCATCAGAGAGCCAGTCAGGCGCTTGAGGAACTTGGCGCTGTCCTTGTCGGTCAGCGTGCGCGTATCGGAGTAAAGGCGCACGTGGAAGGCCAGGGACCTTGTGTCCGCGGGCAGGCTGTCCCCACGGAATTCATCGAAGGGTTCGACGCCAGCGACGATGCCCTTGCCCGCCTTTTCGATCAAGGTGACCAGGTCCACAGCAGGGATCAAATCGGGGGCCTGAATGGCCACGTCGACTTTGACTTCCGGGAACTTGGGCAGGGGGCGGTACGCGAAGCCCGTCAGGGACTCAGCTAGCAGCGCGTCGATGCAGATGTGCAGCACTGCGACTTCCGAGGCCACGTCGCCGGCGAAGCCGATCTCGACGCTGGTGCCGGGGTCCAGTGCTGTGACGAACCCCAGGTAACCCTGCGTGTCCGCGCTCTGGATCGCCAGGCACTTCTTTGGGTGGGCCCAAACGGGGACTACCGTGGCAGCCGCCGGAGTCGCAAGCGTAATGCCCTGGCTGGTGAGCAAGTCCGTGGCGACCGCGTGCAGACGCGCCAACGCGGTCTCGCGGAAGCTCCGCGACGCATCCCGCGCCAACGCCAACACAGCGCCCAGCATGTGCACCTCTTTCGGCTCGGTCTTGGCGTCGTCGCTTTCGGGCAGGTAACCCTTGCCGACTTCGAATAGTGCGACCTCGCCCGTGCGCTGACGGTTCTTGATGGCAGCATCGAGCAAACTCGGAGTAAGGCTGCGGCGCATCTTGGACACGCCTTCCGCCACCGGGTTGATCACGCTCACACGCGGCTCATCCAGGATTCCCAGGCCTTTCAGCAAAACACCCGGAACGAAGGAGTAACCCATGGACTCGTGGAACCGCGCACCGCCAGCCATGCGATCCTGAAGGCTGCGCACCAAAGCGCGGCGCGGATCCTGGGCCACGGGTTCGATGGCGCCGATCAGCGCGCGAGTAGGCACGTTGCCGTAGCGGTAGATACGCCCCACCTCTTCGACGATGTCCTGCTCCATGCCAAGGTCCTTGGTGGCTCGGCAGGCGGGAATGTTCACGGTGATCACGCCATTCGCAGACGAAGGCTTGAGGTACAAGCGCTCCAGGATGGCGATGATGCCCGGATCGTCCAGGTCGATGCCCAAACGACCGCGAATCACATCGCCACGCACTTCGATACTGCACGAAGGGTCGCTCCAATCGCCCGCATCGGAAAGCTGCATGGGGAAGGTCACGCCGGGTTGAATGTCCAGCAGCAAGCGCGCGAAGTGGCCCGCAGCTGCCACGGGCAGCAGCGGGTCCAGGCTCTTTTCGAAGCGCGCGGAGGAATCACTGCGCAGGCCCAGGCGCGCAGACGTGCGGCGGATGACCGCGGGCGCGAAGCTTGCGACCTCGAGCAGCAGTTTGTCGGTGGCGCCTTCGATCTTGGAATCCTGGCCGCCCATGATGCCGGCCAGAGCCACCGGACGGTTGCCGTCGGTGATCAAGAGATCCGCAGCGGACAGGTCGCGCTCGACCTCGTCCAGGGTGATCATCTTCTCGCACTCCGCAGCGCGACGCACGACGATGCCCTGCTCGCTGAGCTGGGTGCGGTCGAAGGCGTGGTTCGGCTGGCCCAGGTCGAGCATGACGAAGTTCGACAGGTCGACCAGCAGGTCCAAGGGACGTTGTCCCACCGCCATCAGCAAGAACTGCAACCACTGGGGTGAGGCCTCTTGCTTGACGCCGTCGATGGCCAGGCCCAGGTAACGGGTGCAAGCGGCGTCGTCCACGCGCACGGGGAACGCCTTGCCGTCGCCCAATTTGGGCAACGACAAATCGAGCGGCTTCAGTTCGCGCTCGAAGATCGCAGCGACCTCGCCGGCCAAACCGCGGTGGCCCCACAGGTCGGGGCGGTGGGTCAGGGACTTGTTGTCGATCTCGATGATCCAATCCCCCATGTCCATGGCTTGCGCCACGGGAGTGCCGGGCGTGAGGCCTTCGGGCAGAACCCAAATGCCATCGTGGCCATCGCCAAGCTCAAGCTCGGCTTCCGAGCAGATCATGCCGAAGGAGGGCACGCCGCGGATCTTGGACTTCTTGATCTTGAAGTCCCCGGGCAGGCGCGTGCCCACCTTGGCGACGGCAACGTTTTGACCGGCGGCCACATTGGGCGCGCCGCAAACGATGTTGAGCACTTCGTCATTGCCCACGTCCACCTGGCACACGCCAAGCTTGTCCGCGTCGGGGTGCTGCACGCGCTCAAGCACGTGGCCCACGACCACGTCATTCATGTGCGGGGCAAAAGGCTCCAGGCCTTCGACCTCGGCGGTGGAAAGGGTCAGGTTGTCGGCCAATTCCTCGGGGCTGATGCCCGTAAGGTCCACGTGTCGGCTGAGCCAGCGGTATGAGATGTTCATGGCGGTGTATGTGGAATTAAAATTGTTCGAGGAACCTGAGATCGCCACTCAACAAGTGGCGCACATCGTCGATGCCGAAGCGCAGCATCACCAGGCGGGAGAGTCCCAAACCAAAGGCAAATCCGCTCCACTCTTCGGGGTCGATGCCGCCGGCGCGCAGCACGCTGGGATGCACCAGGCCGCAGGGCAAAAGCTCGATCCAGGTGGTGCGCTTGCAGACGCTGCAGCCTTCGGTGCAGAAGGGACAACGCGCGTCGAGTTCGAAACCGGGCTCCACGAAAGGGAAGTAACCGGGGCGCAGGCGCACCTCGATCTCCTTGCCGAAGATGCCGGCGAGCAGGGTCTTCATGGCCCCGATCAGATGACCGACCGAAATGTCCTTGCCCACGACCAGACCTTCCATCTGGTGGAAAGTATGCTCGTGGCTGGCGTCGGTGCTCTCCTGGCGGAAGACCTTACCGGGCGCCACCGCGCGGAAGGGCGGCTCCAGGTGCTTCATGGCCCGCACTTGCACGGGGGAAGTGTGCGTGCGCAGCACGAGGCTGCCCTCCTTGTTGCAGTAGAAGGTGTCCTGACTGTCGCGCGCCGGGTGATCGGCGGGGATATTCAGGGCTTCGAAGTTGTTGTGATCGGTTTCGACCTCGGGTCCGTCCAGGATCGTGTAACCCATGGAATCGAACAGGTCCTCGAGCTCACGCGTGACCTGGGTGATCGGATGCAAGCTGCCACGCTCCACACCCGGGGCGGGCATGCTGGCATCGAAGCCGATGGCTTGACGGTCGGCTTCGACAGCTTCCAAGGCCAGCTCCGCGCTGCGCGCTTCGAAGGCCTGGGTCAGCGCCCCCTTGAGCATGTTGGCCTGTTTGCCCGCAGCGCCGCGCTCGGAAGGTTCCAGGGTCGGAATGGCGGAAAGCAATCCTTGGATGACACCACCCTTGCCCAGATATTCGCGCTCCAATGCTTTCAGGTCGCTTTCGCTGGCGGCGCTGGCAGCGCGCTGCAAGGCCTGCGCCTTCAACTCTTCCGGATTCTGATCGTTCGAGGTCATGGTTTTGATTGGGCCGGTGGCCAGGAGGAACTCCCCCATCAAGATCCACAAACCTGGGCGTGCATGCAACCAAGTCTGGGACATAAAAAACAACGGCCGCCAGGAAAACCTGACGGCCGTATTGTCGCGGGCGTGCCCGCGGAATCTTTCGATTCGGATTACGCTAGGAGCGAGCCGACTTGGCCTCTTCGACGATCACGTCGAAGGTGGCGGGGTCGTGGATCGCCATCTCTGAGAGTTCCTTACGGTTCAGGTCGATCTTGGCCTTGTTCAGGCCGTCGATAAACTGGGAGTAAGTGATGCCACGCATGCGCGCAGCGGCGTTGATGCGCAGGATCCAAAGGCGACGGAATTGGCGCTTCTTCTGGCGGCGATCCCGGTAGGCGTAGGTCCATGAACGGAGGAGGGTTTCCTGGACGGTGCGCCAAAGCTTGGAGCGACCGCCGCGGTAACCGCGGGCCTGCTTGAACAGACGTTGTTTCTTCTTGGCGCGGGGAGCGCCGTAGGTGACACGTACCATATTACTTGGACCCCATCATGCGAACTAGGAGTTTGGCCCAGGTACCCGTGGTGACCAGAGCGGTGCGTTTCTTGCGGCGGAAGGCAGCATCCTTGTTGGCTCGCATGTGTCCACGCTGGGGGCGTGCTGACTTCAGCTTGCCCTTCTTGGTGGTGCGGAAGCGCTTCGTAACGGAGCTCTTCGATTTCATTTTCGGCATAGGACTTTCCTCGTGAATAGGTCCCGGGGGACCGGCATCGAAACCCTGTTCGCTGGCATACCGTACCGCTTGCAGGGGCGAGGGGGGCACAATGCCCTCTCGCTTGGAGGCGGAGATAATAGCGATCCAGGGGCATCCCTGCTAGCCCAGTGCCCCTGCCAGGGCCTTTTTTCGCCATTTCTGGCTTAAAAGCAGGTTTCCAAACGCGGAAAGGGGCTTTTGGGTCCTGTTTGTGTGGGGTTCTCCTCGACGGGGGGTTTTCCCTGTTCCTATTGTCGCCTGGGCAGGAGCCGGAGGGATGTTTGCGCAGCGGGGGGGTAGTGTGGATGGAGGGACGGTTTGAAGGAGAGATTTTGGGTCACACGCAGGCACGAAGCTATGGCGGGAACTCGCGGCTGCGGAGAAAGCAGGAAGGGAACACAGCCGGGAGAGGAAGAAGGGATTTAGGAAGGAAGGAAGGAAGGAAGGATCTTGGCTTCGCCAAGTTCCTTCCTTCCTCCTTTTCTTCCTTAATCCTCTCCTCCGCCCCTCTCAATCTCCCTTGCCCTCCTCCCTGCAACGCCACCGTAGTGTCATAGCTTCGTGCCTTCGTGCGACCCAAAATCTCTCCTCCAAACCGCCCCTCCATCCACACCATCCCCCCGCAGCGCTCCCCCACACGATTGGCCACCAACAAAAAAACCCCCAAGCTCCAAAGGAACCCAGGGGGCAATTTCTAAAACACGCCCGTCTACCCCAAATCAGTGGCCCGAGAATCCCTCAGGCCCCTAATTCGTGCGACAAAGTCCTCGAACGGGATCGTCTCCTGGTCGCGCGAGTCCCTTCGACGAATAGTGACGGTTCCTTCTTCCGCTTCGCGCTCTCCAACGATCAACATGAACGGGACCTGGGCCTTTTGAGCCGTCTTGATCTTCTTGTTCATATGACCCGCTTCGAGCATGGCGTCGACACGGAAGCGTTCGCCGCGTAGACGATCCACCAGGGTACGAGCATAGGGCGCATGGTCCTCCCGAATGGGAATGACAGCGACCTGCTTGGGCGAACACCAAAGGGGGAAGCGCCCCCCATAGTGCTCGATCAGCACGCCAGCGAAGCGCTCCAAGGACCCGAGGATCGCCCGGTGCACCATGATCGGTCGCTCGGGTTTGCCTTCGGCATTGGTGTAGGTCATGTCGAAACGCTCGGGCAGGTTGAAATCGCACTGGATGGTGCTGTTCTGCCATTCGCGTCCCAGGGCATCCTTGATCTTGTAATCGATCTTGGGGCCGTAGAAAGCGCCGCCGCCTTCGTCCATTTCCAATTTCAAGTCGATCGAGTCCGCCGCGTCCTGCAGGGCCTTGGTGGCCTCATCCCAGATATCATCGCCGCCGATCGTCTTTTCCTTCGGCTTGGTGGCGAGATATGCGGTGTATTCGAAGCCAAAGGTCGTCATGAAGAAATCCACCATGCGGCAGACCTTCGCGATCTCGTCCGACAGCTGTTCGGCCGTGCAGAAGATGTGCGCATCGTCTTGAGTGAAGCCGCGCACGCGCAACATGCCGTGCACCACACCCGAACGCTCGTAGCGGTAGACGGTGCCGAGTTCGGCCCAACGCAAGGGAAGCTCGCGATAGGAACGGCCCCGGTTCTTGTAGATCAAGACGTGACCCGGGCAGTTCATCGGTTTCACCCGATAGGGCAAGTTGTCCAGGTCCATGGGGGCATACATCATGTCCCCATAGTTGGCCAAGTGCCCCGAAACCGCGAAGAGCTCCTCACGGGAGACGTGGGGTGTGTAAACTGGCTCGTAACCGTCTTTATCGTGCTGCTCCCACCACAACTCCTCCAAGCACCGGCGGACAATACTCAAGTTAGGGTGCCAGAACACAAAACCCGCGCCCGCTTCGGGGTGCGTGCTGAACAGATCCAGTTCGGAGGCCAAACGACGATGGTCCCGGCGCTTGACTTCCTCAAGCCAAACCATGTGGTCCGCGAGCTCTTCCTTGGTCCAAAAAGCTGTGCCGTAAATGCGCTGCATCATTGGGTTCTTTTCGTCGCCACGCCAATAAGCGCCCGCCAAGCTCAACAACTTGAAGGCGAAGGGAATCTTGAAGGTATCGATGTGCGGGCCCTCGCAAAGGTCCGACCATTCTTTGCCCTCGGGCCCGTGGAAGTAGAACGTGAGCTCTTCACCTTCGGGGATCAGGCCCACCGCTTCCAACTTGTAGGTCTGGTTTTGACCTTGCAAGTGAGCGACGGCCTCCTCGAGGGTTTTCACCTCGCGGCGAATCTCCGGTGACTTCTTGGCCAAGCGCCGCATCTCTTTTTCAATGCGCGCAAGGTCCTTGTCGGTCAGCGGCTCCGGCACGTCGAAGTCGTAATAGAACCCATGCTCGATGCTGGGTCCAAAACCGAAGCGTACTCCGGGGTGCAAGTTCTGCACCGCCGAGGCCAAAAGGTGAGCCACCGAATGCCTCAGCGTGGAAAGGGGGTAAGGCCCTGACCGGGCCCCAGCGTCCTGCGCCGGGGCGATTTCTTGATCCGCCATTGCGGGTCTCCTGCGGGATAGGGAACCACGACCTCCCCACCTGGGACGCCACGGTGTTGACGGCTCCCGTTGCCATCAGCGGGGGGATTGTGGGCGATCTATGGGCGTCTGGCAACCTTCCCATTGGGCCGTGATCGCAGTTTTTTGGTTGGTGGCATATGGGGGGTCGCACGAAGGTGATTTGGGGGGGCTGGGGCCCTTGGGGAGAGGTAAATGGTGGACGGGGGGGATACTGGGTTTTGATCGAGTGTTCGGGAAGAGGTTCGCACAGAAGCCACGAAGGACACGAAGCCCTTGCGGGGACTCGCGGCTGCGGCGAAAGCAGAAAGGAAATACAGACGGGGAAAGGGGAGGAAGAAGGGAGGATCCTGACTTCGCCAAGATCCCCCCCTTCTTCTCTTCCCATTCCTCATTCCTCTCCTCCGCCCACCACTTACCACCCTCCACAGCATCCCACCACCATGGCTCATTGACCAGGCCCCCCCCAATGGCCCAAAAATCCTCAAGATACCGTATCGTGTACGGCCTCACTCCCACCCCAGCAGCCCCAACTCCATGCGCGTCCTCCCGAGCCTCCTAATCGCCATTGGCACCACCGCCCTGGCCCCAGGGCTTCAAGCCCAAGTCCACTACCACGACTCAGGGGCCCCATGGAACCAAAAGGCCGATGCGGGCCCCGATTCCAAGGTTCCCGGCTGGTACTACAACCTGGGCATCACCGGCTTACGCGTGGAACTGGTCAAGGAGCACTCGACCTGGCTCTTGGTGCGCCACGTTTTCGAGGACTCTCCCGCCCACAAGAAGGTCAAAGTGGGCGACTACATCACGGGGGCCGGCGAGCTGGAATTCGTGACGCCCCACGTGAACGGCTACGGCATGGACAAGTTCGGTCCAGATGGACCCATCAAAGACTTTGCCACGGCCCTAGAGGCCAGCCAAGCCAACAAAGGGTCGAGCAAACTTGCCCTGCGGCTGATGCGCAAGAAGAAGGTCAAGGACGTGCGCCTTTCGCTAGGAAAGGGTTACGGCACCTATTCGCAGAGTTTCCCCCTCGAATGCGACAAGAGTGAAAAGGTGCTCGATGACCTGCACGACTTTCTTTTGGATCAACAAAAGGACGATGGTTTCTGGGGCGACCCGGTGCATGACACCTTCGCGCCATTGGCCCTGCTGGCCAGCGGAAAACGCAAGCACATGGCGGCGGTCGAGAAAAACGTGCAGCGACACGCCAAGACCACGCACTCTGAGGACAAACCCGGACTGGTCAATTGGCGCTACATGACCGCCGCCATCGTGATGAGCGAGTACTACTTGATTACGCGTGAAAAGTGGATCCTCAAGGAGCTGCAGGAGGTCTACGAATTCCTACTCTCCACCCAGTACATGGACCTCTCCCAACTGAATCCCAAGGTCAAGGACTCGCACCCCGATTCACTGCCCACCGACCCCATGGATTCCCACGGTGGTTGGGGACACAACCCCGGTTTCGAAGGCTACGGCCCGATTGCCATGATCACCGCCCAGGGCGCCATCGCTTTTTCACTCATGAAGGAGTGCGGCATCGAGGTGGACCGCGAACGCCACGACGCGGCCTACGCATTCCTGCACAGAGCCTCCGGCCGCAACGCCTACGTCTGGTACAAGGACGAAGCCGCCGGCCAGGACAATTGGGCCGACATGGGACGCACGGGCGCAACCGCTGTCGCTTACCGCCTGAGCCCCTGGAAAGGCGACTACAAGAAGCGCGGTATGAAGCACGCCATGCTCATCGGCGAACACCCCGACAGCTTCCCCGACACCCATGCCTCCCCCATTCTAGGCATGGGCTACACCGCTGCGGGTGCGGCTGGCAACGCAGAAGCCTTCCGCCAATTGTTGGCAGCCAACAAGTGGTGGTTCACACTCGCCCGCTGCGCCGACGGTAGTTTCTATTACCAACCCAACCGGGACAACACGGGCTACGGCAACGACTCAAGGCTCTCGGCCACCGCGGTCACTGCATTCATTCTATCGATCCCCAAACACAACCTGCGAATGACGGGACGCGCTGCCAGTAAGAAGTAATACGTCCGCCCCCGAGCCTCGCTGGGAAAACTCGCCGACCACTACCATCTGCCCATGTTCAATCTTCCCAAGCTCGCTTGTGCCCTGCTCCTGATCGGATCGACATTCGCTCAGGCCCCTGAGTCTTCCCGCCCCATGGCTCCTGCAACCCTGCAGGAGATGATAGTGCAGTGGCGGGCGGATGTGGGTCCTTGGAAAGGCTCTACTCCTTCCCCCTTTCCCCCTCCCGCAACTTGGCACTGACGCGCTTGCATGGGGAGTGGAGCCTGCGCTTGGCTTCGGTGGATTTTGAAGGCCTGGCACGCCGCGATCAGGTCGACTGGTTGCTGCTATCGGAGCAGGTCCGCTTTGCACTGGAAGAACTGCAAACCGAAAAACTGGAAGCGGAGCAAGCCGCGCCCTTCCTCGAGTACAGCGCTTTGATTATCCCGCTCTTGGAAGCCCGCGTCCACCGCGAACTGCCCGACTCCCGGCAGGCGGCTGAGGCTATGCATGCCGCGACCCAAGAGATCGACGGCTGGCAAAACCAATGGAAAGAGCAGCAAGCGGAGAAGGACGAGGAGTCCGAGCCGAATGCGCCTCTCATGCGTAAGGTGCGCGGGTCAACGGCCGACTACGCAGGGCCATGCGGGATTGGTATCACTTCGGTGCCGAGTACCACCCCGAGTTCACCTGGTGGTGCGAAACCCCCTGGGACAAACTCAACAAGGCACTGGAAGGCCACAACAGATTCCTCGAAGAGACGATCGGCGAAATCGACCCCAAGGATAAAGACCGCCTGATCGGCAACCCGATTGGCCTCGACGGTCTGCTCGCCGCCCTAAGACACGAACGCATCGCCTATACCCCCGTGGAGCTGATCACTATCGCCGAGCGCGAGTTCGCCTGGTGTGATAAGGAACGCGTGCGGGCTGCCACCGAGCTGGGTCTAGACGGCGATTGGCGCGCCGCACAAAACAAAGTACGCAGCATTCAAGTCCCCCCGGGTGAACAACCGGACCTAATCCTCGAACTCGCTGATGAAGCTACCGAGTTCTTCGAAGCCCGCGACCTGCTCACGATCCCCGAGCACTGCAAGCAGACCTGGCGCATGCAAATGATGTCCGCCGAGCGTCAGCGCTTCAGCCCCTACTTCACCGGCGGCGAAGTGATCTCGATCGCCTACCCCACCCGGTCGATGGAGCACGACGCCAAGATGCAGTCGATGCGCGGCAACAACCGGCACTTCTCCCGGGCCACCGTGCACCACGAACTCATCCCCGGCCATCACCTGCAGGGCTACATGGCCCACCGCTGGAACACCCACCGTGGCCTTTTCCGCACCCCCTTCCTGGTGGAAGGCTGGGCCCTGTACTGGAAGCTCCGGCTTTGGGACCTGGACTTCGCCCAATGCCCGGAAGACGAAATCGGCATGCTCTTCTGGCGCTCCCACCGCTGCGCACGCATCCTGTTCTCACTCAACTACCACCTGGGAAACTGGTCCGCTAAAGAGTGTGTCGACTTCCTGGTCGACCGCGTGGGACACGACCGACGCAACGCCACCGCCGAAGTCCACCGCTCAATCCAAGGCGGCTACGGTCCCCTGTACCAAGTCGCCTACATGATCGGAGGCCTGCAACTACGCGCCCTGCACAACGAGTTGGTAACGCCCGGCACCTGGACCGAACGCGATTTCCATGACACGGTCTTAAAGCAAAACTCGATCCCCGTGGAATACATCCGAGCCGCCATGGGAACCGAAAACCTAACCCGAGACTTCCCCGTCACCTGGCGCTTCGCTGATTGACCGCCAGAGTCGCCTCATTGCATCAATCGGACCCGGGAGCCAGTCAATTCCCTAAACGAAATGGCCCCCCTATTGCTTCCCAGTCCATCTTGAGTAGGCCAGAATACTGAGATCGGGTTTTGTGTACACGGACCAATCAACCTAATTTGGAGCAATCAAAGCCAAAGCTCCGCTCTTACTGCGCAACCGAACACCGAGTGGGCTGTAGAACTGCGGTCCAATGGCCTGCTCCCCCAAAACGCGGCCCCGCCCTTTGGAATCCGGCAGTTTGAGATTACTCCACCGCGGCCCTAGCACCCCACGGCTGAGCAAGACTCCGCACAGGTCATCTTCCTCCTCGCTTCCAGCCCACATGAGCATGCCATCAGTGGGCGTTTCGGATAGGTCACATCCAATAGCCTCCAACTCCCGACAAGAGAAGGAAGGCTTGTCGCCCAAGGTGAGAACCCCGAATGAGATTGGTTCAGTAGGACTCTCGGGCCTGCCTGTATACGAACTCGGATCTGCTGGCCTAGCCCCCCCCCAAAAAAAGAATGAACCGGGAGGAGTCACCACTCGGCAAGTTGTCAGCAAATGGAATCACCGCTCTGGGCGCCAATGCGTCATTCCAATCTGAGTCAGCAATACGTAGGTCCAGTAGGGTCGGGCCCTCGGCATGAAAAACCAAGACGTGACCGGGATCAAGCCCACGGGCGGCCAATAGAGCTACATACTGAAAACCAGTTCCAGCCCACCCCAGCCTGAGATCAACGTGGGGCCAAGCGGCGGACGAGTCCCATTCGAATCCCCGTGCTCCTTCCAATTTCCGCTCCCTGACCAATTGTAGAAACCGATGGAATCTACGCTCGCCTCCCCTCCAATTGAGGCAAGCATCCCCAAGTGCGTCAATCCGGAAGATGAATCAAACCAACCAGAAATGATTCCACCAACAAGCCCTTCCGGCCAGTTGATGGCTGAGATGTCGACCTTCCTGGGCGGGCTCTCCTTGCCCAGACAGTTCCGATCACGCACTGCCCAAGGCGTGAAGCAGGAGGTCTATACCGCAATACTGTTCCTAGCCCGGATATTCCATGAAGACGTGCCCCAGGCACAGCAACTCGGTTCCTGGCAGGGCTTTGCGGATTTTGACCCCGCAGGCAATGCGGTGGCATTGTCGAGGAAGGCAAAATTCGGAAAGTCCTGTCAGGGAGCGAGAGGGGTCCGAAGGGGCCCGTTTGCGAAGCCTGGGGTGCTTGTTCATGAAATATCCGAGCTAGCTCTATCACGTTTGGTGACTCACTCCGCCGAGCTCAAGCTCGGCGACTCTGGGCAACTTGAGGATGGTGCACGTCTTACTGCCCAGCGTCAACTACATTGCCCCATCGCATTGCCTCACCAGTCTTGCTACTTAGGGCCGGGTGTTGCCTCATCTGTTTTGCTACCCGAGCAAACAAGGAGGCACCGTGTCACGAGAGATCAGCCAAAGGAGCCAACACGAGCTT
>JAAETM010000120.1 GCA_024228395.1 bacterium | reverse complement strand
ACCTCGCGTGCACGGATCACCGAATCCAGGGTCCGGAAACCCGCGTAGTCGCAGGTGATAAATCCCGCCGGGACCCCCGCAGCGATCAGGTCCGCGCGCATGGAATCCGGTTCGTTGTATTCGGTCCTCGAGTTGTCGCCGCTGACGATCAAACCTCGCACCCTGCCCGCCAGGTATAGCTCCGCCGCGGCCTCGATGCGGGCGGTGTAGAACAGATTGGGTCGGCCGTGGAAGGTGGGCGAAGTCCCCAAAACCAGTCCTACGGGGCTTTTGGGCACGCTGTCCGCGCTCGTGTGGACCTGTACCGACCAGGCGATGCTCTGGTCCACGAGCAGGGGGGCGGCAAGCGCCAGAAAGAGGAGCAGGGTGAAGCGGCGGATCGTGATGGAGCGGCGGAGTCGTGCGAGCATGCCACTAGCTTTTGCGGGGAGCGCAATCGAATCAAACCTCGCCCGTGAAACCCGAGAGACTTCCCCTGATCGGGAGTCCCCCATCCCCAAAACGGGTGGGGCTCCAGCTTTCCATGGGACCCAAAGCACCATCATCTGGGTAAGACCAACCTGGCCGCGTGCTAGCGCACCCGCCGAGGGGGCGCCTAGGCGTGGGGGCAGGCCACCATCTGGCCATCACCCATGTCGCGCATCTCCGGCACTTCCTCGGCGCAGGAGTCCTTGGCGATCGGGCAGCGCGTGCGGAAACCACAGCCCGAGGGTTTGGCCATCGGGGTCGGGATGTCGCCTTCGAGCCGGATGCGATCCGAACTGTCGGAGCGCGGGTCGGGCTGGGGCACCGCGGAAAGCAGGGCTTTCGAGTAGGGGTGCTTGGGGTTCTTGTAGACCTGCTCGGCGCTGCCGATCTCCATGATGTTGCCCAGGTACATGACCGCGATGCGATCGCAGATGTGATAGACGACCGACAGGTCGTGGGCGATGAAGATGTAGGTCAGGCCGAATTCCTGCTGCAGGTCCTGCATCAGGTTGATGACCTGGGCTTGGATCGAAACGTCCAATGCGCTGACCGGTTCGTCGGCGATGATCAAGTCCGGGTTGGTGGCGAGGGCGCGGGCGATGCCGACGCGTTGGCGTTGGCCACCGGAGAACTCGTGGGGGTAGCGCTGGGCGTAGGCGCCTTGCAAACCCACGCGCTCGAGCAGTTCCATGACGCGTTCCTTGCGCTCGGCCGCGGTCATGTCCAGGTGCACCTTCATCGGTCCTTCGATGATGCCCTGCACGGTGAGGCGCGGGTTCAAGGAGGAGAAGGGATCCTGGAAGATCATCTGGATGCGCTCACGCAGGGGCAGCATTTCGTCGCGCGGGATGCCGTTGGTGTCCATGAATCCCGCTTCGGTGTGGAAGAGCGATTCGCCTTCAAGCTCCACGTCGGGGTACATCGGCTTGTGCAAGTTGATGATGGCGCGGCCCACGGTGGTCTTGCCGGAACCGGATTCGCCGACCACGCCTAGGGTTTCACCGCGCTCAACGGTGAAGCTGATGCCGTCGACGGCTTTTACAGTTCCGACCTTGTGGCGTAAGATGCCTCCGTACACGGGGAAGTGCACTTTCAGGCCTCGAACGTCGAGCAGGGTTTCGTTTGCTTGGTTGGTGTCCATGGCCTTAGGCTTTTTCGTCCATCAGGTGACAGCGGACGTTGTGTCCAGGGGCGATCTCTTGCAGCACGGGCAATTCGGTCTTGCAGCGCTCGGTCACGTGGGCGCAGCGCGTGTTGAAGCGGCAGCCTTCGGGGAATTCGAAGATGCTGGGCACCATGCCGGGGATCGCTTCGAGCGGTTTGCCCTTGTCGTCGGCGTGGGGGATGCTGCCGAGCAGGCCTTGGGTATAAGGGTGGCTCGGGTTGTCGAAAAGGTCGGTGACCGACGCGATCTCTTGAATCATGCCGCCGTACATGACGATGACGCGATCGCAGGTTTCCGCGATGACCGCCATGTCGTGGGTGATGAGCAGGATCGAGGCGCCTTCGCGTTTGCCCTGCAGGTCCTTCATCAAGTCCAGGATCTGGGCTTGGATGGTTACGTCGAGGGCTGTGGTGGGCTCGTCGGCGATCAGAAGTGCCGGGTGGCAAATCAATGCCATGGCGATCATGACCCTTTGGCGCATGCCGCCAGAGAACTGGTGGGGGTAATGCTTGAGGCGCGAGCGCGCGGCGGGAATGCCCACCTGTTCGAGCACCTCGACGGCCTTGTCGAGCGCGACGGCCTTGCTCATGTTCTCGTGATGGATCAACGATTCGGAGACCTGGCGCCCGATGGTGAACACCGGGTTCAGGGATGTCATCGGCTCCTGGAAGATCATGGCGATGTCCTTGCCACGTACCTTCCTCATCTCCTTGTAGGAGAGCTTGAGCAGGTCCTTGCCTTCGAAGAGGATCTCACCGCCGGCAATCTTGCCGGGAGGGTCCGGGATCAAACGCATGATCGACAGCGCCGTCACCGACTTGCCCGATCCGGATTCGCCCACGATGCCCAACATCTCATTGGGCATGATGTCGAACGAAACGTCCGTCACCGCATGCGCTTCCTTTTTCTCCACGTGAAACATGGTGTGCAAGTCTTTAACCTGCAACAGGGGCTTCACCGCTTTCTTATCGTTGTTGCTCATGGCGATTAGCGCAGGCGGGAGAAGACCTTGGGGTCGAAGGCTTCACGAATGGCTTCGCCGATGAAGACGATCATGATCAGGGT
>JAAETM010000119.1 GCA_024228395.1 bacterium | reverse complement strand
TTGAAAGCCCGGCTACCCAGGCACGCGCTGAGAAGGGACAATCCCAAGGTCTCCCGTGTCAATGTCTTATCTCCAAGGCTGAACGGAATCGGCATTCACCTCTCCTTTTGCTTCCTACCCTTCTATCTCTATCCAAATGAGGAAAAGCATCCTATTCAGTGCTGCCGCAAGCATTCTGCTCGCTGGCACTGCGGCCGCCCAAAACGGCGCCGACACCTGTACCATGCCCACAGCCATCGGTGAAGGCTCGTTCGCATTCAACACATCCACCATGGTCGAGAATGACAACCTTCCTGGCTGTAACTCGAACCTTTTCTCGAGTTCTCTTGGTCCATTCTTCTTCAACAAGGACATGTACTGGGTCTACACCGCTACCGCCGATGGAAATCTTACGGTCGACACGGAAGGTTCCAGCTTCGACACGCAGCTTGCCATTCATGGCGGAGTTGACTGCATGGCTATCTGCATCGACAATAATGACGATGGTGGCACTGGTTTGCTGAGTACCCTCACTCTGGGTAGCATCAACATGGGCGACCAGTTCGTCATTCAGGTTGGAGGTTACGGCTCCAACTCTGGCCCTGGCATACTGAACGTCACTCTCACTCCCGACCCGTGTTCTGCGAGCAACGACGATGCCTTCGAGGACAATGACGAGTGTGCTACTGCGGTTGCCATGGTGAACGGCACCAACACCGGCCTCTGGCTCTCCGCCACGGATCATGATAACTACCGTTACTGCGTCGGCAATGGCGAGACCCTCGTCATTGACGCACTGTTCCTCGACGACGATGGTGATATCGACTTGTCCCTGCAGGACGCTGACTGCAACTACATCACCGGCTCTTTCAGTATCAGTGACGACGAGCACATCACCTGGACAAACACTTCTGGGGCTGATCTTGACGTTGTCCTGCAGGTCTTCATCTGGGGCAGCTGTAACTACTACGACCTGATCGTCTCCGGTTCCGGCAACTGCAACGGCGTCGTTGGCACCATGTACTGCGATGCGGCCCCCAACTCCACCGGTGCCATCGGAAACATCTATGGCACTGGCAGCATTGTGGCAGCCGACAACAACTTTGGCCTGCTTGCCTTCGGTCTCCCCGAAGGTGAATTCGGTTACTTCCTCGGAAGCTTCGGACAAGCCCAAATCAACAACCCTGGCGGTAGCGACGGCAACCTCTGTATTGGTGGTGGTTTGGCTGTTGCCCGATTCCTCTCGACCCTTGGTTCCGTCTTTGGTGGCCAGATCAGTGGTTCCGTCGACTTGACCAACATCCCTCTTCCCCCGACCTTCACTGGAATGGTCTTGGCCGGTGACACCTTCTACTTCCAGTTGTGGCACCGCGATGGCGGAGCACTCTCCGGTGAAAGCAACTACACTCGTGGCCTGGAAGTGACCTTCCAGTAATCCTGGTAATCACTGGACTTCAAACTCCGGTCTGAAGTCACAACGCAGCGCGGAGAGCTTTCGAGCTCTCCGCGTTGGTCGTTCAATGCCACGCCATACGGAGCCGCATTCGTGATGGGCCATTTCGCCTAAACCTAGGGGACACGAAAAAGCCCGGGGCCTTGCAGCACCTGGCCTTTGTGCTCGCCACGTTCTTGATCAAGAAGGCCAACGGCGACCGGGCTTCGTTTTGCGCAGCCGGCTAGCCCGGACATTTCATGAAGACATGCTAGGCCAACAATGCTTGGCAAGTAGCGGCGACATCACCCCGCGCAACCTCCTGGCTGGAACCGTCACGCAGGTCTTTCACCTGGGCGGTCCCCTTCTCCCACTCATCGCCGCCGACGATCACAGCCACCTGGTGCCCACGACGATCGGCATACTTGAGTTGGGCACCCAACTTATTGCCATCGGGATACAGCTCCACGCCCAAGCCAGCATCCCGCAGTTCCTGGGCCAGGGTCAGGTAGTCCAGTCCGCGGGTCTTGTCGAAATAGGTCAGCAAAACTGGGGCACCCGAGAAGCTCTCTTCGATCAGGCCCAGCTCCTCCATGGCCGCCAGCAAGCGGTCCACGCCCAAGGATGCGCCCACGCCAGGTAATGTCTGCTTGGTGTAGACACTCGCCAGGTCGTCGTAGCGGCCGCCTGAGCAGCAACTTCCGATGCCCGGTAGGTCGTCGAGAAAGGTCTCCACCACCACCCCCGTGTAATAATCCAGTCCGCGGGCGATCGAGAGGTCAAAGGCCATGGCATCCTCAGGCACCCCGGCCCCACGCAGACCCTTGTCCACGGCCGTGAGAACTTCCAGGCCTTTCTCGCCAGCTTCGTTGCCCTCCACCAAGCCTGCGATGCGCTCCAGGACCTCCGCCCGACTCCCTTGAATTTGGGGAAGGGCCAGGATCTCTTGGGCCTGGGCGTCGGTCACGCTGGCTGTGCGCTTCATTTCATCGGCCACCTTTTCAGAGCCGATCTTGGCGAGTTTGTCGAGGGCGCGCAGAACGGCTCCCGACTGCCCCTGGACGCCGGCCTTTTCGAGCACCCCAGCCAAAACGCCGCGGTGGTTGACGCGCAGGGTGAACTTCTCAAAGCCCAAACGCTTGAACAGGGTGTAGATCACCAGGATAGTTTCCACGTCTGAAATCGTGCTCTGGGTGCCGATTGTGTCGAAATCGCACTGGATGAATTCGCGGTAGCGGCCGCGCTGAGTGTTCTCACCGCGCCATACCGGGCCCATGTGGTAACGCTTGAAAGGCATGCTGAGTTGTCCCGCATATTGCGCCACAAAGCGCGCCAGGGGCACGGTCAGGTCGAAGCGCATGCCCACGTCCCGGCCGCCGGGATCGGTGAAACGATACATTTGCTTGTCGGATTCTTCGCCCCCCTTGCCCTGCAGGATCTCGGTGTACTCGAGGGCGGGCGTATCAATGGGGTTGAACCCAAAGGAGCGGTAGACCTCGCGGGCGATCTCTAGCACCCTTTCCCTGGGACCCGCGGCTGCGGGCAAGTAGTCTCGAAATCCCTTGAGGGTGCGCGGCTGAATAATTTTGGCATTGCTCATGACCCGCAGAGGGTAACGAGTCAGGCGAAATTTTCAGTGTTCCTCTGCCCCCGAAGCTGTCGTTTCGCTCTTCTTGGGAGCCAAAAAGTCCAGGTGCTGACCTATGTGATGGGCCGTGTCCATGGACATGACCGCGGGTGGATCCATGCTGGCGACGACACGTTGGGTGCCAGGGACGATCGGCGCCTTCCAGGGATCGCTGGGCAGGAGGAACAGGGTCGGAGCTTCGCCAAAGGGGACCGTGGGGGCTGCATCACGGTTTCGAGGGTTCTGGAGTACCAGGGAATCAAATCCGTCAAAAGCCCTTTTGGAACCTGCACCCAGGCCGCGGGCGAGATTACCACGCGCCACCAGAATCCTGGGGATGCCGGATAGCGCCTTGGTTTCCCTGAGCATGGTCGCACTGGCCGTGTCCTGGGAATCTATGGAACCGATCAGAGGCGCATGGCTAGCGACGATCATTACCCCCTTGGCGGCCAAGGCTCGCCACCTAAGGCCGCGTTGTCCAATGAACTCGCCTTCGAGAAGCTGAGCACTAGGAACGACGACCCAAACGAGGGCGCGCGCAGGTGCTTTTCCCTGGGGAGATAGACGAGCGGTCAATGTTCCACGCCCGTGCGTTAAAGGACTGGACTGATCGAAATGCTCGTGACGGTTGAGCAACAAAGCCTCAGCCCCCCCCCATCGCATGTCCCTAAAGCCCTTTGTTTGCAAGTCCAGCTTAGCGAGCATCCAGGCCCTTTTGGGTTTGTGCTCGTCCGTAGGTCCCAGGTCCGGCAGCTTGAATTCACGTAAGAAAAATACACCCGGATGCCCCCAGATCGTGGCGTTGTCGAACGACAAGCTTGGTTCTAGCCACCATGTGCCAGCCGTATTGGCTGGACATTGGAGGAACAGTTCAAAACCAAGCGCCCCAAAATCCGACCCATCGACCGAGACTGAGCGAGCCAACTTGCGTTCCCCTTTTTCATTGACCCAATGCAACTGAAACTGGGAGGCTCCCTCCGCCGCAAGCAGCCCAGGAGGTTGGGATGGTGCCAAAATCTGAGTGATGATTTGAGGATCAGCCTGGGCAGTTTTCGGATCTCGCCAGCCAGGAATCAAGCGCACCTCCAATTTGCCCATCCAGTTTTCCAAGTCGCTGGGCAAGCTCGAAACTTCGTGTCCTTTTAGTATCCGGGTCCAACGCACGAGGCGTGCAGGATTCACCTGCCGCAAGGCGGACAGCCCCACGTTGCGATAGCGACGAACCTCGGCCCGCAGCCGATCACGGTTTTCCTTGCTGGCGTGGCTCCAGGCATCTTCAAACGCAACGCGGCGCTCGGCAAGACCGTGGCTTTTTGTTTCGGGAGCATCTCCGGCCTGGGGCAGCGCCGATCCGAATCCGGACAGTGTGACACAAAGAAAAGCACCGAAGGCAATGGCTCGATTCCACTTCATGACTAGGATTCCTGACGGTTCACATGGGATGCGGAGTACACGAGTGTTCCTGACTTGATCACATGCTGTACCGGGTTGCGCGCCATGTCGTAAGTCAAATGGCGATGAGACGGCAAGTCTGTAATCACCAAGTCAGCGCGCTTGCCGGGTTCGAGGGTTCCGATGCTGTCGCCGCGGCCCAAAGATACGGCCGCGTTGAGGGTGGCTGCGGTCAAGGTTTCCCCCGCCAGCAATCCATAGCGCAAGGCCCCATAAGACATGACTTCAAAGAGACTCATGGCATAGCAAGAACCCGGATTGAAGTCGGTGGCCAGGGCCACAGATAGGCCAGCATCCGCCATTCTACGCCCGGGGGCTTCCTGGGATTCGCGCAGGAATAGGGGCACTAGCGGGCAAAGTACGGGAATGACTCCAGCCTGGCCCAGGGCGTCGATACCCTCATCACTGACATGTTCCAAGTGATCCGCGCTAGCTGCGCCAAGCTCTGCCGCCAACTGGGCTCCACCTAGCTGGGTCAACTGATCCACGTGCAAGCGGACCTTCAATCCCAACTCCTTGGCATGGTTCAGAAGGTCGCGGGATTCATCGATTCCGAACACATGACTCTCCGTGAACACGTCGCAATATTCGGCCAAACCGCTTTCCGCCACGGCGGGCAACATCGCTTCGCGCAGCAACTTCAGATAGACCGCACGATCATCGCGATACTCAGGCGGAAAATCGTGTGCGCCTAAGAAAGTCGGGACGAGATCCACCGGATGCACGCGGTTTGCTTCGGCGATCGATTCGAGGGATTTCATCTCATCGGCCAGAGACAAACCGTAGCCACTCTTGGCTTCGACCGTGGTGGTTCCGCAAACCAGGAAGCGGTCCATACGCATCAAGAGCGCCTGTACAAGTTGTTCCTTAGAACTGTTGCGCACACCCAACATGCTGGAGACGATCCCCCCACCACCTTCGGAGATCTCCACGTAGCTCTTGCCCAGCAAACGGTCCTCGAATTCGCCCTCGCGGGTGCCAAGAAATACCGGGTGGGTGTGCGCATCAACAAGGCCTGGAATCACCAGATTCCCCTGGGCGTCGATGCGTTGCTTGGCTTGATAACGAGCCGCCAGATCTGCCTCCGATCCGATTTCGAGGATCACCCCGTCCTGGATCGCTATGGCCGCATCATTCTGAACGTGAATGGAGGCCAGAGCCTTGCCCCCCCTGGACCCTGCCCCTTGGGGAGTCGCCAATTCGCCCACATTGTGGACCAGGCAATCGATCGGGGTTGCGCTTTGCTGCATGGGCCTTATTGTCCGGGCAAAAGCAAGGACCGCAAGGGGGCAGCGACGATGCGCCCCAGAGGTCCTTGCTTTTGATTGACCCTCCCGAACTACTTGCCGTTTAGGGCCTCGCAGAAGTGGCTATCCAAACGGATGCGCGCCCGGTGCACGATCATCTTCAAAGCGCCCGAGCGCAATCCGAGTTCCTTTTCCACGTCCCGATAGCTGGATTTCTCTTGGTCCACCGCATGCAACACGTATTGGTCGCGGGGTGAGAGTTTGGCGAGAACCTGGGGGGCAACCTGGAGCAGCAAGCGATAGGCGCCGTCCAACTCCTTGCCGAATTCGCGGGCTTCCACCACACCAAAGGGGCCACCCGCGGGGCTTGGGACCTGCATGATGCCATCGGTCCATTCAGAAAAGACCAGGGTGCGCTTGCGGCTGGCCCGGTGCATGGCATTGGCTGCGATGGTTCGGGCCCATCGCCTGAAACCATGGATCCCTTCCCCCTTGAAGCTCTTCGCGTAGCGATAAATGTTGATGAACGTATCCTGCAGGATTTCGCGAGCATCGAGCCTGCGGGCGATTTGCCGGGCACGGCCGTGAATCCAACCCATCAGGGGCTCAGAGGTAATCTGGTATAGGAATTCAAAAGCCCGCGAGTCCCCGGTGCTCCTGAAAATCTGCATGAGGGCGGTGTCCAACCCTTCGAAATCGTCTGTTTCCTGGGTTGCGAAGGCACAACCTGCGCTGGAGCCAACGAGATCGACAAAGGACCTGGCTTCTCTCAGGAGAGCCACTTGGGGGCATGTTGCTGTTTTCACGCACAAGGCGATGCAGAAAGCATGCCAACGGGTCCTGGGGTGCCAAAATCCAGCTTCAATCGGCTCCCCACCACCCACCTGTTTCGTTTTCGTAACACTCGTCCACTCCCATGACCCCGGGAGCCCGCCCGCATCCGGGACCGGCGGTTCACTGCGGGTCATTCACCGGTACACATCTCCTATGGGCAAACCTGGGCAAAAGCCGATAGAATCCCACCGGGCAAATACATTCAACGCCCATCACCGCCCCCACGCTTTCAATTCCGTGCCCCCAATACACCCTGCTTTGGCAGAACTCTCCGGTTCTGCCGCCCTTGGTCCCTGGACCGCCTGGATCTGGCCATTGATGGCCGCCCTCGGTGCCTTTCTCTTGGGCACATTCCGTAGGTCCTTGGAGACATTTGCGCCCCATGGTGTCTTGGAAGCCAATGGGTCACCCAGCCGTCAAGAACGCTTGGTAACGGTCATGCGCAGAGCGAAAACGCTCGCATCTGGTGCGCGTTGGATTGAGGCCGCGCTGCAAGTGTATGCCCTGGGATTGGCCTTCATGGTCGTAACGAGCGGGTCGGAAGGTGAGGAGCTCGGCAGGTCCTGGCTTTTGACAAGCACGGCTTTGGCCACTCTCTTCTGCATGGTTTTCTGGGTCATTTTGCCCAGGGCCTTGTCCGAAGCCCAATCCAATGCCATCACCGCCGCATGTTTGCCCACCTTCGCCCTGGTCATGCATCCATTCCTGTTCCTGCTACGCATGACCAGTGGCCTTCAGAATGGCTTCGCACGGCTCTTTGGTATGCCCGCCGAACACAAGGCGGATGGCCGCATTCTTATGGACCTGCGCAATGCACTTCGGGACCAAGGCGAGAACGACCACCTGGACGAAACAGCTCAAGAGTTGATCCGCAACGTGCTCGATTTTCGGGCGGCCGATGCTGCGGAAGTCATGACGCCCCGCACCGAGGTCGATGCGATCGATGTGGATGACGGTTTGGAGATGGCCCTGCAAACCATCGTGGAGTGCGGGCATTCCCGGATTCCCGTCTATGAGGACACGATCGACTCCATAATCGGCACGGTGACCGCACGCCGCGCAATCAGGGAATCGACCAAACCCCCCGCGGAACGCACAGGCCTGCGCGACCTGCTGGATCCGCCCATTCTCGTTCCGGAAACAAAACCCGTGGCGGAATTGCTGCGCGAGTTCCGTGCGGTCAAGCAGAAGCTCGCCGTGGTGCTCGATGAGTACGGTGGCACCGCGGGTATCGCAACGCTTTCCGACGTGGTCGGCGAGATCGTGGGCGACTTTATCGAAGAGCACCACCAAGCCACAGAGCGCATCCGGCAAGTGGAGCGTGACCTCTTCGATGTGGACGCAAGTCTGCACGTTTCCGAAGTCAATGAAGTCTTGCACTTGACCATTCCGGAGGAGGAAGACTTCGAAACATTGGGGGGCTTCATTTTGGCCCAGTTGGGTCATATCCCCGGTTCTGGAGAGTCTTTCGAGTGGTCGAACACCAGCTATTCCGTCACCGAAGCCAGCGACCGCCGGGTGATGTGGGTACGGGTTCGGCGCAGCGCCTGACAGGCCGCCCGAATACCGCCAATTCCCAGTCGGGCTCTCGCACAGGAGCAATGCGGCCCTCGGGCTGGTAGACTCGCCCCATGACTGTACCCACGCAAGCCTTGCTCCTGCGACGTACCCCCTTTGGGGAATCGTCCCTGGTAGTGCGCTTGTTGACCCCCGATCAAGGGCGTGTGGATCTGGTGGCCAAAGGCGCCTACAGAACCACCTCCAGATTCTTTGCGGTGCTGGATTGGTTCCACACTTTGCAGGTGGCTTTCAAGCCCAGAGCACACGGCTTGGCCCCCTTGCAAAGCGCGAGCTGGGAAAAACGGCGAAAGCAGATGACCGGCCTTAGGGCACGCTACGTGGCGGGTCTAACCGTGCTCGAATTGTGCGATGTGGCTGCACAACCCGGCTCTCCAGAACCTCAGCTGTTCAAGCTAGCCAGCAGGTGCCTGGACCACCTGAATGGGGGCGTATTGCCGGCGGATCTGGAGCTCTTGATTTTCGAGGCCCACTTCCTGGAGTTGCTGGGAGTGGCCCCAGCCCTGATGCACTGTGCCTCTTGCGGCGAGCACGCGGACACTCCACATGGGGCTGACAGGGTCCCTTTTTCCGCTGGTTCAGGGGGGAGGCTCTGCCCCACTTGCGCCCGTGGAGCGCGCCGCTCCGGCCGGCGGGTGGGTACCCTGCCAATTCAGGTGCTGGAAGCCGCCCACAGCATTCCCTCCATGGTCCGTAACCTGCTAGCCTGTACGCTCCCAGACGAGGACCTGGTGCTACGCATTCGGGATCTCCATGGCCGGTATTTGGACTATCACCTGGAATCCCGGCTGCGTAGTCAACAGACTTTCCTCGGAACAACCCACCGCAACGCTCCCGAGCGTGGTCCAGCCCCATCGTTCGCCCCACCCTACAATCCCGCATGATCCCGTCCGGAAAATCGGCGCCCCTTCGTTTCAAGGCCTTCATCGCCTGCCTCGCGACCATTTCCCTGGTCGCCTGCCGCGCCTCAAGGGGCCCCAGCTATCGCCTCCCCGATTCCTATGGGGCGGATCAAGTCCCGCGTGTGATCGCCGCCGCAGACGACGACCTGACCCAGGCCAACGATCCTGGTTTGGCCTTCGCACGCTTGCAGGTGGCCCAAGAAACCGCTGGTACAAAAGGAGAAGCTGGCCAGGCATTGGAGCGCGCCAGATCGGGGGCTGCTGAATTGCTGCTTCAAAAGCTCATCGACCAGGATGCTCCCCCGGGACATTTCCTGCGCCTGATCGAGGCGGGCCTGCAGCGCAACCTGGCCGTGCGTTCGCGCATCGCCCAAGCGCGCTCCTGCCTGAACCGCGGAGAACGACTCAAGTCCTATCGACTGATCAAAGCTCTGGATCGCGAATTTCCATTCCACGCTGAACGGGCCAGTTCCGGGGATGTACTCGCGGATGCGGGACTTGATTTGGCCCAGGATCGAGGCCGCTATGCGCTCCTGTTTCGCTACCAAAAACTGGCTCCAGAAATCCTTGAATACCTCACGACCCAGTACCCCACCCACCAGGCGGGGCCCCAGGCATACGCGGAGCTAGCGCGGCTTTATGTGGAAGCCGGCGAGCTAGAGTTGGCAATTCAACGCCACGAAGATTTGGTCGTTTACTTTGGGGATTCCCCCAAGGTTCCGACCAGTCGCGCACGAATTCCAGCCCTGCGTCTCGACCTCATCGGTCGCTCCGATTTTGACCGTCGCCCGATCGAGTTGGCGCGGCAAGAGCTCGAGTCTTGGCTTGAAACCTACGCTGGAGAAGCTCGCGAGGAGGAGGATGGGGTGCGCCAAAATTTGTTGCTATCGATTCGAAGGCTATCTGGCCACGACTCGATCGTCGCTGATTTCTACCACACGGTGGGCAATGATCCCGGCGCGGAATTGCATGCGCGTCGCGCCTTGGCACTGGCACGTGAGGGTGGTTCTGAAAAACAGATCGAAGCAGCCCAAAAGACCTTGGATCAATGGATCGAGTCCACGGACGCCACCAATTCCAAGGACAGCCAATAGAGATGATCTGCACCCCTCGACCCTGGCTTGGAACCGTATTCCTAGCTTTCCTTGCCTTCCATCTAGTCTCCTGCGCCTACCGTGCCGGATTCAAACTGCCCGATCGGTTTTCCACATACGGAGTGGAAATCTTCGCGAATTCCAGTCGTGAGCCTGACCTGGAGAAGCCCCTACACACGGCATTGACCCGCTCCCTAGCGGACCATGCCGGAGCCCGTATCGTCAGGCCTTCCCGTGCGGATGCGGTCATACGAGGTCGCATATTGACCAGTGAACGGCGGGCGGGAATCCGCAGCCCCCTAAACGAATGGCTAGAATCTGCCAAGCGCCTGCTTGTGCAGGCCGAACTCCTCGATGGCGCCTCCGGTGAGCCCCTCGCACATGCCCGGACCTTTGTGGAGGTCGGTTTTGTTTTTGATGAGCATGGAGGGGAGTCGGGTGCCCGGGACTATGCCCTGGAAAATGCCGCCCAACGCCTGGTTCTCGAGCTCTTGCAGAAGCTGAACGCCCTGGAATTGCAGGGGACTGGGGAACCGAAGGTGCAGGCTCCCCCAACCTCGGGCCAATAGGCCCCCTGACTCCCCCCATCCCCCCACTGCGAGGTCCAGCCAGCAGGGGAAAATCACCATGAATTGAACGGGAACGGGGCCCTGGACTTTTCCCCCCTCCCAAGACTCCTTAGACTGGGGCCGAATATCGAATGCAACGCTCCAGCGGGATTCACCCCTGGAGATGGAATCGTGTTCGGTCGATAGAATGCCCATGCCGGATCCCAAGCCGCCCGCCCCCGAAAAGGGGACCCGTCCCAGGCCCTTTGGCCCCTTCCTCCTGTTCCTTACGGTCCTGGTGGTGGTTCTGATCGCCTTTGGCGGATCACAAGCCAGCAAGACCAAAGATCTGAGCCAGGATGAATTCCTCTGGCGCTTGAATGTGGGAGAAGTCGCCACACTCAAGACCCTCGATCAAGGGGATGTGCTCGGCAAGCTGGCCGACGGATCCGCCTTCCGTGCCTCCTTCCAAACCGTGGAAGCCATCGAAGCGGAACTCCAACAGCTCAAGGCCGCGCCCAGGCCTTGCGACATATCTGCCCAGCGCTTGGAGTCCATTCTCAACCGATCCGGTGTTCCGCTCTTTCTCCCCAAAGAAGCCAAGCATCTGACGACATTTGTTTCGCAAAAGCCCATCGAGGAAAGCGACACCCGAGATGAAGGCTCCCCGGGCCTCACAAACGCCCATCCCCTCGTAGAGCAAAACGACTACTTGCTGGTCACGGGTACTGCCGCTCCCCTGAGAGATTGGGGAGCTTCAGCGGACAACTTGCCCACGAGCCCCAGCCAAAACGGTGGACTCATGCGCTTTCGGGTTACCGACTCATCGGTGACCTTGGAACAAAAGTTGAACGCCCTGGGTGTGACGACCCAGTCACAGGCCTTCAACCTCACGCTGGGCAGCGGCATGAGCCACACGGAAACGGACTCTACCCTGAGCAACATCCTCATGCTGTGGGGGCCGTGGTTGCTGATCCTGTTTGTGTTCATGCTCTTCATGCGCCAGATGCGCTCCCAAGGGGGCGGCTCTGGAGTGATGAGCTTCGGCCGTTCGCGTGCCACACTCTACAACAAGGAGAACGACACGGGAGTCACCTTCGGCGATGTGGCCGGTGCTCAAGAAGCGAAAGCTGAAGTGCGCGAGGTGGTGGAATTCCTCAAGAACCCGGGACGCTTCACCAGTATCGGTGGGCGCATTCCCCGCGGCGTCATGCTCGTGGGTCCTCCCGGCTGCGGCAAGACCCTATTGGCCAAGGCCATCGCTGGCGAAGCGGAAGTCCCCTTCTTCTCCATCTCAGGTTCAGACTTTGTTGAGATGTTTGTAGGTGTGGGCGCAAGTCGTGTTCGCGACCTATTCAAACAAGCCCGGGACACTTCCCCCTGCATCATTTTCCTCGACGAAATCGATGCGGTGGGCCGCCGCCGCGGAAGCGGCATGGGTGGAGGTCACGACGAACGTGAACAAACGCTCAATGCAATCCTCGTGGAAATGGACGGCTTTGGCACCGACGACGGCGTCATCGTTGTGGCGTCCACCAACCGACCTGATGTTCTAGACCCTGCGCTCCTGCGCCCCGGCCGATTCGATCGGGAGGTCACCATCGACCTGCCCGACCTGGAAGGCCGACTGGCGATCCTCAAGGTTCACTTGAAGAAGGTGAAGCTGGCGGACGACATCGACCACGCGCTGCTCGCCAAGAGCACACCGGGTTACTCAGGTGCTGATTTGGCTGCCATCGTCAACGAGGCCGCCATCATGGCCGTGCTCGCAGATTGCGACACTATCCACATGGAACACTTGGAAGAGGCCACCACCAAGGTCCGTTACGGCCGCAAGAAAACGTCCATGAAACTCGACCCGGACGAGTTGCGCGACACGGCCTACCACGAATCTGGGCACACCATTGTGGCCGCCAAGATCGACGCCGTGGATCCCCCCCACAAAGTCACCATCGTTCCCCGGGGACGCTCTTTGGGTTCGACCATGATGCTGCCGGAGCGCGAGTCGTACAGTTACGGCCGCAATAAGATGCTCGGCCAATTGGCCATGGCATTTGGTGGCCGGGTCGCTGAGGAACTGTTCTGCAAGGACATTTCCGCCGGCGCCAGCGACGACATCAATCACGCCACTCGCATCGCCCGTTCCATGGTCAGCGAACTCGGCATGAGCGAGCGGGTCGGTCCCATCAATTACGCGGAACGCCAGGGCTCCGACTTCCTGGGCACCGAAGTGATGAGCGACAAGCGACACTCGGAGGAGACTGCGCGCATCATCGACGAGGAAATCGAGCGTATCCTGCGCGAAGGTTACGCCAAGGCCCAAAGCATCATCGAGGAGAACCGGGACGCCGTGGAACGGCTGACCGAGGGTCTTCTCATGTACGAAACCTTGGACCGCCTCGAGATCGACAAGTTGATCGAAGGTGCGGATCCCGAATCCCTGCGGCCGGATCCCCCCGAGGAGGAACCTACCCCCCCGGCCCAAGAAGACACGGCGGATGCAGAATCCCCGGCTTCTGGCGAGGCCGACCTTCCCGGCTTCTCTGGGGAAGCAGGACTTTCACCGGCGTAGGCCGAGGCCGGTCCTTGCCCGCTCCCCAGCGCCACACTCCCCTAGGCGGCCCAGCCGCCGGGCCCTGGCACGGGTTCGCCACCCCGGCAGCCCTGGGCCTCGGCCCGCGTTGGATTCGCACCGGTCGAGCCCGGGACGGGGCGCCGCTTCAACAATTCGCCCTGGCCCCCACCAAGGTGGCGGGCTCACCCGGCGCGCCCTGGCGCACCGAGTTATTGAAGCTCGCCCACGGGGCCCCTTGCGCCTACCGCCCGGTGGATGAAAACACCCTGGGCAAGCGCCAGGTGGAAGGCCTTTGGAGCTTTTCCGACGCAAGCCTGCACGGCCCTGGGGAACTAGCCCACCTGTTCCACGAAACCTGGCGCGCCGCCAAAGTGGATCCGGGCAAACCACGCATCATGGGGATTCTAAATGTGACTCCGGACAGTTTTTCCGATGGAGGATGTTATTCATTGGAAGAGACCGCCGTGGCCCGGGCTTGCGAATTGCGCGACCAGGGCGCCGACATTTTGGATATCGGTGGGGAGTCCACGCGGCCTGGCTCGGAAGCCGTCACGGTGGAACTGGAATGGAGCAGGGTAGGCCCGGTGATCGAAGCTCTCGCCGGTCGCTTCGACCGCCCCGTCAGCATCGACACCACCAAAGCAGAGATCGCGCGCCGCGCCCTCGATGCTGGGGCGGACTGGGTCAACGACATCAGCGCAGGCACTTTCGACCCGGACATGCTGCCCCTGGTCAGCGAACGTGGAGTGCCCTACATCGCCATGCATTGCCCAACTTCCCCCGACCGAATGCAACAGGATCCCAACTACGGGGATGTGGTTGCGGAGGTTGTGCGCTGGTTGCGCGAACGCCTGGCTGCCTGCAAATCCGCTGGAATCGCTGCTGAAAACCTGTGTATCGACCCCGGCATTGGGTTTGGCAAGCGCTTAGACCATAACCTATCCCTTCTTCGGCGACTTTGTGAACTGAAATCCCTAGGCTGTCCTTTGCTCCTGGGCGTGTCGAGAAAGTCCTTTATCGACCAGCTTGCAAAAGCCGAAGAAGATGGGGGGCAGAACCCCGGCGGGGCACCCCCCCGGGATCGCCTTGGCGGTACGGCCGCTGCCCTGTTTGCTTGTGTGGCCGGTGGAGCTTCCATCCTACGAGTTCATGATGTGAGCACCATGGCACAAGCCGTCCAGGTTGCCCACGCCGTTCAATCCCCCTCACCCCACCCCCACTAGTGCCCGAGCTCACATTGGAAAACGCCTTCCAGGTCATGATCCTCGTCGGGGGCGTTTACCTAGTGCTTTCCCTGCTGCGGATTTCGCGGGGCAGTGGTTTGGTACGGGGTTTGGGCGTGGCTTTGCTGGTTGTTGGAGTGGGCCTGTACTCCCTGGCCCGCGCCTGGAACCTGCACGAACTCGAGCAGATCCTGGACGCCATCTTTGGTGTGGTCATCCTGATGCTCGTTGTCATTTTCCAACCCGAACTTCGGCGTGGAATTTTGAGACTGGGTGAGCATGGGTTGTTGAGCCGCTTCCTTGGATCCGAAACCAAGGAACCGATCGACGACATTTCTAAGTCCGTGGCCCGCATGGCCCGCCGCAAGCAGGGCGCGCTGATCGTTATCGAACGCCAAACGTCTTTGGATGCATTCATCGACAAAGGCGTGCGCTTGGATGCCGAAGTAGGCCCATTGCTTTTGGAGAGCATCTTCCAGGACAAGGGATCCCTGCACGATGGCGCTGTCATCATCCGGGAAGGCCGCATTGTCGCTGCGGGCGCGATCCTGCCCCTTTCGGAAGATGACAGCATCAGCAAAACGACTGGTACGCGGCACCGCGCGGCCTTGGGTCTGGCGGAAGAAACCGACGCGGTCACCGTCGTCGTGTCCGAGGAAACCGGAGGCATCTCGGTGGCCCACGAAGGTTCCATGCTCTCTCGCATTTCCAGCAACGCCCTGAGTGATGTGCTCCACGAACGCTTGGGGCTCCAGCAGGGAGGTACCACGGAAAGGCAACCCCTTGGCTCCCAATTGCGCTCTCTTGTTTCCGCCCATTGGGCGCAGAAACTGATCTCCCTAGGTTTGGGGTTGGCTCTTTTCCTAGCCGCCCACGAACGGGTGACCGAAACGGCTGAGTTCACCTTGGAGGTCCGTACGGCCGAGCCCCACCAGGCCCTCGGAGTTCCGATCACCAACCAGCTTTGGATCCGTCCACCGGCATCCAAGACCGCTGAGGGCGAAGAGTTGCGCATCGTGTCCCCAGGCGAAGGTCGGAAGCTGAACATCACCGTGCGTGGGCCCCGCATTCAAATCCAAGAGCTAGGCAACGGCATCGGCGGCATCCTGGAGCTCACCCCGGAAACAGCCACCAACCGGGGCCTGCGGACCGACGAATTCCTTTGGGGCGCCGGCCGAATCATCGAAGGCCTGGAAGTGAGTTGGAACGGGGCCGAACCGTCCTTGGCCTTCGAGAGCTACGAAAAGCGGGTCATGACACCCCAAGCCACGCAGATCTCTTTGACCCGTGGCGACCTGGGACAGCATCTCAATTTCTCCAGGGATGTGCGCTTCAGGCCCAACCAATTCCAGCTGAGAGGTCCCACGGAGCTTTTCTCCGAGCGCGAAGCCAACAGAAAGGACTGGCTGCAATTCGCTCCCGTCCCCGTCGGTTTTTCCGATGGAGGAACCTGGTCGGGCCCCCTGAGATTGAGTCAAGCCCTGCTCAATGAGGGCTTCGAAATCCAAGGCTCCCTCTTCATTGAGGTCGACCTCACCCCCCACTTCGACCGGCTGGGCGAGATCACTAAGGACTTGGCACTGGTCACTTTCGACCCAGCCCAGACGGCACCATTGCAACGCTTTCAAAGGCCAGACCAGAAAGTGCGGCTAGAGATTTCCGTTCCTCCCTTGCTGGACAATGCCACCCAGGAAGAGCGTACAAGTCTTTCGATCTTCATGCGTGACTATGTGGACAGACACACACTGGTGTACGTCAACGTGGATCAAGCACGCGCCGAAGGGTCCATGCTCGCCAATGTGGAGGTCAAGCTGCTGCCGAATGCAGATTGGATTTCAGACCTTCCCCAATCCCTTCAGGATCGAATCTCAGCGGAAGTTGCACAACGTGGTGAAAACCCCTTCAAAGTGGAGCTTCACGCTGAGGACGCAACCCTAAGCCTGCAACCCCTGACTCCCGATAAATCGACCAGCGGCGAATCGGGGTCCAACTCTCCCCAAGACTAACCCCATGACCGACACAATTTTTGGAACAGATGGCATTCGTGGCTTGGCTGGCTCCGGCTGGCTTTCCACCGATGGAACCACTCAAGTAGGCTGGGCGGTGGGTTCAGCCCTGGTGCAAGGCAACGGCGGCCAGTCGCCGATTCGAGCTCTCTTGGCCCATGACGGTCGACGCTCGGGCCCAAGCCTCGAAACAGCCCTAGCGTGCGGCCTTTCCGCCGCAGGTATTACGGCTGAGAGCGCAGGCTTGCTCCCCACACCTGGCCTCGCTTGGTTGACCAAGCACGATGGCTACAGCCTCGGCATCATGGTCAGCGCCTCGCACAACCCGGCCCGCGACAACGGCATCAAGGTCTTCAACGGGCAGGGCGATAAACTGGCGGACGATGTGCAAGACAGGATCGAAGCGTTGCTACATGGGCCGAGTGCGGAGATGGATTTCCCCGCTGCTCCCCGCCCCAAGCACAGTCCAATTCTGGAAGCCCACTACCTCAAGCACTTGGAGCGTACCTGGGGCAAGGATCTGGACCTCAACTCCCTGTCGATTGTGATCGATTGCGCCAACGGCGCCGGGAGTCGGTCGGGCCCCAAGGCCCTGGGCAGACTGGGCGCCAAGGTTCACGCGATCGCAGATCAACCCGACGGTGAAAACATCAACAAGGACTGCGGGTCCACGCACCCCCAATCCCTGTTGGCATCGGTGCGCTCCCACAAGGCTGATCTGGGCATTGCGTTGGACGGCGACGGCGATCGTTGCTTGCTGGTGGACGAACTTGGCCAATTGGTGGATGGGGACATGATTGTCATGATCCTCGCCTTGCATGCCCAGGCGCAAAAGAAGCTGAAGGACTCGCGCATAGTCGCCACGGTGATGAGCAACCGGGGCCTGCACCGAGCCCTGCGGGACGCGGGTGTTGGCGTGGTCGAAGTGGGTGTGGGTGACCGCAATGTGGTCGAAGCCCTGCGCCGGGAGAAACTCGAAATCGGCGGCGAACAGTCCGGCCATGTGATTTTGGGTGAGCGCAACGATTTCATCGGCGATGGCATGGTGTGCGCACTCGCTGTGCTGCGCGTGATGCGGGAAACGGGGAAGACCCTTTCCGAGCTGAATTCCCCCTTCGTGACCATGCCCCAAGTTCTACTGGGCGTCCCCGTGACCAGCAAACCAGAGCTGACCACTATCCAGGGTTTGTCTGAGCTCATGGATGCGTGTAGCCAGGAACTTGGAGAAGATGGCCGCATCCTGTTGCGCTACTCGGGCACGGAAAACCTGGCCCGCGTCATGGTCGAAGGCCAGGATGCCCAGCGCATTAAGGTCCAGGCCGAAGAAATGGCTGGGGTCATCCGTACGGCCATTGGCGCTCGCGGGTAAGAGCCATGGATGCGCATGCCTTCGACATTGCCTTTGAGACGTCCACGCGCAGTGCTTCCTTGGCGATTGGGCACGCGGGGTCAGTGTCGGTGGAGCGCTTGGCGGACAACGTGGCGCATGCCAGCGACCTGTTGCCCCTATTGGCGGAGAGCTTACTGAAGAAGGGCTTGAAGCGGGAGCACATGCGTAGCGTGCATGTGGGGCTTGGGCCTGGAAGCTTCACGGGGTTGAGGGTGGGTTGTTCGATCGCGCTTGGGCTTGCGGAAGGCCTGCAGGTTCCATTGTGCGGTGTGCCTTCCATTGCGGCCACGGCGTGGGCGAACCTTCAACCCGGTGAACGCGGGACCGTGGTTTTGGATGCACGCGGGGGTGCATTGTATCTGGCGACTTACTTGCGGCAGGAGACTGGACTCGTCACCGAGCGTTCGCCGTCCAGGTTCAAAGTCGCTGATGCGAAGGCTTTGGAATTGTCCGAGGGAATCATGCTGGGTGAAAGCCGGGCCCTAGGGATTCTGTTTGGTGAGGAGCGTCCGGGCTATCCAAGGCGAGCGGACACGGGACCCGATGCGGGGGCCCTGCTGTATTTAGGTTTGCGGCAAATGGAGAGGGATGGGGCGACGGATGCGGGGGATGTGCGGCCGTTGTATATGGCTGACTTTGGGGCGTAGGTTGGGGGCTGTTGTTTTTGGGGGGAGGTGACACCAATGGGTTCGCTGCGGAGTGTTGGGTTTGGATGGAGAAGGGGGTTCTGAGGAAGAGCTCTTGGGTTCGCGCGAGCCCAAAGATCTCCACCAGTGACGTATCTCTCATCCCGACCGTATCAGCGTCGCCAGTGTCAACAGCCACCGATCCAGGGCCACAGCCCCCAAGCAATCGGGATAGGGGCCGGGGAGACAATTTCTCCCCGGTTCCCCTCCCACACCACCGGGCATACGGGTCCGTACCACGGCGGTTCGATGGATTGAGGTTACTTTGTGTCCAGCCGGGGGATGCACATTTGGTCAAAGTAGGACTTGTTGAGAATGTGGTGGATCACTCCTTTTGCGGTTCCCCACCAGCTTTGGGTGTGTCCAGCGACTTCCGCGGCTACGCGCTTCGAGGCTCCTCGCGCGCGTAGTTCATGAAAGGTCGTTCGGCCACGTTGCCATTGCTTTAGGTGGATCACTCGGAGTCGCCTGCGAATCCATTAGTCTTGCTTTGCCAGGACCCCATTGGCGTCCACGATGCCGAAATAGCCTCGCCATCCAAGTAGATACCGTCGTAGCTCTTCGGCCACAGATTCAGTACTGTGGCCTCGGTTTCGACTAGTGATTTCGCGGACTCGATCCCCTCATCCTTTCGAGGGCTTTCTTTGACACCTGCAGTCGCACGATCTTTCATGCACTCGACCACAGGCCGTCTCCTAGCCCGGATATTTCATGAAGACGTGCCCCAGGCACAGCAACTCGGTTCCTGGCAGGGCTTTGCGGATTTTGACCCCGCAGGCAATGCGGTGGCATTGTCGAGGAAGGCAAAAATCGGAAAGTCCTGTCAGGGGGCGAGATGGGCCCGAAGGGGCCCGTTTGCGAAGCCTGGGGTGCGTGTTCATGGAATATCCGGGCCAGGAAGTCACGCCGGTGCGCCGATGCCACCGCGCTCTTGGCTTCTTGATCTTGAGGTGGAGTTTTCCATACAGCCTGTGTAGGTGGCGCATCACTCGCTCGCCAGCTCGCCCTGTTCCGCAGCGCCTCGAATCCGGTTTCTGCACGTCGACTCGCAGTTTCGTTACACGTTTCCTTCAGACGGTCCCTCGCGGTTCCGCCCTTACGCTTCCCTTCGGTCCCTGTGGCCAGGTCCCGGAAGAACTTTCATCTTCAAGTCAATCATCATGCTGGGCACACCAAAAAACGGGCTGCCGTCCAAAAAGGAGGACAGCCCGAAGATTGATAGCGCTAGAACCTACAGGTCCTGGGGGCGCAAGGTGCGACGGCCGTTGGACTCGGCGCGGGCTTCTGCAGTAGCGATCAGACCGCGAACGGCCTCGTCGAGAGCAGAGTAGAAATCGCCGGAGACGTTGATACCAGCAGCGGCCTTAGTGCGGCTCTTGCTGATGATCAGATCACCCGTGCCTTTCTTCTTCTTGCCGCGTTTGACGACTTTCTTCTTCACTGTTTTCTTTTTCGTGGCCTTCTTCTTGGTGGCCTTTTTCTTGGCTTTACGTGCCATAGTGCGGGTTCCTTTTGCCGCCCTGAGCGGCGATGTGGACTGATTGCTCAAAAGCGAGCAACGGAGTTCTGTGACGCACTCGTAGAATGAAAACCACGAAAGGCCGTGTCAACGCCTTCATTCATGGAATAACGCTAAAATTCAGCGTTTCCTCGGAATCGCATCCCATGTTCGCTTTACTGGTTCGAACCCACATGCGAAAACAACCCATGGGGACCCGTCCACGCAAACCTTGGAATAAGGACCGAATCGGGGATTTTCGGCGAAATTTGCCCTCAAAGCCGTGCACGAACAAGGCTGGGGGAACCAACCACTTTCTTTCCGGCTATGACGCTCGCTATCTTGACGACATGGATGCGAAGAGGGTTTGGGCAGAAATCAATTTGGACGCCCTCGGGCACAACCTGGCTTGCATCCGTCAAGCAGCCGGTGATAGCGTCCGCATCATGCTGGTGGTCAAGGCGGACGCCTACGGGCACGGCTCCGTAGGCATTGCCCACCATGCGGTGCGTTCCGGCATCGGGGCCCTTGGAGTGGGCACCTCCGCAGAAGCCCTGGAGCTGCGCCACGCGGGCATTCGGGTACCGATCCTGGTGCTTGGCACCGTGGTCGATGAGGAGCTGCGCGACTGCTTGGGCTACGATATCCACCTGGGTCTGCACACGGGAGACCGTGCTCGCACCCTGGCCAAACTAGCGAAACGCATGGGCTGCATCGCCAAGGTGCACCTCAATGTGGACACGGGCATGGGACGCTTGGGCGTCCCCCCGACCCGCGCCCTTGCCCTTCTGGAAGAGGTTTACAGCACCCCCCACCTGCAGCTTGCCGGCGTCATGACCCACTTGGCCGCCACAGACGGCGCACAAGATCCCTTCGCCCAACTGCAATCGGCTGTTTTTGATCGCTTTTTGACCGCGGCACGATCGGTCACCCAGGACTTGGGCTGGATTCACCTGGCCAACTCCGCCGGGATCTTCACTGGCCTTGGCAACAGTTACGACACCGTGCGCCCCGGCCTGGCAGCGTATGGGGTCTTGCCCGACTCCATCGGAGTCGAGGCCCCCCTCCTACCAGTAATGGGTTTGCGCAGCCAAATCGTATTCCTCAAGGACTTGGCGGCGGGCACCCCCGTGGGCTACGCCTCCGCCTGGCGCGCCTCATCCTCCACGCGCATCGCGACAATCCCTGTCGGGTACGCCGATGGCCTACCCTGGCGCTCGGCGGATGGTGGAGAAGTATTGATCCGAGGCCAGCGCGCCCCGATTGTTGGACGCATTTCCATGGACTACACCACCATCGACGTGGGACACGTCCGGGACTTGCAGGTCGGCGACCAGGTCACCTTGATCGGCCGAGATGGGGACGAGTCCATTACGCTTTCCGAACTTGCGAACAAAGCCGGTACCATCCCCTACGAAATCTCCTGCTCCATCGGCCGCAGGGTTAGCCAGCTATTTGTGGGAGGCGAGCAGATCCATGTACCAGGGCAGGCTGCCCCCATGCCCACATTGCCCCCCCACCCCCCCCTGGTGCCCGCTTCCACAGGCACCCTGAGATCCCCCTGATCGGTTCGGCTCTGCGCATTCCCTGGTCTGGAATCCACCAAGCGACACTTCGCGTGGTTTCCTGTCCCCATTGATATACTTTCCTTCCAACCTGCAGGGCATGCGGAAGCCTTCCCTGCAAACGATTTACGCCCAAGGGAATGCAGGACAAGCCCAAAAAAACACCCACCATCAAGCACACCGGGCAATCTTCCCGGCGGCTTCCTTGGGATCGTCTGGGCGCCTTGGCCGGCTGGGCTGTCATGCTTCTGTTCATCAGCGCTGCTTTCGTCGAAAGCACCGGGCTCCTTAGCCGCATGGTTCGGCAGCACGCGCAGGCAGCCTTGACGCCCATGGGCTTGAAAGCCGAGTTGGGTGATTCCCGCATCGGCTGGTTCAGTCGCAGCCTCAACATCTCAGACATTCGTTTGGTGGGGTCCTCTCCTTCCGACGAGCTGGAGTGGACCATTCAAGATGTGCGTTTGGTTTTGGGATTCCGCCTCTCTGCCGGATTTTTCCTAGAGCGCATTGAAGCCAAGGGGGGCCAGCTCCAGGTTTCAGAGCAAGGACTAAGGCAGTTGCGGGCAGATCTGGCAAACAACCCTGCCATAGAAGGAAACAACAATCCCAGGCTCCACGTGCAGCCTCACATGCTCATCGAAGGCCTCGCCCTCAAGTACTTTGATGGCTCAAAGGCGTGGGAACAGGGAAGCCTCTGGGCGGAGAACGATCCCCAGGACGAGGGGTTTACGCTGATGCTGCGTTGGCTGCTTCCCGGGCGCGAAAAAACCATGGGCACGGCGCCCGGTATGGAGACGCCCCAACAATTGATTGCTCGCGCGCACAGCGTGAAAGGCACCCCCTTGCACATTCGGGTGCAAGCCCACGAAATCGACCTCGCCGCCACAAACCTCTCCCCACTACTCGCCCGCTGGATCCCATCCCTGCAACGGGATCCCATCGATGGACTCCTTTCGCTGGAAGCCCGGGTGGGTATTCCGGTGGTGAAAGGCAACCGGGCCAGCGCAGACGTTCGGCTTGAGATTCGGGAAGCGTACATTCCGCTGATCGGTCCAGACTCGAAACAGCAGAGTATCCAAAACCTGGACTTGGATCTGGAAGGAAGTTACGTGGGGCGTGGTGGCGAAGATTGGTTCAAGCGCGACGCCTGGCGTGGGCGCGCGCAGGCCCTCGCCCGCTGGAGTGACGCGGACCTGCGCTTGCAAACTCGTTTTGGTCAGAACGCACGGCCCGAAAGTCTTGCGGACATCTGGCTGCAGACCGAATCGCTCACCGTGTCCGAGAATTTCTCCGAGCGGCTGGGCAATCCAAAGGTGGTGACCAATCTCCGCAACATGCTTGATCCGGAAGGCACCATCGCCCTCGCGATTGGTTTGCGCCTACCGGCCGACTTGGCATGGCTGGAGGAGAAGATCCCGCACGTGCCCCTGGCGGTTCGTGTGGATTCCAAGGAGACGGTGTCGGTCGCGTATGTGGGCCCACCCAACTGGACACATGAAGGTCGGCGAGATGTGGGATTTCCCCGCCGCATCGACCAGGCACAGGGCAAGGTGGTCTTCATCTCGGAGCCTACACTGGAGCCTTCGGAGCGAACCGGAATTTTCAATGTCAGAGGTGTCGTTGGCGAAGGCCGTGCCGAGGTTCAGGGGGGCGTTTGGTCCCCGCTCATCGACCCCGAGGTGCGGCGCATGCGACAGGAAAACCCGGGGCGACATCCACTGCTCGTATCCTCACGCTTGGCGGTACGCGGGTACAACCTGACCTTTGATGAAACCATGTTGAAGGCCTTTGAGGGCATGACCGGGGTCGAGGGCAGCAAGGAAATCCTCGCCGACTTCTCCCCCAAGGACGGTTCGGTGGATTTGAATTTGGATTTCTGGGGACACCGCGGCAAGGACAGCCCGCACTCCCGTCTGGAAGTTAAAGCCCGCGCCCTCTCCGCTAGCTGGAGTCACTTCCCGATCCCCCTGAGGGATGTGACCACCTCCGTGGTCCTGATCTCCGATGACAAACGAGTGGATGAAACCGCAAGCCAACTGCGATACGAGGTGCACGGCGACAGCCCGGTTTCCCGTGCACCCCTGAATGTGAGTGGGCACTCCATAATATATGCTGGCCAAACCACGCAAGCATGGACCCAATTGGCCGCACCCGAAATCAACCTTCGCTCCAGCGCACTCAAGGCTTCTCTCAACTCGGTAGATCCCAAAATTCGTTCAGTGTTCGAACAGGCCCACCTGACCGGCTGGCTGGACCTGGCCGTGCAATCCGTCCAGACCCGACCGGGTGAAGTGATTCAGACTTTTGCTGAGGCGCACCCCCATGGCAACGGTCTCAGCGCCCTGCCCGGCGCTTTCCCCATCGAAACGAACTCCATGCGTGGCCGCATCCTGGCCAGGGCTGAAATCGAACCGGGACCCCAGGATGTCAAACCAGAGGACATTCGCATGTGGACGCGCACCCACATCCTGGGTCGCTTCGGTTCGCGCACGCGACCTTTTCCCCTCTCCATTCTTCTCACCAGCGATCCCGACCAACCCGCCCAAGGATCCCTGGCGGTTGCAGACATCGATGTTCTTTCGCCGCTAATCGTTGGCGCCGTTGGCCAATACTTATCCACGGATCGCGACCGTTTCCAGGCCTTTGATCCCGATTCGATCCCCATGGAGGGACGTATCAGCGGTTCGTGCGATCTGCTCTTCGCCCCGCCAGGAACCGACGGCAATCCCGAAGTCGATGTGCGCCTCGAACTGGACTTGGCCCGCTTCGGTCCGGAAGGCAAGGATATTCTACGAGACCTGCAAGGGCAGGTGAATTGGTCGAAGGAGAGCGGTTCGTGGACGGGCAAGAACCTCACCGGGCTGCTCGGCAATACGCCCATTCAGCTGCACCAGCTATCGGTGCACCCGGAGAAGGATGGCATGCAGGTGGCGTTGGATTTCTCAGCCACCGGCCTGCCTGTCGATGAGCAGCACCTGGAACCCTTCCTCGAGCCCGAACTGTTGCGAACCTTGGTCACGGAACTTGGAGCCAAAGGGCACTTGGACGTGCACAAGGGGCATCTGACCCTCCGCATTCCGGACAATGGCCCCCCCGCCCTTCGCCTTCAAGCGCGGATTCGACCCCGCAATGCCTTCATTCGCTTGGGCCTTCCCGTCGAGGTCGAGGACACGCAACTCTTCAAAATTGACCTACACTACGAGGGCAGCCACGTGCGCGCCCGGGGAACCGTGGAGGGGCTCATGGGTCACGTTGCGGAACGCCGCCTGAATGGTGCCAATTTCCAGTTCACCTACGTGGCGCCCCATTTGACGATCGAAGAGTTCACGGGTTCCCTTGAGGGTGGCAGCCTGAAGTCCTTGGGCGCGGACTCCGACGGCCCTGCGGGTTTCCTTGCTTTGGACCTGGAGCCCCCCTTCCGCTTTTCACTTTCGGCAGCCATGTCCCAGGTGGACGTGGGTCGATTGCTGGCAGGCGTCTTCAATTCAGACTTTGCCAACGAAGGGTTGTTGGACGGGGAACTGCGGCTCAATGGCGATGTGGACCACCTCACCGAAGTCCGGGGCAGTGGCCATGCTCTCCTCTCCGACAGCGCCCTTTGGGCTATCCCGGTTTTCCAGTCCCTCTTCTCGCAGCTGGGTTTCGACACCACCGCCACTTTCAAACTGATGCAGGCTGGCTTCCAGGTCAAAGGCGGTCGCATCGACATGCACCGCATGCAAATCAAGAGTGACCTGCTTTCATTGATCGGAACCGGTTGGGTGGATTTTGAGGGCGAACTCAAACAAGACCTCGAAGTGCGCTACAGCCTAGTCGATCGCCTGGGGCCTTTCACGAAGTTGGTGTATCTGATTCAAAACAGCCTGTTGCGCATCTCCATCCGTGGTGACATGGCACGGCCGCGGGTTGTGCTGGGAGGTCTGTTCTCCCAGTTCTTCCGCAACCCCAAGGGCCTGCGGCAACTGCCACTACCCGGCTTGAGCGACTTGCCCAAGAGCTTCTAGCCGCGCGCCCCATCGGAACTCCCCCGGGGACACGGCTAGGCGCCGGTCCCTAGTCCAAGTCGTTCTTCTTGAGGAAGGCGGCGAAGTTGGGGTTGGCATTTGCGCACTTCTTCAAGAAAGAGGATTGCTCGCGGTGGTAACCCTCCAGAGCGTTCAGGACGCCATCCATCTCGGTGATTCGACGAGCGACATCATCGGAGTAGGCCGAGTTCGACAGGCCCGAGAGAAGCATCATGAGCTTGCTCAAGGATTGGGATCCTTCCCCGCGCTCCCAAAGGCCGGCTGCCAGATCCAACTGCTCCTCGTAGTACTCCTTCTCTTGCGTGTCCATCTCGGTGAGTCGAGCGTTGATCTCATCGGAGCCCTCGTCGGTACGGGCTTGGAATTCCGCGATGCGCCTGCGGGCTGTGATGTAGTCCCGGGGTTTGCCGTCGGCCAGGAAATGAATCTCGCATATGAGATCCTCCACGGTCGCCGGCTCTTCGGGTTTGGCGTACTTGGCGAAGCGAGTGCGCTGACGCTTCACCCGTTCCTCCTCGGGATGCCCGGCAAACTGCTTCAAGAACTTGTCCGCGCGCCGGACGAACTCACGGGCTTCCGGCCGTGTGTTCCTTTGCAGATAGCGTCCCTTGAACTTGTCAAGACGCTTTTCGATGTACTGCTCGCCGCCTATCACATTGACCGTGCTCGTGGTCTCCTTATTCATGTCGTTGGCTTGGTCTTCGAGCCGATCGAATATGCTGCTCCAATCCGGGGTCAAGCTGTCCGCGTGCTTTCCGACCCAAGCCAGTTCCTTGAGGGCTCCGTCCGCATCAGACTTGGCGAGGGCCTCTTCGATGCGAATGCGGCTT
>JAAETM010000118.1 GCA_024228395.1 bacterium | reverse complement strand
CTGGAAGCGGATGAGATGCCGTCCTTCCTGGAGCGGGCGGCGGAATTGGAGCGCGAGGAGAGTCGTCCTTTGGAGCTGAAAGGCCCCGCCGAATCATCCGGGGAAGCCCCTGCGGATTCCGATTCTGCGGGAGAGACGCAAGAGGACGAAACATCCACAAGCAGCGGATCCAAGGGGGATAACTCTTCGGAGCAGTAGGCCAAACCACGGGTTGAAACGGGTGATTTTTGTACACGCGTTTTGTCCCCTTTCGTGCCAAAAAATGAGGGCGCGCTCTGCATGCAGGGTGCTCTCTCTCTCTCTCTACCAATCGAAAACAACCCATGCCCACATTGACTCTTATCGACAGCGGTGCAACGTACGACGTTCCCGCCGGAACGCACCTACTGGACTTTGCCCAAGCCAATGGCCTCGACATACCCTTCGGCTGCACCAGGGGGTCCTGCGGGACCTGCGGCGTCGTCGTTGAAAAAGGTATGGAGAATTTGAACGAGATCTCCGACGCGGAGCAGGACGGAGTAGAACTCATCAGCGAAGACAATGCGCGCTTGGCTTGCCGGTGATGATCAACGGGGACGTGTCGCTGAAGGCTCTGTAGTTGGATTGGCGGGCGTCTTAGACATCCCGCCATCAGCAATCATGTGGGGGAACCTGGTTGTGCCGGGTTCCCGTTTTGGTGTGGGGGGTACAAGGCCGGGGACGCTGCGGAACCAGGGGCCCAGGCGGTTCCTTCGAATTGTCTATTCTTCCAGTGGTTCACCCAGCTTGTCGGCCAGGGTTTGGAGTTGGCGTTCCAGGCGGGCCACCCTTTCCTCCAGGGGGGAAGCGGCGGCGGTGGCCGGCGCTTGCGTTGGATGATGATCCACGGGGTTGGCAGCTTTTAGCTCCGTGGTGGGGGCCAGGGTCTGTTGGTACAGGGCGACCCGGGACCCCTGTCCGGCGGGTAGGAGCAGCGCCAGATTCGCGGTCACCAGACCGGTCAGGGCGGTATCCAGCTCCCCGGCGGTTGCGTTCTTGCGCATGCGGCCCGCATGGTTCCGCAGGGCGGGTCCCGACTGGGGCCCACGCAGCAGGAGCTCCGCCAAGAGGGCCAGGCTCGCTTCGTCCAGGCGGTAGTGCTCCTTGGCGTTGTGGTGCCAGCGCTCCACCCGGCTTCCCACCGGAATCGTGCCGCCGGCGATTTGCTTCTGGCGCAGGCCCTGCAGGGTGATGTGAACCTCCGCTTCGGTCAGGTCGAGCACCGGGTTGCGGCAGGACTTCTGGTTGCAGGCGTTGGTGGTGGCGTTGAGGGTCAGCGGGTACTGATCGGGGGTGGTAAAGGCCTTTTCGATGAGAACGCCGACCACACGGGCCTCATGGGGGGAGAGCATGTCATCCATACAGGCATGGTAGCGCCCATTCCCGGGGGGTGCACACCCAAGCCGAGCAGGGCGACATGAACTCGCACAAATGGTATTCTGCCCGGCCGCTCGAGCCCCTTGGGGGCCCGTCGGACCGTGTTATGAATTCCAGCCATGAAAGTCCCGGGGGGCACGATCCCTATTCCACGCCCCAAAGCAATCTGGGGCGACCGCTGGAGGACGCTCCCTTGGCGAGTTTGTACCAGCGCTTGGGTGGAGCCCTTGTGGACGGCGGTTTGAGCTCAACCTGCTTGCTCGCACCCCTGTTCATGGCGGGGGACTCCCACCTGTTGTGGGAGAGTGTGCGTACCGAGGACAAGGAAACGATGATGCGGCTTCTGAGCGGGGGGGAGTACCCGCTGACTGCGGCCTTACTTTCAATCCTGGTCGTCTTCGATTTGTGGCTTCTGTTCAAGGATGGGCAAACCATCGGCAAACGCATGGTGGGCAGTCGCATCGTGCGCACGTCCGGAGTGCGCGCCGGGTTCATCCGCATCGTGGGCCTGCGCGAATTCCTTTCACGCCTCCTGTATGCCGTGCCTTTTGTGGGGTCCGCATTCATGATTGTCGGGCACAGCATGATCCTCTTGCCGCAGCGCCGCTGCTTGCATGATTACATTGCAGACACCAAGGTGGTGCGGATTTGAAGCTCGACACTCGCCGGCAGGTGGAGACTCCCGAAGGTTTGGCTTTGGGATTGCGATTGGCGGGCGTGCTGCCACGCGCCGCCGCCCTCGTTCTCGATACGCTTGTGCGCGCTGTGTTTTATATCCTTGTCTCGATGGCTTTGGTCAATTTGGGGACCATGGGTGAGGGGTTGCTCCTGTTGGTCATCTTTGTGACCGAGTGGTTGTACTTCGTGCTCTTGGAGGTCAAGTTCAATGGCGTGACCCCGGGAAAGCACTGGATCGGTTTGCGCGTGCTGCATGACGACGGAACCCCCGTGGGGTGGAACGCTTCCCTGGTGCGCAACTTTATGCGTGCCGTCGACTTTCTTCCGCTCTGTTATGGATTTGGAATATTGAGCTCCACATTGAGTCCGTCCTTCCGCCGGTTGGGTGATTGGGCAGCGGGCACCGTGGTCGTGCACGACCCGAGTGCAGAGGCCAAGCGCAGGGAACGCAAAAAGAGACGGTCCGCCCAGTCCAATGAGCACTCGCAGGTGATCTCCGTTCCTCCGCCCCTGGTCATGGATCGGGAGGAGCAGGGAGCCCTGATGGCCTTTGTTCAACGTCGGGATCAATGGAGCGATGCACGGGCGCAGGAGCTATCCGATGTTCTGGAGCCGATCACCGGCCAGGTCGGTATGGAAGGCATGGAGCGCACCATGGGATATGGCGCCTGGTTGGAGGAAGAGGCTTGAAGCAGGGTGCTTTTGAAGCCAGTCGGCGGCCCCTGTGGGATGCCTTTGAGAAGGAACTCGATCGCAAGGTCCGGCGTTCCAAAAGGGGTGAGGGGGGTGCGCCCGTGGAACCGGCCGACCTTCCTCGCCTGTACCGGGAGGTCTCCAGGGACCTGGGGCTGGCACGGGATCGCGCCTATGGCTCGGCCCTGCAGGAGGAATTGAACGACTGGGTCTTGCGCGGGCACCAGGAGCTTTATCGCTCGAAGCGCGCCAGCTTATCCGGCATCTTCGGCTTCCTGGCTTTTGGATTTCCGATCCTGGTCCGACAGCGCGCCGGTCGGTTTTGGTTTTGCACGGCGATTTTTTGCATCCCGTTCTTCCTGATGTGGTGGGCGGGAAGTGTGGCGCCCGAGTGGGTTCTGGGGTTGCTGCCCGAGTCTGACATGCAGGGCATGAACGAGACGTTTGGCAGTTCCGAGGGTTTGCAGGGCAGGAGTGCGGAAAGCGGATTTCGGATGTTTGCCTTTTACATTCGCAACAATGTGGGGATCGACTTCCGCGTATTCGCCGGCGGCATTTTGGCCGGGGTGGGGTCCCTGTTCTTCCTGGGGTTTAACGCCTTTTACCTGGGTGCGGTTTTTGGATACATCACCATCGCGGGGCACAACGATCAGTTCCTACCCTTTGTGGCGGGGCACGGGTCCTTCGAGATCACGGCCATTTGGATTTCGGCCATGGGGGGGTTGGAAGTCGGCATGGCGTGGATCGCCCCCGGGGGAAAGACCCGGCGCTATGCTATGGTGGAAGGCGCGCGCACGGGGCTCAAGCTGCTGGGAGGTGCGGCTTTCATGACCACCATCGCCGCGGTCATCGAGGGCTTTTGGTCCCCCAGTTCTGTTCCGGTCCTGGTCAAGTATTGGGTGGGTGGATCGCTTTGGGTCGTGGTGGCTTTGTATTTGGCTTTCGCCGGGAGGTCCCGTGAGGCTTGAGGACTACGCGATCGTGGCGCGCAAACGTTCGGAGTGGGAGGTCATGGACCTGGGCACCTTGTTGTTCCAGTGCAACCTGGGTGCCATCCTGCGCAGCAGCCTTCTGGTGGGCGTGCCCATATTGATGGGCACTGCAGTTGTGGCCCATTTTGTGGGGTTCCTCTGGGCTTTGACTTTCATGTGGTTGATGCGCCCTCTCTATGGGCGCGTGACCCTGTTCGTGCTCTCGCGCGCCGTGTTTTCAAGACATCTCACCCCCAGGGAGGTCGCCCAGGCCTTGCCCGCATTCCTGCGCAAGGGATGGCTGTCCGCCATATTGATCTGGCCCTGGTTTCCGTCCCGGGTCATGGTGGAACCCGTGCTCTTGCTCGAGGGTTTGCATGGGAGGGATCTGAAAAAACGCTGCAGGGTGCTGCTGGCCGGGGGGGTGAGATACTCGACATGGTGGGGGGCGGGTGCTTTGGCTTTCGTGCAGTGCTGTTTTTGGTTTGGCATTTTGACCCTGGTCCACGGATTCGTTCCGGAGGGGCTCGTGGATCTGGAAACCGGGATGTTGATGGAAGAGGCTTCACCTGTGGTAGCGTGGCTCGTTCTGCTGTCCGTAGCTTTGACCTTTGCGGTCGCGGAGCCATTGTGGGTGGCCGTGGGATTCGCCTTGTACCTCAATCGGCGCTCCAACCTGGAAGGATGGGACGTGGAATTGATCTTCCGGCGTTTGGCCCGGCGCACGAGCCAAGGCGTGCGTCTCTCCGGCGTATCGATCCTGGCCTTTTGGTTCTGGTCACCCTTGGGTCGCATGTTCCAGGGGTCGACGGAGCTCGCTCCGGATCTCGCTCCGGAGCGTGCGGTGGACCGCGTGTTTGCACGGGATGAGTTCAATACGACCGTCACCCGCCAGGTGCCAACCTCAACTGGCGAAGCTCCGGCGTGGCTTGGCGCCATGTTCGAACTCCTCATGTGGGCCGGCATCATTGGTGCCGTAATCGGGTTGCTTTACCTGTTGGTGCGCTGGGCCCTGGGTGTGGAACCCCCCCCATCAAAAAACAAGGAGAACGTGGATCAAGAAACCACGCACGTGGCTGGTTTGGACTTGCGCAGGGAATCCCTGCCCCGGGATGTGGCGGCGGAAGCCCGCGAACTGTGGGCCGCTGGGGATGCCAAGGGCGCGCTTTCCCTCCTGTACCGGGGCTCGTTGGTGGTGCTTCGAGACAATCACGGTTTGGTGATCGAGGACGGGGACACGGAAGGGCGTTGCTTGGGCAAGGTGGTTCGGTTGGAGGTCCTGGAGCTGGGTTCCTACTTCTCGGGTCTGACCCGGCAGTGGACACGTTTGGCCTATGGCGGGGAAACCGTGGAACCCGACTCCTTCCATGCCCTGGCCGATGAATACGGCCAACACTTTGGAGGGCACCGCTGATGCGACTTCAAAGTGTGTTGGGGGCCCTTCTGGTACTGTTCTGCACTGCTTGTTCTTTTGGCTTCGAGGAAAAGGAAATCGAGGTCGGCTTCCAGGGATTGGCTAGGAGCAACCCATACCTGGGGGCCCAGAGACTGGCAGAAGAACTCGGTTATGAAGCGAGCGGCACCACCGTTCTGTCCCAGAGGCCTCCCACGGATTGGGCCATGTTGATACGCGATGGAGTGATGAAGGGCGGAGAGCCCCAGGCCGCGGAGTTGTTGCAGTGGGCTGGCGATGGGGGGGACCTGTGGGTGGACCTGGGCGATACTTCCGTTTGGGACGACGGGCACGATGACTCCTTGGACGGTCCCTCACAGTGGGCCGTGTATTACCTGTTGGAAGAGTTGCAGTTGGACGTGGTGGACAATGATGGCGATGCGGGGTGTGGCGTTTCGATCGCTTCGAACCTTGAACTTCCTTGGCCCGAGCAGTCCGTGGTGTTGGGCGATCCGGGGCGTCGCGCTTCGGTCTATTGGGGGAAGCCCACATTTGCAGCCATGCTGAAACTGCCCTGGGGTCGGGGGCACGTTTCTTTCTTTTCCAGCCTGCACGGCTTCGACAACCACAATCTGCCCGATGACGATTGGGCGGAGTTTTTCGAGGAGCTCATGGCTGGCGCGGAGTTTAGCGAACCGGTGCGCGGACTCATGGTCGTGTATGGGGATGGGCAGGGATTCTTCACCCTATTGTGGGAGCACGCCTGGTTCTTTTTGATAGCCATGGGAGTCTTGCTGGCCGCCTGGCTCTGGCGGGTTTCCAGACGCTTTGGCCCAATCCTGGAGGACCCCGCCTGGGATCCTGAAGGCGTGGGTATCGGTGGTGGTCGCGAATTCACCGAACACATTGTGGCGGCTGGGCAAACCTATGAGCGGCGGGGGCAATTGGATTGGCTCTTGAAGGCTGCCCGCGACAGGGCGGGGGTCGATACGAACCCGAACTCGGACCCGGCGCACTCCTCCCAACCAGACGCCTTCCTACTGCGCATGCGCTTCTTTCAAACTTTCGCCAACGGCGAAGCCACGTCCGACAGCGGCACCCCCGATACACAGGAGAATGAAAAATGACCGAAGACCTACCCGAAGAGTATGCGGTGGATGAGCCCCAGGGCGAATCTGCTGGTGGAAACGGAGCCGTGCCCACTGAGTCTCTTGAGCCCACTGAGCCCACTGAACCCGAGGCCTTGGACAGCGTCGCACGCAACAAGATCTTGGCCCTGCGCTCCGAGGTGCAAAAGGTTTTGATCGGCCAGGATGAAGTGCTCGATCAAGTGCTGCTGTGCCTGTTGGCCGAGGGGCACGTGCTGCTCGAGGGCGTGCCTGGATTGGGCAAGACCCTGCTGGTGACCGCCCTGGCCCGGGCCCTTCACGGCAGTTACGCACGGGTGCAATTCACACCCGACCTGATGCCTTCGGATGTGACAGGACACACGGTTTACGACACGTCGAGCGGGGGCTTTCACCTCAAGCGTGGACCGGCCTTTACCAATTTTTTGTTGGCCGATGAAATCAACCGGGCTCCAGCCAGGACCCAGGCCGCGTTGCTCGAAGTCATGCAGGAACGTCAGATCACGATCGATGGGGATACCCACCGCTTGGAGGCTCCTTTCATGACCTTTGCCACGCAGAACCCGATCGAGCAGGAGGGCACCTACCCCTTGCCCGAGGCCCAACTCGACCGCTTCCTGGTGAAAGTCACCATGGACTACCCGACCCTTGAGCAGGAACTCAAGGTGGTGAAGCATGTGACCGACGGCCGCACGGGGGGCGGGTTCTCCCTGGAAGAAATCGTGCCCGTGGCGGATCCCGCACAGATCATCGAAGCCCAGAAGGAGGTGGCCAATCTGCGCGTGGCGGAGCCCGTGGCGCGCTACGCGGTGGAGTTGGCGCGGGCCACCCGGGAGACCCCCGGGTTGACGATCGGAGCCGGCCCGCGCGGCGCCATCGCCCTGGTGCGGACCGCGCGTGCCCACGCGTTCATGGAAGGCCGCAGTTATGTGATCCCCGACGACTTGCACAGCGTCGCCCTGCCCGCCCTGCGCCACCGCGTCATGCCCGCACCGGAGCTAGCGCTCGAAGGCCGCGGAGCAGATCAAATCCTCAAGGAAGTCCTCGATCGCGTGCCCGCACCCCGAAGCTAAAAGATGCGCCCCGGCCCGAACCTGATCCGAGCCCTGGTGCTCCTGACGATCGTCAGCTTTGTGCTGGCGGGGGTGATGTATGCCTGGCCATCGTATTTGGTACCGGGCCTCGCGGGCATCGGTCTGGCTAGTGTTTTGATTGTTGCCGTGGCAGCTTTGGACGGTTTGCCTCGCGGCTGGAAACGATTGCCCCTGGTGCAACGGGATGGGCCCACGACCTTTGCCCTGGCCAAGGCTCAGGATGTGCAGGTCACCCTGGACAGCCAATCGCGTAAAAGTCAACGCGTGGAGGTTTGGGAGGATCTCTCCGTCCATTGCCATGGGGAAGGTCTGCCGTATTCATTTGTGTTGAAGCCGAAATCGGCCCACCAACACACCTACAGGGTGAGTTTTGTTCGCCGCGGCGATACGCGGCTAGGACCCCTGCATTTGCGGCTGACTTCGCCCTGGGGCTTTTGGCAACGGGTGGCGCGCGCGGGTGGCGATTGGAACCTGCGCGTGCATCCGGACTTTGCGCCCGTCGTGCGCTACTCGTTGCTCGCCTTGCAAGGCCAAGCCTCCGCCAGCGGCGTGCGCAAGAAACGTCGGCGCGGAGAGGGATTGGACTTTCACCAACTGCGTGACTTTCGGGAAGGGGACCTGGTGCGCTCGATCGATTGGAAGGCCACCGCGCGGCGCAACAAACCCATCGTGCGCGAGTACCAGGAGGAGCGTGACCAGCGCGTGGCTTTCCTGGTGGATTGCGGGCAGCGTATGCGCTCGGTCGACCAGGGTATGCCGCTCTTGGACCATTGCTTGAACGCGCTGCTGTTGGTCTCTTATGTGGCCCTGCGCCAGGGGGACAGCGTTGCGATCGGCTCCTTTGGTGGAGCGAGCACGTGGATGCCGCCGGTCAAGGGCCCTGCCGGAATGCCGGCGGTTTTGAGTGCGGTGTACAACTTCCAGGCCTCGCGCCGCGTCTCCGACTTCGAGGGTGCAGCCCGGTTGCTTTTGCGCCGGCAGCAGAGGCGCTCCCTGGTCGTGGTCCTCAGTCATTTGCGGCCCGAGGATCGCGATGACTTGGTCTCCGCTTGTCGCTTGCTGAGCCGCCGGCATCTGGTATTGGTCGCAAGCCTGCGCGAACGCAGCGTGGACGCGATTTTGAATGAACCCGTGATCACCGTGGAAGACGCCGTGCGGTACGGCTCGGCTTGCTTGTATGTGGAGCAGCGCCGGGTTCTGATCCGTGAGTTGGCTGCCCTTGGTATCCATGCCCTGGATCTGTTGCCGGAGGAGCTGCCCGTGGCTTTGGCCAGCGAGTATCTGGACGTCAAAACCGCGGGTCGGTTGTAGGGGAATCCTCCTTCCGCGCGGAATGGGGGTGCGCTAGAATCCAGCCATGGACGTCGTTTTAGTACAGCCGGAAATTCCCCACAACTCAGGGTGCGCTGGGCGTTTGACGGCGGCCTTGGGTGTGGCCTTGCACCTGGTGGAGCCGCTCGGTTTTTCCTTGGATGATCGCTATCTGAGGCGCGCGGGTTTGGATTATTGGCCCATGGTCGATTTGCACGTTCACGCGGACTTGGGCGCGGCTTTGGAACATCTAAAAGCGGGATCGGAGCGGCCCCTGGCGGATCGTTTGAAGTGGTTCAGTGCGCGCGGTGGCAAGTCCCTCTTTCAGAGTGAATTTGCGCAGGACGACATCCTGTTGTTCGGTTCCGAGTCTAAGGGGTTGCCCATGGACGACGTGGATGCCGCAGGTGGGCAAAGGGTGTACTTGCCGATCGCCAAGGGCGTTCGCAGTTTGAACCTGGCCAACACGGTGGCCGTGGCTTTGTACATGGCCATGGATCGGGCTGGCTTGCCCCTGCCGAACAACGACGGGGAGTACGTGGTAGACGCCCGCGCAAGCGAAGGCCTCACCCCGGGGCAGATTGTGAACAAGAAGTAGGGAGGGTGGATAGTGCGGGTAGATTGTTCCTCTGGTGGGGGCGGTATGGGGGCACTGCGTGTCCCCCGCAACTTCCTCCCACAAAGGGGGTGGACATTTGCCGTGGGGACGTGAAGCTGTGCGCGACCATGCAGCCCTCTCCCCAAACTCACACTCTCGGTCCCGTTGAAATGCCATCCGTCGAGCGCAAGCCGCGCAAGGGGGATCGCATTGTGGTGTCCATCGAACGCTTGGACGCCAAGGGCCAGGGCATCGGCCATGTGGATTGGCCGGTGTACGGCCGCTTTCCCGTGGCCGTGCGCCATGCGCCTCCCGGTGCGACCCTCCTGGTCGAGGTGGTGCGTCGACGTTCGAGCAAGGTCGAAGCTCGTCACATCGAATGGCTCGACCATGGCAGCGAATTCGTGGATCCCCTGTGCAAACACTACGGGACCTGCGGAGGCTGCGCTTTCCAGAACCTGAAGTACGAGCGGCAGTTGGTCGAATTGAAAGGTCTCGTGGCCGAGATTCTGAACGCACGCAACGTTCTAGGTGACGTGCAGGTGGAGCCGGTGATCGGCATGGACGACCCACGCTGGTACCGCAACAAGATGGACTTCACTTTCGGCAATCGTCGTTGGATCGAAGCTGGCGCGGACTCAGATGGACCCCAGGGATTTGCCCTCGGCATGCACGTGCCCTTCCGCCACGATAAGGTCATGGACGTGAACGAATGTTACATCGCCTTCCCCGAAGCCCAGAACATTGTGAACAGTGCACGAAGCCTGGCCAAGGAAATGGGGCTTGAGCCCTGGAACCTGCGCGAGCACGTCGGACTGTTGCGCTACCTGGTGTTGCGCAAGGGGTTCCACTCCGGCGAAGTCCTGGCTTATCTCGTGACCTCCGCCGAAGCAGCCGACCGGGTCGACCCATTTGCTGCCGCACTCATCCAGGCCCATCCTGAAATCACCACCCTGGTGCAGGGTATCAACGAACTGCCCGCCGGCGTGGCCGTTGGTCACGTGGACCGCGTCCTGCATGGACCCGGCGTGATCCACGAATCCATGGGGGGCGTGACGTTTGAACTGAGTCCCAAGTCCTTTTTCCAAACCAACACCTTGCAGGCGGAACGCCTGGTCGAAGTGGTGCGCGAGGAGGTGGGCAGCGATGGACACAAGGTGGTCTACGACCTGTACTGCGGAACCGGGCTCTTGGGCTTGGCGGTCACCCCCGAGGACGGCGAGCTGATCGGCTTCGAGCGCGAGGCTTCTTCGGTGGCCGATGCGCGTGCCTACGCCGAGCGCCTGGGCATGGGGCATGCGACCTTCGTGGAGGGTGACGTGCTCGAGCGACTAGAGGAAGGCGTTGCCGGTCGCACCAAAGCGGATGTGGTCATCGTGGATCCGCCACGGGTTGGTTTGCACCCCAAGGTCCTACCCGGCATCGCCGCCCTGGCCGCGCCCAAACTGGTCTACGTGTCCTGCAGCATCAAGAACGCCGCCCGGGATCTCATCGAACTCAAGGCCAGGGGCTATCGCCTGGATCGGGTCCGCCCCCTGGACCTCTTCCCGCACACTCCCCATGTGGAGGTCGTGCTCACGCTCACCCTGGAAAATTCCACCGGCGCATGACCCTCGGCTCCGCAAAACTCGAAGCGGGCTGCCTCTTGGTCGCAGCGCCCACCCTGACGGATCCGCATTTCATGCACTCCGTGGTGCTGGTGTGTGCCGCAGAGGCCGAGGGGGTCATGGGCGTTGTGCTCAACGACGACTCCGGCTTCTCCTCGGGCGATCTGTTGGGCGGCCATCCCGCATTTGAGGACTCGGAATTCCATGTGGGCAACGGCGGCCCCGTGGGCAGGGATCAGGTTCATTTTCTGCATAACATTCCTGAGCGCATTCGGGGGGGCCGGGCCGTTCCCGAGGAGCTGTACCTGGGTGGCGAGATCGAGATGCTGGGGGGCTGGATGGCCGAGAATCAGGGCAGGGAAAACAGCAATGGCTCCCTGGCCCTGTTTGTGGGCTATTCAGGGTGGGGAGCGGGTCAACTGGACCAGGAGCTCGCCGAGGGGTCCTGGTTGATATTGCCCGGGGAAAAGGACCTTCCTTTTGAATGCCAAGGCCAGTCCCGCGAAGGGGTTTGGCGCCGGGTTCTGGGTGCTCAGGGTGATCAAGGAAGGTATCTTGCATCCACTCCTCCAGACCCGAATTGGAATTAGGAGAGCGGTCTTCCCAATAACCTGGTGGATTCTTCTCTCCCACTGCCAGCGGTCCCCTCATCCATGACTCTCCCCGATCCGACACCCGTCTATGCCCAGGCGGATCACAGCCCCTTGCGTGCACTTTTGCAGATGGGGTTGGGTTTGGTTTGTTTGATCCTGGGCGGAGTCCTGGCCATCGGCATGTATGGGCCGAGCATGTTGGGATCCACCCTGGCGAGTTCGCGTTTTAGCAATCTCAACAACCGCATCAAGGGTGTTATCGTCCATGAGCAGAGCGAACTTTCATGGACGGAGGATGGGCACATCAAGGACTTGCGTCTGGTGGGAGCGGACAATGAGGAAGTCCTTAAGGGCAGCTTGTACGTGCCTCGTCTGCTCGATTGGTGGAGCGGGGGTATACTACCCCAGAGGGCCCATGTGAGCTTGGATGTGCTGCATCTGGTCATGGACCCGGCGGGCAATTTCAACCTGTTGGAGAATCTGGCTCCCAAGGCCGGTGTGGCCGAGGGCTCGCCCTTCTTCGACGGGGACATGCTGAACCGCACGGTCAATTACTACGGCGACATCGGCAAGTTGGAGTTTGAGGATCAACGATCCAACGCTGGAGAGGTGATTTGGTCGAATGTGACTTTCTCGATCAGTTGGAATCCCGCCGGGTTGGGCCAGCTCAAGTTGAGCATGGGCGACGGATCGCTGGTGGCGGAACTAGACTGGGAGGGAATGGGGGAGACCTTTTCCATCACCAGCTTGAAAGGCGCTGTGAAGTACGATGGATCTTCCAAGGATCTTGAAGCCCTGCTGGGTTTCCCCGGTGGGATCACCGGGGCCATGACCGACATGTTGAGGGTGGAGCTGAATTTCCTTGGTGGGGAAGAGGCCGATCAGGGCATTGTTCCCACGATCATCCGGATTACGGACACCGTTTTCTCGGGTCAGTTCGACGGTTCATCTTTCAAAATGACTGCTGGACCTAAGGACCCGAGGCTCCTGCAGCAGAATTTCAAGGTATTGGAGGACCTGCTGGCCGAGTTGTCGGGTGGTTTCCCCGATACCTTGCGCAACAGGGTGGGGCTCGCCATCGAGCACCACAACAGCTGGACTTGGATCCTGAAAAGTCTTGAGACGGGCATCACGCCCATCGACCCCACCCTTCCCGTTCTCGAAGGCCTGATGGCCACGAGTCGCTTGGCAGTGGCGTATGAAATGAACCGGGGCTTGAGCCTCTCACCCAGCCAGGGTGTGGGGGAGACCCTGGACCTGGGGGAGTCCACCCTGAATTGGACCTATGACCCGGTACGGGGACTGGGCTTGGGCAAGCTGGAAGCCGCTTCACCCTTGGCTCCCGACCTGGCCAACCTGGTGTTGGGCGTCAAGAAGGAGGCGGATCGGGGATTCGCCATGAATTGGAGCGGGCCCAGTCCTTGGCCTTCCAAGGGGGTCCGATTTGAGTCCGCAAAACTATCGCACACGCTCACCGCCTTCTTTCTCAGCTATCTGCCCACCTGGGGAACCAGTTTGCCCGGAGTCCTTGGAAACTCATGTTCCGTGGACCTGCGCCGGCTCACGGATGACGAAGCGAAAGAGGGCAAGCATGGTGGCAGGGTGCCCGGTTGGGAGCTGGGGGTAATCGGAGCCAAGCATGCCCTCGGTGAGGATTTCATCGGTTACGTGGGCGAGGGAAGCCTGTGGATGGATCCGGACCAAACCCGAGGCCTCATGCTGCAGCCGGGCCGCCACGGGGGCATCTACGATCAGTTCTTCAGCGAGTTCCTTCCCTGGTTCGATGTGTTCAAAGTGAATGGGGGCAGCCAGGGGGGAGGAGGCATGCTCGTGGAGGTTGGCAACCTGGCTTTCGCTGGAAAGAACCTGGTTTGGGGGTTGGAAGAAGGTTTTGTCGAATTCACCCAATTGGATGAGGTGGAATACACCATCAAGAAAGGGTGGAGAGATATTTGGGGTGGTGACAACAATCAGGCTTTGGAACCCATTAGCTATGACGTGGATATGGGCAAGGTAACCTACGAGGAGCTCCAGTTCCCGGTGGGTCTATTCAACGGGATCATCGATTTTGCGGATGGGCGGGTCGACCTAACTCTGGAGGAAGTCAGCCCCCTGCTGGCCCTCTTGCCCGATGAGCTCCAGAACTTTGCCCTTGGGGTCGTTGTCACAGGCCCGATCGACAACCCTGAGCCCCGCGAGCCGCTCCAGGGCAATTGACAAAGCAGGGCCACGCAGGTTGTCATTGCTTTTGACAACGTGCGCGGCTTTGTTTTGATAGCGGCCTAACTGTCTCCGAGTCCGGACAGCTCGCGCTTCAGCTTCTCGGACAGTACCTCTTGGACCTTCGCCAGCAACCCGTGCCCATCACGGTCATTGCACCAACTGGAACCGTCCCAGTCGTAATGCCAGGCTCGGGCTCCGGCAGCAAGCCACATTTGACTGGCCGCTGCTTGCCGATTGAGCACGTAGCGCGTGCGATCCGCAAACTCGATAGTGATCACGCCGTCCGTGGTTTCGAAGTCCACCTCATCGGCGTCGAAGTCCTCGAGCCAAGCGGCGACCTTGTCCAGGCACTCGTCGGCCAGGGTGACAAATTGGGAGCGTTCCATTGGGAGTGAGCCTTACTCTCCGAGAATCGCGCCCACGATGGTCGTGATGCGATCGGACATGTTGACCCGATAGGGTTCGTCGGGAATTTCCCATGCATCCACCTGGACTTTCAGTCGAGCCAAGTGGCCGCGTACCTGTTCCACGTCGAATTGGACCTGGCCGTTCTCGTCCGGGTCGGCATCGAACTCCCAGGCTTCGTCCTCATCGTCGATGACGAGCAGGCCCTCGTCCACGGCCCGGGCGCAGCGCTGGATCGTTCGCTGGCCGGCGGCGCGCTCTTCATCGGGCATGGGGGTGTTGGGAAGCACATACTGCCCATAGCTCAGCAGCACCACGTGGTAGCTAATGGACTCCACTTCGGGGGCCACGGTTTCAAGGTTGCCCAAGTGTTCGAAGGTCTCGAGCACGCCCCAGCTTTTCACCGCAGCTTCCAGGCGCTGCATTTGGGTATTGATCGCGTCAACCTCCTCCTCGGGCAGATCTGCCGCCTCTAACGATTTTGCAATACCCTCCGTCATGAGGGTCACGCCCTTGTCCTTGGCCCAGCCGGCTCCGAAGTAACCCACGCCTCCGAGCAGGAACACGAAAAGGACCAGGCCTCCGCAGCATCCGAATAACCATTTCTTGCCGCTGCCACCTTGTTTGACTTCTTCCATTGGATATGTGTGTTTGGGTTCTTGGGGGGACGTGCACGGTAGCGTCAACAGCCCCCGTTGCAAGTGTCCGATGCATGATACGGGGAAGATCCGTCCCCATGGCGTCAGTCGCGGGGTCCCGCTTTGGGTCTACGGGGGCACCGATGATCGTATCTACGATGTGGGTGACAATCGCAGCGGGTTTGCCCTGGTAGGGTTCATCCGGGATTCACTCCGCGTCCACTTGGATTTTGAGTTGGGCCAGGTGTGCCCGCACCGGGCCCGGGTCGATCACAACGTCCGGTCCCTCGCGTTTTTTGTTGATCAATTGCCAGCCGGGGGAGTGCATGCTGAAAACGAGTTTGCGCTCGTCCAGGGCCCGGTTAAAGCGTTGCAGGGTGCGTTGGGCGCCCATGCGCTCTTCTTCGGGCATGGGTGTGGGGCAGGACGAAGAGTTCGAAGCTGCCCATGACACCATAGGCTGCGATGGTTTGCGTTTCCTTGGTCACCTGGTCCAGGTTGCCCAGGTGCTTGAGGGCCTCAAACACCGACCAGCCGTGCAGCGCTGCTTCCAATCGCTCCAACTCGGAATTGATCAAGTCCCTTTGCTCATCCGAAATGTTGGATTCCTCCAGGTCCTCGCCGATGCTGACCCGCATTTCCGTGGCGATCTTATACTTGGCATAACCGGCTCCGAAATAGCCAACCCCCATGAGTAGGAACACGAAAAGGACCAGCCCTCCGCAGCATTCGAAGATTCACTTGCTCGCACTGCTGCCCTGTTTGGTTTATTCCATCGGTGAAATGGTGGTCTGTTTGTATTGGAGTAGGTGTGGATGAAGTCGCCTCGACTCCTGCTGGACAAGCCTGGCCCAGCGCAGGGCAAGTGCCTTGGAATTGCCGCCCCACAATGGCAATCGCGGGGCGACGTTGGAGGGAAGCTTCGGGTATTAGGAACCCGAAATCGTCAGTCCTTGGGCATGTAGCCAGGGGATGATCGAACTGCCGTAATCAATGCGTTCCGTGGATAATGATCGGATCGTGCCCAGCATTTT
>JAAETM010000117.1 GCA_024228395.1 bacterium | reverse complement strand
TGTTATCCCGATTGGTGCCGCAGGGATTGGTGCTGCTAACGAGATCCGTATCCGCCATGCAGAAAAGAACATGAGTCAGTCGGAGATCCTGCTATCCCGTGCGGTGCGCGAGGCTAAGAGGGCGCAGGGTGAGGCTGGGACGGACGGGACAGATGCAGCGGCCAAGGCTTCATTGCAGGAAGTCTTCCACAAGACGCTGGAGGACTTGACCCATGAGGACATCCTTCTCCAGAAGCGAAGTTATAAGTTCTCAAAAGGAAGGTTCCTCCCTGAAGAGATAGAGGAGCTAATGCTAGACACCGCGAGGCTTCGGGGTAATGCAGGGCTCAAGAAGCAGGTGGACATTGGGCACGGTGTACCTGGGGCGGTTGACCGAGAGCTTTCGGGGGCGGCATTTGACGCTAACCCCGTGGCCATGGTGAAGATTTACGACACCATAAAGGCGATCTTCGACGGCAATTTACGGTTCGCCAAAGGCAAGGGTGAGAACGTCGAAACGGACAAGGCGCGAGGTCGGCGGTTTGGCTCTATTGCCAGCGGTGTGGATGCAGCCAAGAGGTTGATCGGTCTAACCAAGTCGATGAACATCGGTGAGGCTAATGAGAAGATGGCGGCTATCCTGCTGAGTGAAGTCCTGGGCCCCACGGCAAAGGTGAAGCGTGAGTCGTGGATGACTGACCGCGATTATGACGCGGCGATCCTTGCCCAGACATTCAAGGAAGGTGGGTCGGCTCGGATGACCAAGGAAGTGGTGGATGAATTGCGGGCGCTAGGTTCGCTGGTCAAACAGGGGATTGCAGAAGAGAGCTACCGCAAGGTTCGCCACTTGGAGGCATTGCTTGAAAAGAAGCGTGAGAGCGGAGAGCCCGAGGGGGCGATGAAGCTGGGCTCTAAGTTGAAAGAGGCACAGAAAGAGTTCGCTGAAGCGGAGTTGGAGCAGGCCCAGGCGGGGTTTCAGCAGTTCATTCGCCTTGAGATGACGGCAGACGGTGCGAGCTACATGCCTGAAGCGTCCAGGTGGTTTCGTGAGACCTTCAGTGCCAACCACCCCGAGTATTACGAACGGATGAAAACCCTGGAAGAGGTGATCTACCGATTCAGGATGCAGGGCAAGCACTTGCGGGCGCAGGTGCAATCGTCCGACATGAACGATCCCAAGAACGTGTTCAAGGAGAAGATGAAGCTTGTGAAGACCGCCGAGGGTCGCGCCATGCTCAAGCAGGTGCTCATGGAGGAAGCTATCGGGTCAGAGTATGGAGTCAAGCCCTTCGCTGACCACTTGAAGTCCCTGGCCGCGTCTGTGGGTGAGCAACTAAAGATTTCAGAAGACCCCTTCCTTCTTGACCAGATCAACCCAGGACTAGCCTCTGCTATGAGGGATGCGTCGATCTATGACCACCCATTGACCTGGAAGCGAAAGAAGCGTTTGGACGTGCGGCCACTGGTGGCGATCAAGGATTATGTGAAGGGCGACGAGGCTGGCTTCTCGAAGTACCTTTTGGCGAAGCGTGCGGTGGCGATCTACATGGACCGGCCCGCCCAGTACAACGAAGAGGGCGAACTCGTCAAGTATGGTGGTGAACCGGGGTCCCGCAAGACATCGACGAAGAGTGTGCGGCGTGAGGCTGGCATGGGGTTCAATGACGCCAATGGGATCATCGCTGAAGCCCCTGAAGGTTTCGCAGAAGCCTCGGACATCCTCTACAAGTGGTGGGATGCAGTCCTTGACTTCCTGGAAGAATCGAGCGAGGCGGGGCAGGAACTCGTAGGCAGGATGCGCCAGCGCGACCCCGGTTATTACGTAGCGCTTGCAAGGGAACTGGATGACATGCCAGAGGGTACAAACGCGCTCGGCACCATCGGGTTGTCCGCGTTGATGGCTGACCTAACAAAGACTTTGGATGGATCGATGGAGAAGGTGGGGCCTGTGTTCAAGAACATGGTTTCGCTATCCGGCAAGGTCTACGACATGGCGTTCGAGATGAACCTTCAGGAGGTTATCTACCAAGCTTCACAGCGGGACGGCATGGAGGATTTCGTCACGGTCCTGTCGGCGGATCAAGTGGAGGCTGCGGCCCCTACGGCAATGAAGGTGCTCATGGAGTTGCAGGAGAAGCTCCACCAGCAGGCGCAGGAAGAGGAGAACGTGCGGGCGCGTGAAGATGGGCGCAGACCTCAAGAGATCGACTTCAAAGGTGACTTGATGGCAGCCTTCGCGGGGCTAGCCAAGATGAATGAGATCGAGAACGACGAGAAGTTGATGGCCGGGAGGATTTCGATCAAGAAGGACGCCCCCGAGCCGGTGAACAACGAAGCCAGGAACATCATCCCGATCAAAACCCCTGAGGGCGAGATCGTCTACATGCAAATCTTGAAT
>JAAETM010000116.1 GCA_024228395.1 bacterium | reverse complement strand
TGGAAAATATCCGTATCCGCGGCGCCCGCACCCACAATCTGCAAGATGTGGATCTCGAGCTACCCCGGGATAAACTGATCGTAATCACCGGTCTGTCAGGCTCGGGCAAGTCATCCCTCGCCTTCGACACCATCTATGCCGAGGGCCAGCGCCGCTATGTGGAGTCGCTCTCCGCCTATGCCAGGCAATTTCTGTCCATGATGGAGAAGCCGGATGTGGACCACATAGAGGGCCTCTCCCCGGCCATATCCATTGAGCAGAAGACCACCTCCCACAATCCCCGCTCTACGGTTGGCACCATCACCGAGATCTACGATTATCTGCGCCTGCTATTCGCCCGTGCCGGCGAACCACGCTGCCCCACCCATGACCGGGCGCTCCAGGCTCAGACCATAAGCCAGATGGTGGATCAGGTCCTGGCCCTGCCTGAGGGAAGCAGACTGATGCTGCTGGCCCCGGTGGTATCCGAGCGTAAGGGTGAGCACCAGAAGCTGTTGGCCGAGTTGCTGTCCCAGGGCTTTATCCGCGCCCGCATTGATGGCGAGATCTTTGAGCTGGACGACGCACCCGAGCTGGAGCTGCACAAAAAACATAGCATCGAGGCGGTGGTGGACCGCTTGAAGGTGCGACCGGATCTGGAGTTGCGCGTGGCCGAGTCCTTTGAGACCGCCCTGCGCCTGTCAGATGGCCTGGCCCGCATTGCCTGGATAGACGGAGATGGAACCGAGGATGATCCGGCAGCGGCTGAGCTGATCTTCTCTGCCAACTTTGCCTGTCCCGAGTGTGGTCACAGCATCCAGGAGAT
>JAAETM010000115.1 GCA_024228395.1 bacterium | reverse complement strand
GGATCTGGGCTGCGATGGGCGCGAATGCTTCAGCTAACTTGGCCATTGTGCGCTCCAATACGCTGCGCGAAAGGGAGAGCCCCTCCGCCTTGTACTTCTTTTCCAGCCGGTTGTACGGCAGGTGGTTGCCAAAGCGTTCGACGGCCACGTTGGCGGTGAAACCGGGTCCCATAATGCCCTTTTCGATCAGTCGGTCCGGGCCCGGTGCCGTTGTAACACCTTCCCCGCAGCAACGGCAGCCGTATTTGGCCCGCATGAGGGTGTGAATGATGGCGGTTTCGAGACGCTCGAGTTCACGGCTCACATCCCAACCGATCCTATGCAAGTTCCCGCCGCAGTTTTTGCAATGCTTAGCATCGCCCTCCAACTCGTACCGAGTTTTAGTCGTGGGCAGATGATCAGGATAAGTGGCGCGACGGCCACCGCCTTTCCTCTTGGGGTTTTTGGGCGGAGCCACCTCGATATCTCCCTGCACATTCTTGAGCTCCGCTGTGCGCTCAGCTTCGGCAATCAGCTCTGCGTGGAATAGGTGTCCCTGCAGTGCTGCATCTTCAGATTGTGATTCACCCGACCGTCTCTCGCTCTTCTTGCCAAACACACGACGCGAAAGATCAGCGATACGGTACTGTTGCACCTCAATGGTTTGGGCCATCTCCACGATGATCGCCGACAGCGCGTCAAGGGGATTGGAGTGTTGCTTGGGTTGGGTCGACATCGTGCGAAGTGCTTCCATCTTTTAGACGAAACTCCTTCGCAAAATGTTTGCGCTTCTTTACTTTTTCCAGCGCAAATCCGTCGAGCAGCATGGCCAACTTTGCCCGTGTCATCACGAGCTTCGATTCAGTTCCCGCACTCAGCTTTTCAAACGTGCCCTTCTCCAGGCGCTTGTAGAAAAGCCATGGGCCGTTGCAACCCCACACCAAGATCCTGATACGATCGTGCCTACGGTTGAGGAAGATGTACAGTGACCCGTCCATTGGATCCTCCTTCAACTCGTTTTGCACAATCGCGAAGAGTCCGTCATGTTGCTTCCTGAAATCAACAGCCTTCGTGCAGGCGAAGATCGACACCTGCGAAGGTATGCTTAGCATGGCTCGGAGAGCGCCCTGACCACCCTGACCAGGTGCCCGGGTTCAAAGTCGGGCTCGACCACAACCCGGATTGCTTGCCCCACCTCGATCACGATGGCCGGCCCAGGGTCGGGGTCGGTTACCTC
>JAAETM010000114.1 GCA_024228395.1 bacterium | reverse complement strand
TGGAATTCGCTCTTGTTGTCGAAGGGCAGCATCTTGAGCGGCACCATTCCGAAGGCCGCCATGCCCACCGAGCCAAAGAATGCAAGCGTGACAACCGTCAACATGGCGTAGGTGCGCACGCGGCTCTCCACGAAGAAGCGCGAGACCCTGGCATAGGCCAGAAGGAAACGTCCTTCGATTTGGTTCTCGTCCTCGTGGGTTCCCGGCTTGACGTGATTCTTCAGCAGGTGATAGGTCGCCCAGGGCGTGACCGTGAAGGCCACCACCAGGGAGAGGAACATGGCCACGGGCACGTTGAAGGGCATGGGCGCCATGTACGGCCCCATCATGCCTGAAACGAAGAACATGGGCAGGAACGACATCATCACCGCCAGGGTCGCCAGGATCACCGGAGGTCGCACCTCGTCCACGGCGCGCAGGGTGGCTTGCTTGGGTGGCCGCTTGCCCATGGACAGGTGGCGGTGGATGTTTTCCACGTCCACAATCGGGTCGTCCACGATCAGACCCAGGCTGAGGATCAGCGCGAAGAGCGTCACGCGGTTGATGGTGTAGCCCACCAAAAGATCCGCAAATAGGGTGATCGCCAGGGTCAGCGGCACGGCCAAGGCGACCACGAAGGCACTGCGCCAACCGAGGCTGGCCCCGACCAAAACAACGATCGTGCCCACGGCGATCAGCAGGTGCCCGACCAGCTCGTTGACCTTTTCGTTGGCGGTCACACCGTAGTTGCGGGTCGCGAGGTACTTCACGCCCGCGGGACGCAATTCCCGGTGCAGGTTTTGAAATTCTTCGAGTGCGGACTGGGCCACGACAACAGCGTTGGTGCCCTTGCGCTTGGCGATGGAGATCGTCACCGCGCTGCGAAAGCGCCCATCGATGTCGGCCGGTTGGACCTTGTCACCCACATCGACGGCGGCCGCAGCGGGGCCAAAAATGACCCTGGTATAGCTGTCGGGTTCCCGGGGACCATCCAGGACCTGGGCCACATCCCTCAAGAAGATGGGGTGCCCATCCGCCATGGAGATGACCAAACTCTCCAGGTCTTGTGCGGTTTCCAGGAAGGGCCCGACCTCGACCACTTTTACGCGACCGGGTTCTTCCAGGGACCCCGTGCGAGCATTTCGGTTGCTTTCGCCGAGGGCCTGCATGACGGCGATCGCGGACAGGTTGCGGGCGCGCAGACGCACGGGGTCCAACTGAATGCGGACCTGACGTCGCTGCCCTCCGTGCACCTGTACCCGGCCCAAATTGTCGACTTTCTGCAGTCGCGCGGCCAATTCATCCGCGTAGCGAACCAGCGTATCGTCCCCGCCTTCAGACGAATACAGGGTCAAGGCGAGGACCGGAACATCGTCGATTTCGACGGGCTTGATAATCCAGTTCTGGACCTGGGGCGGCACGCGGTCCTTGTTGGAGCGCAGTTTGTTGTAGACGTTGAGCAGGGCCTTTTCCCGGTCCTCGCCCACTTCAAAACGCACCGTGACCATGGCGCGATCGGGCCATGAGGTTGAATACACATGCTCCACGCCTGGGATCTCGATGAGCAAGCGTTCGAGGGGTTCCGCCGCAAGGGTTCGTGTTTCGAGTGCCGAAACTCCGGGCGTCTCCACGAAGATATCCACGAAGGGGACGATGACCTGGGGGTCCTCCTCCCGCGGTGTGGCCAAGAGGGCCACCGACCCCATGGCCACGCACATGAGAATTAGCAACACCGAGAAGTTGCTGTTCAGGAACGCGCTGACAATGCGGGTGGACAGCGAGGAGCTGATCTCCTGGTTTTCTTCTAGTTGGCTCACGGGATCAGCACCTCTTCGCCCTCTGAAAGACCCGTTAGAACTTCAACCAAGTCATTGTGCGACTTTCCCGTGCGAATCGTAACGGGTGAAACCCGACCTTCGCGCACGAGGGAAACCCTCTCGATTTGCCCCACGCTACGAACACAATTCGCCGGGATCACAAGGGCGGTTCGCTCTCCCACCGAAACCTGCAAGCGTCCCAGCATGCCAGGCAGCAGGGTTTGGGAGGAATCCAAGTTCAGGTGCAAGATCACCGTGCCCGTGCGCGGGTCCGCAGAGGGTAGGATGCGAACGAGGGAAGCCGCATGATCCTGCGTTCCAAAGTTGATCCTCAAGGCTTGTCCGACTTGGAAGCGCGCGGTCAGGGATTCGGGTACAGCCACGCTGAAGCGCAAGCGCTCCGGACGGTAGACCTGGATCAGTGGCTGTCCTGGACTCGCCAGGCTGCCGGGGTCCGCGTGGCGTTTGAGGACTTGCCCATCGAAAGGTACCCGCAGGGTGTGCCACGAGAGGGCGGTTTCCGCCTCGGTGATAGCATCGGCGGCCTGGTCCGCCATGGCCTGGGTGGTGTCCTTGCCTGCCCTCGCGCTCTCCCACTCCTGTGCCGTCAGAGCGTCTGCCTTGTGCAGTTGTTGAGCACGGTCGAAAGCCAGCTTGGCTTGCAAGGCTTGCGCTTGCGTGGTCTGCAGGTTGGCGCGGGTTTGCGCCAAGCGCGCACGGGCCGCCTGGTCGTCCAAGCGAATGAGCGGCTCCCCAGCTTTGACCGTATCGCCCTCCCGGGCGCTCACGCTCAACACGGTTGCCATCACCCTGCTCGAAATGTGGGCGGGATCTACCGGTTCAACAAACCCGGGGTAGACCTGGAACTGCGGCAAGGTCGCGCGGCTGGCAGTGGCCGTATTGGCTCCAGCTTCCAACATGGGCAGGGCCGGTACCCCATAAAGGTCGTGCTTCGCCCGGAAGATCTTTCCCTGGAACTTGAGCAGGGCCACGATCAGAAGACCGAATAGCAGCAGGATGAAAGCACGTCTAAGAAGGATCTGCATGGGGGTTACCAGGGGGTGCCGATGGCCATGGCCAACTGGGCTTGCGCGATTTGAACGTAGTACTTTGCTGCAACTTGGGCCACGCGGGCTTGACGACGCGCGTCCTCGGCCTCAAGTACATCGGTGACGGTGGCGCCGCCCGCATCTTGGGCCTCAGCGATGATGCGATAGGCCTCCTCGGCGGTCGCCACCGCAGAGGAGGAGAGCTGAAGTTGAATGCGAGCCACGCGCAGGTTCTCCTGGGCGTCGCTGACCTGACTTTGGATTGTCAGGAAAAGGCTGTGCAGCTCAGCGCGCGCGCCCATCAGTTGGGCTCTCGAAGCGGTTCGGCGCGCTGGGGTTCGTTTGGAGAGTGGCAGGTGCAAGCCAACCCCTAGCATGTACGAATCAAGGTCGGTATCCAGCCCGAGATCGTGTCCGTCCACGTTGTAGGCGCCAAAGGCTGAAATACGCGGTCTACCCGAACGCTGTGAGGCCGCGTCCTCGTGTTGCAAACGCCGCACGTTTTGTTGGGCTGCCAGAAGGTCCTTGCGCTGTTCCAATGCCATGGAGATGAGCGTGTCCAGAACCTTGCCGTCGGGGGACTGTCCTGGCGCGTTCCACTCCGGGTCCTGTTGAAACTCCAGGGGGGCTTGGGGGGGGCGCGCCATCAAACGGTTCAGACCCGAGCTCGCTGTTTGCACTCGAAGGTCAGCACCCGCAGCATTTTGTTGTGCCTGGGCGAGACGCCCTTGCAAGCGCAGCACATCGGCTTTGAGAGCGGCTCCCAGTTCCATGCGTTTTTGAGTTTTCTGCAGGCGCCCTTGCACCACCAGGATGCTCTCGTCCTGGACTTTTTTTAGAGCGCGTGCGGCCAGCAAACCAAACCATGCTTGAACTCCCGCATTTCGCAATCCTTGATCCACGTGCAACACCATGGCTTGGGCTCCAGATTGCGCGGCCTGGGCGGCATCGCTTCGGGCAGCTCTTTCAGGATTCCAAAGGGACCAGTCCACGCGCAGTTCCTTACTCCAGTTCTCCGTGATGCCAGGCGTGGCATCAAAACCTGGACCCAGGCTCAATCGCTGTTGATTTAGAAGCACGCCGAAAGCCTGTCCAGGGTTGTCGGTTGAGGCGAATTGTAAGCCCAGTGAAAGTTCAGGCCAGTACGAGGCTCGACTCATCTGAACGCCAGCTTGCGCTTGCTGCAACCCGGCACGTGCTCGAACCAAGTCGGGATTGTGGTTGGAAATTCGTTCGAGGACCTGCGCCATGGTCCATGGCTGTCCGGCCTCGTGCTGGGGGGCCGTTTGGTGGCGCGGGGCACTCTCGGGCTCTTGGAGCGAGTCCTGTTGGGAGCCCAGCTCGCTGGGAGGGAGCGGAGCAGGTTTGGAAGCTGTCGGCGTTTGGCAGGCCGCTAGCAGCATGGGGAGCAGCAGGCGAGGCCAATGGGATAAGATGTGATTCATAGGAATTCCCGGATTTTACCTTTGAGCCGATCGTCCGGCAGAAGTTCCCGCGTAACACAGTTTTTTTGAACAAGAGACTCAGGGGGGGGCGCAGCGCTGGCGGGAACCCTGCTTGGTGACATGTTCACACTTGTTTCTTGTTGCGCCAGATCCGCGGTCTGCGAATGCTCTCCAAGTCCATGCAAACAGTCGCGCCGTCGCAAGCCAGGGTTTGCGACGGCGCGTTTCTGAATTGTGGTTCGAGGCTGTGCTCAGTTGGCTTCGCCCTCTGTGACCTGGTCGAGGGCTTCGACGGAAAGCACCTTCATTTCGAAAGTGACCGCCTGTCCCGCGAGGGGGTGGTTGACGTCCAGGGAAACCGCTTCAGCGGACACCTCAATGACCTTGGCTTCCATGAGCTCGGGTTCGGCGTCTTCGACCGGAGCACCATCTTCGTCGCCGGGAGTAATCTCGATTTCGATCCAATCGCCCTTTTCGATTTCTGCTTCAGCGGGGAAGCTGTCGCGGGGCACGGAGATGAGCCCATCGGGGTTGTAATCGCCGTAGGCCTCGCCTTCGGGCAAGGTGACTTTGAATTCATGCCCGCGCTCTTGGCCGAAGAGGTTGGCTTCAATGGTCTCCGGCAGATCGCCTTGACCATGCACGTATTCCATGGGGCCGTCATCGGCACTGGTTTCGACCACTTCGCCGTTGGCGTCGCGCAGGGTGTATTCGAGGAGAACGAGCAGGCCGTCTTGGATTTTCACGATTCGATTCGGTGAGGTTCAGGGGGGGGAAGGCCGCTATTGCACCCTCCGCTCGTTCCCCTGGAAAGGGGCAGCCCGGATTTTTGGCCTCAGACGGGCCTGATTTGCTCCCAATATTCAATACGGGCCGTTCTGAAGGCCCAGCAAGGGCGATCCACTAGCCCGGATATTTCATGAACACGCACCCCAGGCTTCGCAAACGGGCCCCTTCGGGCCCCTCTCGCCCCCTGACAGGACTTTCCGAATTTTGCCTTCCTCGACAATGCTACCGCATTGCCTGCGGGGTCAAAATCCGTAAAGCCCTGCCAGGAACCGAGTTGCTGTGCCTGGGGCACGTCTTCATGAAATATCCGGGCTAGGAGCGTGTCAGGTAGGTGTAACCCCGGAGGGCACTTTCGTAGCGAGCCCAAAAGCGGGCAGAGTCCTCGTAACTCATGCGCTCTTTCTCCAGGGCTCTTTCCACGTGATGGCGCAAGCTACGCAGCAGGTCGTCCTCGAAATACTCCACATAGGAGAGCAGCTCACCGACCTTCTCCCCGCCAACCACTTGTGTCAGTTTGGGTTTTCCTTTGGCGTCCAAATCCACGTGCACCACATTTGTGTCCCCAAAGAGGTTGTGCATGTCGCCCAGGATCTCCTGGTAAGCGCCCACCAGGAAGAATCCCATGAGGTAGGGCTGGCCCTTGCGAACGGGGTGCACTTCAAGGATCGATTTCTGCCCACGCTTGTCGATGAAGCGGGCCAGCTTTCCATCGGAGTCGCAGGTCAGGTCCGCGAGCACCGCTTTGCGCTCGGGCTTCTCGTCCAGGCGATGCACCGGCATGATGGGAAATAGCTGTTCGATCGCCCAGGCATCTGGCAAGGATTGGAAGATCGAGAAGTTGACGAAGTACATGTCGGCCATGGCCTCTTCCAGGTGCTCCATCTCCTCGGGCATGAAATCCTGGGTCAGGCCTACCGTCAGGACGTCCTCAAGTGTCTTCCAATAGCACCGCTCCATGAGGGCGCGTTGGGCGAGCGACAGGTGCCCAGTGCGAAAAAGCGTGAGTGCCTTCTCACGCAATTGATTGGCGTCGTGATAGCGCGATTGATAATTGTTCGCGTTGATATCCGCCATGCCCTCCTGCATGAACAACACCGTGTCGTCCAGGTCTTCATCGCAGGCCAAGTCCGCGCCATCGCCATTGGAGAGCGAAGTGACACCGACCACCTCACCGATCAACACGGCATGCTGCGCGACCACGGCCCTGCCCGACTCGGAGAGGATCGTGGGCTCGGCGATGTCATTCTTGTCGCAACAGTCCTTGAGAGCCCAAACCACATCGTCCGCGTACTCCTGCAGGGAGTAGTTGCGCGATGAATCCGCGTCCGTTTTGGACCCGTCGTAATCCACCCCTAAACCGCCGCCAACGTCAAAGAATTGGATATTTACCCCCATGCCCTGCAGACCCACCAGGACCTGGGTTGACTCGTTCATGGCCTGCTTGATCGACCGAATGTGTGAGATCTGACTGCCGATGTGAAAATGCAGCAGCTGCAGGCAATCGAGCATGTCGTTCTTGCGCAGCAGGTTCACCGTGTGCACGATTTCTTCGGAGGTCAAGCCGAACTTGGATCGATCCCCAACCGAATCCTGCCAGCGACCGGAGCTGCGGAATGATAATTTGCAGCGCACACCGATCACGGGCCGGATGCCGAGGGCCTTATGGGCGTCGATGATCGTTTGAACCTCGGTGAGTTTCTCGACCACGATGATCGCAGTGATTCCAATCTGGGAGGAGAGGATGGCCATCTCCACGTACTCTCGATCCTTGTAGCCGTTGCAAATGAGTAGGGACCCTTCGCCCGCTTGCAGTGCAATGCCGGCGATCAACTCGGGCTTGCTGCCCACCTCCAAACCCATGCCGTGCTTGCGTCCCTCCCCAAGCAAGGCTTCTACCACATGACGGTCCTGGTTGACTTTGATGGGGAAGATGCTTCGATAGATTCCACCGTAGCCGAATTCTTTGCGTGCATGGTCGAAGACACCGTGCATGCGGCACACTTGATTGCGGAGGATGCCATCGAAACGAATGAGCATGGGCGCCTGTACGCCGCGTGCTTGGATTTGACCGACGAGCTCGAATAGGTCGATCGAGCCCGGCGGATTCCCCCCCGGCGTCACGAATACATTGCCATTTTCGCCCACCCGAAAATATCCGTCGCCCCATTCGACCACGTGGAATAGACGCGCGCTGTCGGTGGGGTTCCAGGAAGTCATGGATAGAAGGCAGGGTTCGATCGATTCGGGCAGGGTGGGGGCGGGAGTATAACAGGGTGCCAGCGTAGTCTTGACCCCCGGCAGGTCACGAAACCGTTTGATTCCAGCCGGCTTGGAGTAAATCACGCCATCAGGAGAGAAGTCCCGTGCCTGTTGCCCTCCCGGTCGTTATCTTGCCTGCCATGACACGCATCCAGTACGCCACCTCGATTCCGACCCTGCTCAAGGGCGCATCGCACCTGCTCATCGTCGCCCCCCAATCCGTATTGGAGAAGGGCGAGTTCCTGGACCAACTGCCCGAGGAACTCATGCGCCTTTCCGTGGATTTGGTCACCGAACTGAAGCCTGGGGACATGGGCGCCGCCGCCGGCACCTTGACCGGCGTCCAGCCGCGCAAGCTGGCCGTGGGCATGCTGCCCGACAGCCTGTCCCGCTACAACGCCCCCAGCCGAGCGGGCGCCATCTTCAATGTGGTCGCCCAATCGAGCACCGGGCGCAAGGGCTCCGCGGCGGTTCTGCTGGTTTTGGATGACCCCGAACACTACCCGGCTGCTGCCGCAGCAGTGGCCCGCGCCTTGCCCTTGTACAGTGCCAAGAGTGGAAAAAAGGAAAAGGCCAGCCTCAAGATGCTCGCCATCGACGGGGACGACAAGCCGATCAAGGCCAATGCGATCGTCAAGACGCGCGTTGAAAATGTGCGCGAGGTTGCCCGTTTGGTCGATATGCCCGCCGCTGAGTTGAACCCTGCCTCCTTCCAGAAGGAAGCCTGGAAAATGCTCAGGGGAATGGAGGGCGTCACCAAGACCGCCATCACCGGAGCCAAGCTGCAAGCCGCTGGTTTGGGCGGCATTCACGGGGTAGGGCGCACCGCTCCCGAGCAGCCGCGCCTGCTCGTTCTCAGCTACAAACCCAAGGGCAGGGCCAAGGGCCCGCACGTGGCTTTGGTTGGCAAGGGCGTGACCTATGATACGGGTGGCTTGTCCCTCAAGGTCGGTGGTTCCATGTCCGGTATGAAGTCCGACATGGGCGGCTCCGCGGCTGTTTTGGGCGCTTTCCTCGAGCTGGTTCAAACCGGTGTGAAACGCCGCGTGACCGCGCTTCTTTGTCTGGCGGAAAACTCGATCGGCCCCGATGCGTACCGGTTGGATGACATCCTGACCATGCACTCCGGCAAAACGGTTGAGATCAACAACACCGATGCGGAAGGGCGCTTGCTGCTGGGCGATGGTGTGAGCTACGCCGCGCGCAAGGTCAAAGCGGACATCGTGGTCGACGCGGCAACCCTGACCGGAGCCCAGCTTGTGGCCACTGGAAAGATGCATGCCTCCGTGGTCAGCAACGACCCCGAATTGGAGGAGCAGCTCGTGGCCGCCGGCCGCTTGAGCGGCAACCTACTGCACCCCATGCCCTTTGCCCCCGAGCTCTACCGCAAGGAGTTTGTCAGCCAGGTCGCGGACATGCGCAACTCGGTTGCCGACCGCATGAATGCCCAGGTTTCCTGCGCCGCCCAGTTCGTGTACAGCCATCTGGCGGATACCAAAGCCAAATGGGCCCACGTGGACCTGGCGGGACCAGCCTTTGTGAAAGGCCGCGCCACCGGCTTTGGCGCCGGCGTGTTAGCCCAGTTCGTACGCGACCTGTAGGCAACGGGGATACAGTGCCTGACACCGTATCCCCGTTGAAACCGCCACATGGCGCCAGCCCCGAATTGCACCAGCTTTTTGCCCAGCTTCTTGTGAATTCATTGGTTTAGCAGGCGAATGGCACCTCATTGGAGTCAGGACCCCTGAATTCCGTACAATCTCCCCATGTTCAACGCATCAAATCTGCTCGATCGTAGCGTGACCTGCCTGGCCGCAATCGATTGGAGTCAATGGCAGGGCTGGCACCTGTGGGTGCTACTTGCATTTGCCATTGTGATCCTCGAAATGCTCACCTCCGGATTCGTGCTGGGATGCCTAGCTGTGGGGGCTTTTGTCGCCGCAGGTGCGGATCTAGCTGGGGTGCATAACTTCCAGACTCAGATTTGGATTGTGACAGTCGTCTCTTTTGCTTCCCTCTTTTTGGTTCGACCTTTCGTTCTGCGGATGAGTCGTGGAACCGATGCTGATTCCAATACGGATCGTTTCGTGGGAACCAAAGTCCAGATCGCGGAAGTGGATTCGGAGGAGTGCATCGCTCTGGCCAAGATCGGCGGAGAAATGTGGCGCATTCAGGCGCAGGATGGTCGTGACCTCCAGGTAGAGGAAAGAGCCACAGTCATCGGAGTCGATGGCAACAAACTGATTGTGGAGTCGGCCCCCTTGCCGACGCCAACCGAGTAACCGCACACCCATTTTATAAGGAGTCCCATGGACCATCCCGCAGTAATCATCGCCCTTATCGTGCTCGCCTTCGTGGTCATCATGGGGCTCATCGGCCTCAAAACCGTGCAGCAAGCCAACGTGATTTTGATCGAACGCTTCGGTCGCTACCACCGCACCCTCAACCCGGGTATCAATATCATCTGGCCGGTGGTCGACAAGTGCCGCGCACTGGATTGGCGCGTGGTTACGGAAGGCTACGATGGCGAAATTATGACCACTTACGTGAAGCGCAAGAGCGTCGATTTACGTGAGCAGGTGCTCGACTTCCCGCGCCAGCAGGTCATTACCCAGGACAACGTGGTCATCGGTGTGAACGGTCTTCTGTACTACCAAATTACCGATCCCAACCGCGCTGTCTATGAGATCGCCAACCTACCGATCGCCCTCGAGAAGCTGGCGCAAACCACCTTGCGTAACATCATCGGCGACTTGGACTTGGACTCGACCCTGACCTCTCGCGATGAGATCAATGGCAAGATGCGCCAAGTCCTCGACGACGCTTCGGACAAGTGGGGCGTGAAGGTCAACCGCGTGGAGTTGCAGGACATTCAACCCCCCGAAACCGTTCGCGAGGCGATGGAAAAGCAGATGACCGCGGAACGCGATCGCCGTGCAGCCATCCTGGAAGCGGAAGGCGTCAAGCAGTCCAAAATCCTGCGTGCAGAAGGTGAGCGTGGCGCAGAAATCGCCCGGGCAGAAGGTTCGAGGCAAGCATCCATTCTTGAAGCTGAAGGTGAAGCTGCCGCTCGCATGTCCGTTGCCGAAGGCGAAGCCAAGGCGTTGGAAATGGTCAACGCAGCTTTGGCGGATACCAAGATGGACAGCTCCGAATACCGCATCGCCGTCAAGTACTTGGAGATGCTGGGCCAAGTCGGTACCAGCAGCGATGGCAGCAAGACGGTCTTCATGCCCTTCGAATCCAGCTCCGCCCTTGGTGGTTTGGGAGCTATTCAGGAATTGCTCAAGGGCAAGTAGAAGTCGACATTGTCGACTTCAGGCAAGCAAACCGTAGAGCCGACGCAACTGGGTCGCGGGATCGTTCTCCCGCAACCACGTGGACCGCGCGGCCCCATCGGGAATCAACTCCCCGGCCGTCCAAATCCGCAGTAGCTGTTTGATCTTGCCGTGGGCCCCACGTTGCGTGCCCTTGGGACTGGCTGCGATGGCCTCCCAATAATCGATCAAAAAGCGGGCGCAGCGCCCGGTTGAAACGCTCTCGCCCGAGAAGATCCAAGGGTTGCCCAGGGCCGCGCGCCCGATCATGGCATAAGCACACCCCGTTTCTATTCGGGCGCGCTCCAGGTCCCCATGCTGCTCGATACCCCCGTTGGCACAAACCGGAATCGACACGGCCTGCGCTGCGGTCTGCAAGCGCGTCCAATCCACTTCCTGGCAATACCCCTCCGCGCGCGTTCGGCAGTGCACGGTGAGCAGTTTGGCGCCCCCCTGTTCTACGGCCTTTGCCAGAGCGGCCACGGAATTCGCGTCGTTGTATCCCGCGCGCATCTTTGCCGTGACCGGGACACGCCCGCCGGATTCGTCGGCCACCGCGGTGGCGATCGCTTCCACCATGGCCTGCACGGAATCGGGGTCTTTCAGCATGGAGGAACCTGCACTGCCTTTCAGCGCGCCCTTGGCGGGGCAGCCAAAGTTGATGTCCACCAGGGCCGCGCCGGCATGAACCGCTGAGCGCGCACTCTCGGCCATGCGTACCCGGTCTGATCCCATGAGCTGCAGGCCCACGGGGATGGGGCTTGAGTCGGTTCCCAGGTGCCGCGTGACCTCGTCAACCTTAGCCGGCCTCTGGCTGATGCGCAGAAACTCCGTGAAGGCCCCACCCAGGTTTTCAGGCGTGTGCAATCCGAGAACGAGGCCTCGATACACAGGATCGGTGACCCCCTCCATGGGGGCCAGCAACCAGGGTGAAGTGAAGGGCAAACTCGCGGATGACATGCCCAGGATTCTAACTGCAGCGGGGATACGGTGTCAGGCACGATGTCACCACTACCGGCCCAAATCGTGGAGCAAGCCAGAGGTTCCGGCCGGTAGTGGTGACATCGTGCCTGACACCGTATCCCCGCGATGAATCCCGATCCGCTTGGAACCGGGCTGAAGCTCAACATTTTGGAATCGGACAATGCTCAAGACCTAGACTTGTTGCGGGAGGTGGCCCCCTATATTCGTTTGGACGGAAGGCGCATCGCCAAGATTTTGGCAGAGGTCTCGACTGGGGTAAGGGACTGGTAACAGGTTGCGGAGAGGCAAGGTTTCTCGGCTGCAAGTCAGGAGCGAGTGCGGCGTGCGTTTCGATTGGTGATGTAGTGTTGCTTGGGCTGGGTATGTGAGGGGGGGGCTGTCCCGACTTGGCACAGAGTTCAGTGCCTTTGTGTTGCGTGTTGCGTGATGCGTGATGCGTAAATTGTGGTGTAGTATCTTGGTCCTTCGTGCACAATTGCTTCACGAGCCATTGTGTTGGTGGCCTTGTGCGCCGTTTCCTGCCATCTTTTTTGAATTCCAGAAGGTTCCCTTTATGCTCCAACTCAAATCAACCATTCCCGCTCTAGCCCTGGCCTTGGCCTCTGGAGCAATCGCGCAAAACACGGGCACGTCGTTTTGCAATGTTACGAACAACTCAACGGGCCAGCCCACGACCTTGACGGGTGCGTTTGGCAGTGGTGTGGGTAGTGACCTGCACCTGGAGGTGACCCAGGGGGTGCCTGGTGAACTGGCCTACTTCCTGGCTGGTAATGAGGCGACGTCAGGGGTTACCGTTAGCAACGGAGTGTTATGCCTTGTTGGCACGGGAACGGCACAGATGTTCCGGTACAACATTGCTGGTAGCCCTTCGAACTCAGTGGGGCACTTTGACAGCTCCGGTGTCTTCCAGAACTTGGCCGGTACCTCGTCAACGGGCAGCGGCTTCGACGTGCCGGATACGATCCCAGGTACTCCGCCGATCATGATCATGAGCGGAGCCACTTGGCACTTTCAGGTGTGGCACCGAGACACTCCTTCCGCCCAAGGTGCTTCGAACTTTTCGAATGGTTTGAGCGTGACGTTCCCTCTTGCGCCGGTTGTTCCGATTGCAGGCATGGTGTCGATCCCGGCGGGGTCGTTTGACATGGGGTCGAATGCGGCTTCGGGGGCTCCGTATTGGGGATATTTCAACACTCAGCCAGTTCACAACGTAACTATCAGCGAAGCATTTTGGATGGGAGCGCATGAGGTGACCCAAGCGGAATACCAGGCGTTGATGGGTTCGAATCCGTCACTCTTCTCCGGCCCAAACTTGCCGGTGGAGAGAGTCAGCTGGAACGATGCCCGCGCGTACTGTACGGCCTTGACCGCGCAAGAGATGGCAGCGGGGAACCTAGCAACTGGCTACGAGTATCGCTTGCCGACCGAAGCTGAGTGGGAATACGCGTGCCGCGCAGGAACGACCACGGAGTTCAACGTGGGTTCGGATCTCTTTTGCGCGGACGCTCGTTTTGACTACAGCTATCACAGCAACAGCTCTTGTGGCACTTGGGGGCCGATTGACGTGGGGAGTTATTCAGCAAATGCATTTGGCCTGTACGACATGCACGGCAACGTTTGGGAGTGGTGCCTCGATTCCTACTCGGATTATGGTGCAGCAGCGGTCACCGATCCGTTTGTGACCGGCGGCCCGAGCCGCGTCCTCCGTGGTGGAAGTTGGTACTACGCCTCCGTCTACTGCCGCTCCGCGTACCGGCACAGTTTCAGTCCTAGTTATTCGCTCAGCCACCTCGGGTTCCGAGCTGTCTTGGCCCGAGTCCTCGTGCCCTAGTCAAGTCAAGAGGCGGGGACCCATCAGCGAAGGCACGCAGGCCCCGGGCGGAGCCGGGCCGGAGATGCCGTAGCGGGTGGGTTCCCCCAGTGGCGATTCGCTAGCGTCACCAGAAACGTTCCCAAACAAACAGCCCCCTCGAACGGCGACGTTCGTGGGGGCTGACGCACATGTCAGCGACTGAACCCACCCCTAGTGGTGACATCGTGCCTGACACCGTATCCCCGCTACGGCCGTTGATCGAAGCCGAAGTTGAGGTAGCGCAGATCCGGTAGGGGATCGAAAAGACCCCAGCCATCGCCGGAAACATCCAGTTCGAAGAACACCTCAAAGCGCACAAAGTCCCAGGCGCCGCCGGGCAGGTTGCTTATGTCCGTGCTCCATGCTCCGTTCGCCGACAGGGCAGCGGCAGGATCCGGATCACCGTTGGAGTCGGCCATGGTGGCATCGAACAGGATCGTGATGCGAGCATCGGCGGGCATTCGATCCGGAATGACGCGCGTGACCACTTGGAAAAATCGCGGTTGCAGAATGACGCTGACACCCGTCGGCCCCGAATAGGTTTGGGTCAGATCCAAGGGCACACAATCCCCGAGTCCAAGGCTCATGCAAGCGTTGCTGAGCTCCAGCCGAACAGAACTTCCGGAGGT
>JAAETM010000113.1 GCA_024228395.1 bacterium | reverse complement strand
TTGAATTTGAAGTCCGATGCTTCCGCAACACCGGCAACGAGTGCGCGCCACATTCGTGATCTCTAACTGCCCCGCGACCAGCTAGGACGACGAGCCCGGCGGCAGTTTGCGCACGCACTGCTGCCGGGGATCCACACGCCGGCGCTTCAGGTCTGCAGCGCCTTCGACCCACAACACCTGTTGGGAGCCTCGACCTTCCACGCGTACGACCTGGCCCATATGACGCCCGACCTCTACCCAGTCCCCCCGGGAGAACCCGCTGCCATCCCGCACCGAGGAGAACTCCCCAACCGGGTCCACTGCCAAGGCACGCGGTCCATGCTTTGCCTCCAAGTAGGTTTCGCTGTCATGACACACATCGCATGCGGGGCAAACCTCTCCACTCGAGTCCAGGGAGAAGTGCTCGGCCAAGGAGGCTCGCCTGCAAACCTGCGACTCTCCGGCGAAACGCACCATGGTCAAGAGCCCCTTCAGGTCCGCTTGGCGCTTCTCCCCATTGCCCAAGAATGGGGGCAACGCGCCCACGTCGAGCTCTCCCACAAGGCTCAAGTTGTTCTCCTCAAAAGACCCCTCGGTGACCCCCAAAACCTCCAGCCACCGCAGCACGATCCCAATGCGCCCATCGT
>JAAETM010000112.1 GCA_024228395.1 bacterium | reverse complement strand
CGCAGCAGCATGGCGGCGCTGAGGATGGCGGCCATGGGGTTGGCTATGTTTTGGCCGGCCAGGTCGGGGGCGGAGCCGTGCACCGGTTCGAAGAGGGAGGTGGGGCCTCCGACCGAGGCTGAGGGGAGGACTCCGAGGGAGCCCAAGAGGCCGGCGGTCAGGTCGGAGAGTACGTCGCCGAAGAGGTTGCTGGAGACGATGACGTCGAAGTCTGTGGGGTCGGTGACTAGGACCGTGCAGCAGGCGTCCACGTAGAGGTGGCTGACTTCGACCTCGGGGAATTCGGGGGCGATGCGGGCTACGATCTCTTCCCAGAGGCGTGAGCATTCGAGCACGTTGGACTTGTCTACGCTGCAGAGTTTTTTGCGGCGGCCTTGGGCGAGTTCGAAGGCGAGGCGCACGATGCGTTCGATTTCGGACTCGTGGTAGACCATGGAGTCTAGGGCGGTTTGGTCGCCGGGCTCGCCGGTGCGGGTGCGGGGCTTGCCAAAGTACAGGCCGCCTAGCAGTTCGCGGACCACCAGGATGTCCAGGTCTTGTACGCGATCGGCTTTGAGGGGGGAGCAGTCGAGCAGGCCGGCGCTCATGCGGGCGGGGCGTAGGTTGGCCCAGGCGTCGAGCAGTTGGCGCAGGTCGAGCAGGCAGCGTTGGGGGCGCTCCATGGGGGGCAGGTGGTCGAAGGCGGGGTCGCCTACCGATCCCATCAGGACGGCGTCGGCTTCGGCGGCGGCGGCGCGGCTGGCTTCGGGGAAGGCTACGCCCGTTTCGCGGAAGCTACTGGAGCCGAAGGGGTAGCTGGTGGCTTCAAGAGCGATGTCGAAGCGTTCGCAGACGGCTTCTAGGACGCGGACAGCTTGGGTCGTGACTTCGGGGCCGATACCATCGCCGCCGAATATGCATACCTTGAGGGGTTGCTTCATAGTTTTTGGGACGCCGGGGGAAATGCTGGGGCGTCCGGGGGAGCCAGTTTACTGCAGCGCGGGCTGCGTTGACCTCGGATTACCGTGAGGATTCGAGCGAGCTATCACCAACGGCTAGCGGGGCTTGCCATTTGTGGTGACCGGGGAGAATCCTCTGAATCCTACGAGTTGATATAAGGGGAAGGCTCTCTGGCGGGGGGACGCTAGAGAGCCTTCCGAAGGGGTTTCGTCCAAAGACGAATGTTGGGACGCTGGGCCAAAGGCTCTGTCATAGGGCTCCGTGAGGAGGGCCAAAATCGAGCCAAAGGGAGGGTGGGGAAGGCACAGCGCCCAGTGGGGAAGACCTATTACAGGGGGGGCCGGGGAGGCTGTCAATACGCATTCTGGAAGGTTTTGGGCCTAATATGAGAGGAGATCAGGGGTGGGACACTCAGGAGGCCCATTTAGGGGTCCGATCGGGGTCCCAAGGGAGTTCGCTGTGGACTTGATCAGGCTTTCCAGGCCCTGGGCGGCTATCCTTTGGGCCCATGGTCAGAGTCCTGCTCGTCAATCCTCCCAGCCCTCCCGAGTTCCGCGTCAGCCGTGGTCTGATGGGGGGCTTTGGCATGGCCGTGGGCCGGGAGTTGTTGTATCCGCCCATTGAGCTGGCCCACGTGGCTAGTGTGTTGGAAGAGGACAAGCATGAGGTAGCGATCCTGGACGCGGATGCATTGGGCATGGACGCGGCTGCTGCGCGCAAGGCGATCCTGGCCTCGAAGGCTCAGGTGGTGGTGTTGGACACATCCAGCACTTCGCTGACCTCGGACTTGGCGTTGGCAAGTCAGGTGCGCGGCAATGGACCGAATTGCGTGGCTTTGCTCGGCAGCCAGGTGACCTATGCTCCCGACGATATCTTTGATCAGGGTGGCGTGGACGTGTTGGTGCGCGGTGAACCGGAAGGCAGCGTGCTCGGTTTGGTGACTGCGGTGGGGCGTGGGCATGGCTTCGAGGGTATGAAAGGCCTTTCGTGGCTGGCGGCCGATGGCACGGTTGTGCACGAAGCGGACCGGCCGAAGATTCGCAACCTGGATGACCTGCCCATCCCTTCGCGGCATCTACTGGACAATTCCTTGTATCACTTTCCCGGTTTTGCGGGGTCGGTCACCACGGTCAAGTCTTCACGGGGTTGCCCCTTTGATTGCAGCTTTTGTGGTTACACCCTGGCGCAAGGTTTGCGCTTCCGTTTCCGAACTCCGGAGCATGTGCTCAAGGAGATCGAGGACCTGTACAACAACCATGGACTGCGGCATATCGTTTTCCGCGATCCGATCTTCTCCACCCGCAAGGATCGTGTGCGCGACATATGCAACGGCATCATCGAGCGCGGGTTCAGTGATCTGATCTGGCAATGCGAAACGGCGGTTAAGACCCTGGATCGGGCCACGCTCGAAGCGATGGCCCGTGCGGGGTGCAAACACATTTCCTTGGGGGTTGAGTCGGGCAACGCCAAGATCATGGAGCTGCATTGCGGCAACAAGTTGAGCGACTTGGATCAAGCAGAGCAGGTCTTTCGGGATTGTCGTGAGTTGGGTATCCAGACGCGAGCTTTTTGCATGATCGGTTTCCCTGAAGAAACCGCTGAGATGGCCGATGAGACGATTGCGCTAGCCAATCGCCTGGATCCCGATCAAGTGCAGTTCTGCGCGGTGACGGCCTATCCGGGTACGCCTTTGTACAAGATGCTGCGAGGATCCCGCGACTTCGATTTTGCGACCATGACGGGCTTCCAAGCTCTGGAAGGCAACGAGCATATGACTTCGGAGGAGATCGAGGGCAAGATCCGCGAGGGGTACCGCAGCTTTTATCTGCGACCGAAAAGGCTATTGCGCGAGTTCACGAGCCCACGGCGTTTGATGGGGCGATTGGGGCGTTACTTTACGCTGTTCCGGCGGCGCGCTTAGGGTGGCCCCGCGTATCGACATTAGTACTCGAGACGCATGTTGGTGAAGGTGGCGGTGGCACCTTCCACGAAGACGCCGACGCGGCCGCGGGTTTCCAACTCGGTCATTTCCTTTTCGAGCAGCTGGACGCCGTTGGCGAAGAAGATCACGCGGTCCTCGTAGACTTCGATGGCCAAGTGAACATTCTTGTGCGAAGGTTTCTTCTTGCTGCCCTTGGCCTTCTCCAGGCGCACCATATCCGAGGGAATCAGTCCAGCCTCGTCGGGGCTGGAGATCAGCAGGGCCATGCGGCGCATGTCGGCCAGCCACGCCATCATCTGTTCGTCCTGCAGGGTGGAACCAAAGGTGATTCCGGCCACGGGCATGTCGCTCTTGTCTTCGAGCTCGATGTCGACCTCCCAGCGATAGGGGATCGGCGGGGCGTCCTCAAAGACCGCGGTGTTGACACCTCCTCCAGCTTTGGCGCTCAAAATGCCGCCCTTGGCTTTGAACGTGTTGCGGGCGGACCAGCCTTCAAGATCGTCGGGCACGTGGGGGCGGTAGCCACGCTTGAGAGATACGCCCGATTCCAGCTCGATGTCCTGGGCGGCGGTGAGCAAACGCGCATCGCCATTGACCAGGCGTGCGCTGCTTTTCAGCAGGTACAGGGCGGACAGGGGGCGGTCCGCTTGCACGTAGGTTTCGGCTACCTCTTGGGTCTTGGTCACGAACTGATCCACGCTGGCGACCAGACCATCGCGCAGGCGCGCGTTGACTTCGCCCAGTTTGTCGAGGGCATAGGTGCGCACCTCGCCAGCGGTCTTGGCGGTGACCATGGGCATGGGGCTGTCCTGGTCGATGATCTGACGTGTGCTGGCTTCGAGCTGGCGCAAGTGGAATGCTGCCAGGTCCCAGCGCTCAAGTTCCATGGCGGTTTCAGCGTAGAGCATGCGCGCCGCGTTGTTCTTGGAGTCCTTTTCCAGGGCCCAGCGGAAACTTGCCAAAGCATACTCGTACTTCTTGTTCTTGGTCTGCAGTTTGCCCTTGGTGACGAGTTTGGCGGCTTGCTCGGGGCCCCCGTAGTGCATGTCATAGAGGTTGCGGATCCAGGTCATCCAGTGCTTTTCGAAATCATCAAATGTCTCGACGCCGGAGACGCCGGCCTTGGTCACGAAGTACTCGACGAAGCGGGCCTTGATGTCGTGATCGCCGCCGCTCTTGTAGGTGAGCATGAACTCCTTGTAGATCGGCAAGTAGATGCGCTCGGAGTTCCCGTCCTCGTAGTTGTGGAAGAAGTAGACCAGACCCCAACCGTAGGGGTAATAGGCACCCGGGTAGGAGCCGGGGCGGTAGTAGGTGATGACCTGCTCCAGGGTGGGGGCATCCGGGCGCGACTTGCGCTGTTGCATGTACTCGCCCTCCTTTCCCTTTTGGAAACCGAGCAAGGAATACAGGGAGCGCAGGCGCATCTTGGGGATACGGTTCTTGGCGACGCTTCCGCCGGGCTGCAAGAAGGCCCCTTCGAAGTAACTGGCGGTTCCTTCGTTGAGCCAGGTCAGCAGCAGGCCGGGCAGCACCGCGCGCGTGAACTGGTGGGAGGCCTCGTGGAACAGGGTCGACCAAAGGTCGTCGATGGTGCCGCCCATGGAGCGCGGGTCGTAGGTGGCGACTCGGTTTTCACCTGGCACGAAGAAACCGGCCACATTCGGGTCGATCGGTTGTCCCCGGTTCTCCAGCTCAACGGCATCAAAGACTTGACGGTTCTTGTACACGTCGATGCGGCAGGAGCGCATGGTGCCGCCGCGCACCTTGTAGTTGAACACCGTGCGATAGAAAGCGTTCATCTGTTCCATGGCGTCCAGGAAAGCATGGGTGTAGTCGTATCCCATGTCCGAACGCACGATGTAGTACTTGCCCTTGATCTCGTAGGGGTCTTCCCAGGTTGTGTTTTTCTTGTTGACCTGCCTGCGTTTTTTTTTGTTGACTTTGCGGCCGCCGGGGATGACGAAGTCGATGCCCGATTCGATCAGCGATTGGATGGCCTTCTTCTTGGAGAACATCTTCTCCAGGCGCTCTTCGGCGCGGGACTGCATGGAAGTTCCGATGCAGAGCTCCAATAGGCTTGCGGCGTTGGCGTAGAGTTTCTTCTTTTCACAGGCCTTGGCCATGTCGAAGATCTCCCGGCTGACTTCATTCTGAAGCTCCTCGGGGGTCATGCCGGGGGCGCCGATCTCGGTGCGCAATTTGATCAGATTTTCCCGCGCCTTTTTGTTCTTTGTGATCTCGGGCAGCTGGGTCAGGGCCAGGTTGGCGTACCAAAAGGCCATGTCCGCCTCGCCCACGGCCAGGGCGGCCCGGGCTGTGGCCTCCAGGCGGGCCGGGTCGTGGGGGGCCGACTCGAGGGCCGTGATGGCCTCGATCAGTTTGGGGTCGTATTCCCGGGCCTTGGCAGCTTTCTTGCCGTCCCCGGGGAGCTCGTCGTCACCAAAGAGATCGTCGTCATCCCCGAACAGGTCCTCCTCTTCCTCTTCTCCTTGGTCCTCTCCGAAGAGGTCACCTTCTTGGAAGGGGGAAGAAGCCGGGGTGGGGGCGGCCAGAAGAAGAATGAAAACGGATAGCAGGGTCAGGGTCCGTGCGACAATTTTGAGGCTTTGAATCATGGGCCCATCATAACGGAGCCAGCCCAAAGGAATACCCCGTATAGGGCCCCAGGCCCGAAATTTGCTCCAGCCACAAAGTCGAGGGTTTTACGCAGAAAAAAGGTGACCCCCGCGCTGGCAAGCCAACGCGGGGGTCTCGGGTGTTGTCGCACCATTCGAAGGGGATGGCCCGGACCAGAATCAGGCTTTTGACGGATCCAATTCTTTCAACGGGCCGGAATGGTGCTTTCTCGCAAATCCTCACACCATCGGGTCGAGGGCTCTCCAGTCTCGACGGGGGGGGTCGATGGGCACCCGGAGGATTCACGGTGTCGAAAACAGTTGCCCTGGAGCGGGGGGGTGCCCCGGGGGAGTTTCCGACGTTCAAGCTTCACGCCCGGTTATCCGGGGCTGGGGTCTGTACGGGGGTTAGTTTTTGGAATTCTTTTTTCGGGAGCCCTTGGGGTCGGTCGCGTACGGGGTTTCTTCCAGGTCGACCCAGGTGGTTTCGGGGGAGCCGTCGAAGCGTACGCGAACCCATTGGTTCCAGCGTTCTATGACCTGTACGCGTTGGGCAGGGTGGGTTTGTCCCGTGGCACGGGGGCCATTGGAGTTCGGTGTGGGTGGAGGTGTGTGATGCAGCATGGTGGGGAGTGTGGGGTTGTAGAAAGCACATCGGCGGGCCATCGGGCTTCTTGCGCCTTTCCGGCCTGCTTTTTGGCAATGGGCTCGTTTGATCAAGAAATTCGAAATGGGAGGATTAGTGGGGGTCGGATCAGCCGATCAGCCCTCCCTTTTTTCCGGTCGCGCCCAGAATAGGGGGCAGATTTCTATCCCAATATCAATCCTGACCCAGGTTTGGGTCGTTTCGTGGTTCCCCAGCAGGGGCCCCGTTAGAATGGTTTCGCTGCAACCAAAACCAAGGAGTTCAGCTATGACCCAGAAGATTGACAACATATTGCGTGAGTCCCGTGCATTTCCCCCCTCATCAGATTTCAAGGCCACTGCCCACGTGGCCTCCATCGAGCAATACCAGCGTCTGCACAAGCAGTCCTTGGAGCAGCCCGAGGTGTTTTGGGATGGTGTTGCCAAGGAATTGCCCTGGATGAAGCCCTATGGGCAGGTCTTGGATTGGAGCGAGGCCCCCAACGCCCGCTGGTTCGTGGACGGCAAGCTCAACGCCTCGGCCGTCTGCTTGGACCAGCACATCGAGGCTGGTCATGGGGACAAGGTGGCCATCCTCTGGGAGGGCGAGCCGGGGGACCGCAAGACCTTCACCTACTCCGAAATGCTTGCGGCCGTATGCCGCTTCGCCAACGCGCTCAAGGCGCGTGGCATCAAAAAGGGCGACCGTATCGCAATCTACATGCCCATGATCCCCGAATTGGCCATGGCCGTGTTGGCCTGCGCCCGCATCGGCGCGATCCACTCGGTGGTCTTCGGGGGCTTCAGCGCCCAGGCCCTGGCCGATCGCATCACCGACGGCGGTTGTATTGGCGTGATCACCTCCGATGGGGGCTGGCGCCGGGGCAAGGTTCTGCCGCTCAAGCATGTGGTAGATGCGGCCGTGGATCTGTGCGGCGCGCATTGCCCGGTGCATACCGTGTTGACCGTGAAGCGCACCGAGAACGAGACCAAATGGAACGCCGAGCGCGACGTCTGGTACCACGAATTGCTTGAGCAGGTCGACGACGTGTGCGAGCCCGAGCCGATGGACTCTGAGGACGTGCTATTTCTGCTCTACACCTCCGGCTCTACCGGAAAACCCAAGGGCATCATGCACACCACCGGCGGTTACATGGTGGGTGCCTATCTATCCACGCGCCACGTGTTCGACCTGAAGGCGGACGACGTCTTCTGGTGCACGGCGGACGTGGGTTGGATCACCGGGCACAGTTATGTGGTCTATGGCCCCATGGCCAACGGCGCCACCCAGGTCATGTACGAGGGAGCCCCGAACGCTCCGACCGAAGGCCGCTTCTGGGAGCTCATCGAGCGCTACAAGGTCTCGGTCTTCTACACCGCGCCCACTGCGATCCGTGCGTTCATGAAGTGGGGCGATCAGCATGTGGACGGCAAGGACCTCTCCAGCCTGCGCCTGCTCGGAACCGTGGGTGAGCCGATCAACCCGGAGGCTTGGATGTGGTATCGCAAGAAGATCGGCGGCGAGCGCTGCCCGATCGTGGACACCTGGTGGCAGACGGAGACCGGCGGCATCATGATCTCGCCCTTGCCGGGCATCACCGAAACATCCCCCGGTTGTGCATCGCTACCTTTCTTTGGCGTGGATGCGGCGATCCTCGATGGCGATGGCAATGAGCTGGGCGAAAACGAAGGCGGCTTCCTCGCCATTCGCAAACCCTGGCCTTCCATGTTGCGTGGGCTCTGGGGTGACGAAGAACGTTACCGCGAGACCTATTGGTCCAAGTGGCCTGGCAACATTTATTTCCCCGGTGACGGTGCGCGTCGGGATGAGAAGGGACATTTCTGGATCCTGGGACGCGTGGATGACGTGATCAACGTGAGCGGCCACAGATTGTCGACCATGGAGGTGGAGAGCGCCCTGGTCAGTCATGACCTGGTGGTGGAAGCTGCCGTGGTCGGCCGCCCCGATGACTTAACCGGCGAAGCCATCGTCGCATTTGTGATCCCCGCTGGCAGCGCCACGCAGGATGCGTCCGTGGTGAAGACCCTCAAGGAACATGTGGCGGTCGAGATCGGCAAACTCGCGTGTCCCGCCGAGGTGCGTTTGACCGACGCCTTGCCCAAGACGCGGAGCGGCAAGATCATGCGCCGTCTGTTGCGGGATATCGCAGCCGGCCGGGAGCAGAAGGGTGACATGTCGACCATTGAGAACCCCGCAATTCTCGAGCAGCTGCGCGCGGCGGACGTGTGAGATACGGAGCCAGGCAATCATCGGCAGCTCGCCGGTGGATGGGCGCCTGGGGCCGGCTGTGAAAACATGTAGGGCACCCGCTAGTGGTGCTCGAAGACCATCGTCTGGGTTCCGTGTGGATCTCCCGGACAAGCATGTCAGGCCCCCATGGGGTCGGGTTTGTTGGGTTGCCTTGTGTGGATGCGCGTCAGTTTCGGGGCGTCGCAATCACTCGTCGAACTGGGTCGACTGGGTGACTTCGACGGCGTGGCCCAGGACTTCAGACTTCAGTGCGGCACTCAATTGAAGGTTGCCGGCCTGCTGGCTTTTCACGGCCAGTCGCCAGGTGGCGGTTGCACCGGGATCCAGTGATTCGAGCGTATCGAAGAGGATCTTGTTGCCTTTCGTGTGGCCACCGGTGGGACCTTTGGCGTGCACGAGTCGCATGCCTTCTGCCAAGGTGACCACGACCTCCATGTTGGAACCTGCCGCGGTGCCCTGGTTGTGAACCTTGAGCAGGTAGTTGCAAGCCTCGCCCACGACCACGGGATCCTGCAGGTCCTCGACGGTGAAGCGCAGGGCGGAGATGCCTTCCATGGTTGCGGAGAAGGAACTTTCTGCCGGCGTGCACATGACGGCCTGCGCGGTGGCGGAAATGTCCAGGACGCCGGCTTTCGTGGGGGTCAGGTAGAACGTGACGATCGACTTTGCGCCGGGTTCCATGTTGCCCAGGGACCAACTTAGATTGTTGTTCAGCTGCTTGACAGGATGGGTCACACGGTCCAGCTTGAGTCCGGCGGGGATGGGTTGGTTCAGTTTCACATCCTTTGCCAGGAGATACCCCGCGTTTTTCACGGTGAGTGTGATCTTGCCCGGTTGACCCAGGAATAACTTGTCGGGGCCCGTGGTGGTCAGCTCCAGGCGCGTGTCACGGACTTGGATTGTGGAGCCGGTGACGGTGATGGGCTCGCCATACGGCATGCTGGCTTCGGCGATGGGCGCGAAGGAACCAGGACGGATGGCGGCGGCGGCGATGGTCATGGTGTGGCTGGCGTCGGGCGCCAACTCGGGCAAGACCATCTTGGCGGAGGACTCACCGCTTTCGGTCTGCAATCCCTCGGGCAGCAGGGCGGAAAGGTCCACATTCCGGGCAGGCACTGGACCCCAGTTGTTCAAGGTCAGTTCAATTTCAAAAGGATCGCCGGGAATTGCGGCCTCGGGGATGGTCACTTCCAAGGACAGGCGGGGGGAGACCGCACGCATTTCAGCTGTGAGGGGACTTTCGTAATCGACGAATGCGCGGCTCGTGGCCAAACCGTCCGCCAGGGCCCTGCCAGTGATGGTGACCGTGCGCGTGGCGCCGGCTTCCAAGGTGCCCAATTTCCAATTGGCCACGCCGTCCTCGTAGCTGTGAATGGCTGGTTCGGAATCCACGATGGAGAGAGAATCGGGCAGGCGCTCTTCGAGGATCACGTTGTTGAGCGGCTTGGCGGTCAGGTTCTCAACGGTGATGTCGTAGGTGAACTCTTCAAAGCAGATCACGCGGGCGGGCACGGACTTGGTCATCAACAAGGCGCTAGTGGCCGGGTTGCCACTGGGCAGAGCCAGGGATGTGATCCTTGTGGACGGGGCATTCGCCAGGGACACACCGCTTTCGGTAAAGCTGTCGGAGGATTCCACCGGGGCGCCGTCCGTGAAGGTTTCAGAGTATTCATCGTAGGCGACTTGTTGGCTACCTTGCGGGTGCCATTCGTCTTGGGTGCGGACGCCCTCGAGTTCGGCGCAGGCGGGGACGAGGACTCCGGCCAGGATGGCCAGGGCGAGCAGGGGGGTGGTCTTCATGGTGAAATGCCGGGGCGGTTGGCAGCAGGGGGCCAGGGACGTGGAGCGTCCTACACAGCAACCTACCAGATGTCAGACACCGGAGGAGTTTTCTAGCCAAACGTGCTTCACTTCCGGGCACAGTGTGACTGACAATGACTTTTTTTGGTGCGCAATAGGACACACGGGCCCTGTGGCTCGCTCAAACCCCGCCGGTGCCCAGCCTCGTGGCTTTGCCGCCCCTGCCCTCGTCCTTCCACCAATCGCCCTCGGCGACCTCGGTAATGCCTACTTGGAAAGTCCTCGGGCGCCAACCCAGCTCTTCCTTGGCGGGTTCGATGTTGTGGTCGTGGTGCAGGGAAAAGTAACCCGCTCCGCGGCGTTCCTTGGTCACGTCCTTGAAGAGACCCTTGAGGAACAGGGCGCGCTGCACCCAGTGGCGGGCGATGTTGCGGCGCCTGACCTTGCCGCCGGTGGCTTGAATCGTGGAGTCCACAAAATCGTTGAACGAGATGCCTTCGGGGCCCGCGATCTCGTAGATGCGGCCGTCCTCTTGCGCGGCGGGGTGGGCGAAGAACAGCATCAGGGCTTCGATCACGTCGTCGATGTGTACCGGATTGAGCATGGATACGCCCTCGTGGTAGATCCAATAGGATCCCTTTTGAGCGCCGCACTTACGCAGAAGCGGGGCCGTGTGGCGATGGTCGCCCTTGCCGTATACCAGGGTGGGTCGGAAGGAGGCCCAGTTGAGGCTGGCTCCGCGCACGATCTTCTCCTGCACACGTTTGGAATCCCGATAGTAGCTGTAGACTGGGACACCGATCACCGCGGACGAAACCACCACGAAAACCAAGCTCTTGGGGCCGTTGAGGCGAACTTCTTCCACCAGGTTTTCGGTGCCCTTCACATTGACCAGTTGCATGTGGGTTTCCTCGAAATGGTCGTGGGCGCTGGCCAGGTGGACCAGGAAATCCACGTCCTTCGAAAAACCATCCAGGGAGGCCGCATAGGTAAGGTCGCCAATCTGCACCTCCACGTTGTGACCTTCGGGCAATTCCAGGGCGTCCTCACGGCCCGGGCGACACAGTACGCGCACGTTGTGGCCGTCCTTCATCAGGCGGCGAACGAGGTACTTTCCAATGAATCCTGTGGCTCCGGTAACGGCGATGCGCATGGGTGGGTGCTGGGTTGGGGGCAGGAGGCGGTGAGTCTACCTCAGCGTTGCGAAGCAGCCGGCCGAAACTACCAAAATAGGGTCCGTGGCAAGGGCGTTCGCAGGTGGTTCGGGGGAGGGAGGTCTACCCGGGCGGCGCTGGTCCACGAACTTCCGCCGGGTGCCCTAGGGTCCAACCCCGTCCCAAAATGATTGGTTTGGGGGAATGGGGCGAGGGGCACAGGCAATGGTACCGGCCTGGACCTCCGCCTGTGGCGAAGCTGGAACGGGATTCTCGAGCCTGGTCCAATCCGGCCGCCCAGCTCCCGCTTCGATGCAGAAAGGGCGCTGGCGGGGGCCAGATCCTCCCTTCGAGGGGCCAAATTCCGGGTTTTGCAGGATTCTAGGGGGCGCACTGGTCGATTGCTAGGCCGAACCCCGTTTCTCCCCGGACCGACAATCCCCAAGATCCCATCCTACGGATTTGTATTCCAACCGGTGTATCCAGATTTTGTTCGGGGTAGCATTGAGCCATGGTTCAGCCTTCCGCCCCTAACTACAACTCCTCAGAAGGGGTCCGCGGATTAAAAACCGAAGGTGCACCTGCGTCGAGCGCTGGGAGTTTTGCCCGCCGGCACTTTGCGGAAATAGCCATGTGTGGCCAGGTCCTACTGGACCTGTTTCTGGTCGTGTCCGCTTGCTTGTTGGCCTGGGTTCTGCGCGAGCATTTTGCCCCCAAGACCTATCGGGTGCCCCTGCACTACTATGCGGAGGCCTATTCGCTGACGGTCGCTGGGTGTCTGATCTCCTTCCGGGTCTTCGGCCTCTACAACCCGATCAAGAGTCTGCTCAATGTCCGCGAGTTTTATGGGGTGACCAAAGCCGTGGTCGCGACCTTTATCTTGCTGATTGCTGGCTTGGCTTTATTGCGGCCTACCAAGATCGAAGCGGACGGATCCATGGAGTTTGCGGTCGCCTGGCACGAACGCTTCGCACTGCACATCGATCCCGCAAATATATCACGAAGCACCCTGGTGCTAGCCTTCATCTTCATCTTCATCTTCATGATGGTGGGGCGTTTCCTAACCTTCCGCTGGATCCAAGCCTGCCACCGCCGTGGCATCGGTCACCGCAATCTGTTGATCATTGGCGCAGGCCGTACCGGCCGCACCTTGCAGCGCAAGCTGCTGCTCATGCCGACCCTGGGTTTGAACCTGGTGGGTTTTGTGGATGAGGACCAAAATCGTGTGGGAGCCCAGGTTGGCCGCAGCCGTATCCTTGGGGTGCTGGATGATCTTCCCAAGCTCATCGAATCCAAAAACGTGGGGGAGGTCATCATCGCGCGCCCCGATGATCCGCCCGAAAAAATCGTGGCCATTCTGGACCACCTGGAAGCCGCCGGGGTGCATTACTCCCTGGTTCCGCGTTTCTACCGCCTATTCGACACGGGCCGCGTGCAAGTGACCAACCTGGACGCGACGCCGCTCATCAGTCGTGCCCGCCATCGCGTCGGTTTTGCCCTCAGTGCTAGCAAGCGTATTGTGGATCTGGTGTTTTCGTCCCTGGTACTGGTGCTCGGTGGTCCGTTCCTGCTTTTGATCGCTGCGGCGATCAAGTGGGATAGCAAGGGTCCCGCCATGTTCTGGCAAACGCGGATCGGCAAGGATGGCAAACCCTTCCGTATCGCCAAATTCCGCACCATGTACATGAACGACTGTGGTGATGAGGAAGCGCCCAGCAACGAATCCGATCCGCGCGTGACGCGCGTGGGCAAGTGGCTGCGTCGCTACAGTCTGGACGAGCTACCCAACTTCCACAATGTGTTCATGGGCGACATGAGCTTGGTGGGCCCGCGCCCCGAAATGCCCTTCATCGTGGAGGGTTATGATCGCCGTCACCGGGAGCGCCTGCTGGTCAAACCCGGCATCACGGGTCTGTGGCAGATCTCCTATGCGCGCCAATACGCAATCCATGACAACCTGGATTACGATATCTACTACATCGAGAATCAGTCGATCTTGCTCGATACCGTGATTCTTATTCTGACCGTTGTGGCCGTGGTGCGAGGCACCGGCGCCTACTAACCCAAACCACCTCTCATCCCGGATGCGCATCCTACATGTGATGGAGTGCACGATCGGTGGTACCCGCCGGCACCTGGTGGACATGGTGCGAGGCCAGCTCGGCCATGGTCACGAAGTGCATCTGATCGCGGCCGGTTTGCGCGATGAAGGCATGCTGGGGGACTTTGAGAGCCTCAAACAAGCGGGTGCTCAAGTACACCGCCTGGACATGGTGCGCGCCATTCGCCCCCTGTTGGATTGGAAACACCTGGGCGTTCTGAAGGATCACCTGCGCCGCATCCAACCGGACATTGTGCACAGTCACAGTTCCAAGGCCGGAGCGTTGGCTCGCGGGGCTTCCGTGGCCACAGGCATTGGCAAGCGCGTGCATACGCCCCACACCATGGCGTTCTTGTTCTCCGCCATGTTTCACCCCGCCAAACGTTTCCTCTTTCGCCGCGTCGAAACGAGCTTGGGTACCGAGACGGACCGCTTGATCGCGGTCAGTGAAAGCGAAGGCGAAACCCTGCGTTGTTCCGGCGTGATCTCCCCCGATCGTGTGCGTGTGGTTCCCAACGGGATCGATCCCGACGGTTGGGCGGGGGCAGAGCCATTGAACTTGGCCGAGTTTGGACTGGATCCGAACAAACCAACCATGGCGTTGGTGGGGTTGGTGTACAGTGCCAAGGGCCAGGACCTGGCGCTTGAAGCGCTGCAAGATCCCGCACTTTCCGGGTGGCAGATCCTATTCGTGGGCCCCGGGGATCATCAGGAATATGAAGCGCAGGCCCAGCGGGGTGGGCTGCACTCACGCGTGCGTTTCGTGGGGGCGCGTAACGACATCCCGCGGGTGATGGCCAGTGTGCAGGGGTTGATTCTGCCATCCCGCTGGGAAGGCATGCCCTATGTGGTGCTCGAGGCGATGGCCTCAGGTTTGCCCGTGTTGGCCCACCCCGTGGATGGGGCTCGGGATGTGGTGCGCGACGGGGAAACCGGGATTCTGTGCGAGGGCATTGGCGTGCAACCCTTGCTCGCAGGTTGGAAGAGGTTTGCCGCGGCCAGCAAATCAGAGCGTCAAAATTGGGGATCCCGCGGCAGGCAGGCTGTGGCGCAGCAATACAGCCAGCAGGCCATGGTTCAGAGCACCCTGCAGGTGTACTCTGAGCTCCTGTGAAGATTCTCCATATCATCACCACCTGCGATGTGGGGGGCGCGGAAATGCACATCCTTTCCCAGGTGCGCGGTCAGGCCGCCCGTGGCCATGAAGTGCGCGTGGCGTATCTGCTTGGCCAAGGGACCCTGAACCCCGACTTCCGGGAGGCTGGGGCCGAATGGGTGGGCTGCGTGGGCCAGGGGTTCCTGTCCCTTTGGCGCCTCCGCAAGCACCTGCGTTGGAGCGACCTGTTGCACACCCACCTCTTGCGCGCAGATTTTGTAGGCGCCGTGGCCGCCACCCTTTGGGGGCGACGCCGCACCCTGATCAGTGGCAAGCACAACGATGAACGCGCCCTGCTCAATCCCCGAGTAGCGCGCTTGCACGGACTGGTCGGCCGCCTGCCGGTGCGAACCATCGCCTTGTCAGAACACGTGGGCCGCTTCGTGCAAGAGCACGGGCAATTGACCGGCAAAGGCCTGGTTTGCATCCACTATGGCATCGACCCGGCGCCCTTCATGGAAGCCTTCGCCAATCGGGAAAAATTGCATGCGGACCTGCGCAGTGAATTCGATTTCGGTGACCGGGACGTGGTGTTTGTCTGCGTGGCACGTTTGGCGGAACAGAAAGCGCATGACGTTCTGTTGCAGGCCTTTGCCAAAGCCAAAGCCGGATGGAGTGAAACGGACCGGGACCTGCGCTTGCTCATTGTGGGGGATGATCCCTTCTTCGACGGTATGGCCAAGACCAAAGCCTGGGCCGAGGAGCTCGATCTCCTGCATGACCGCTCGGTGATACTGACCGGTATCCGCCGGGATGTGCCCTCTATCTTGGGTGCCAGCGATGTGTTCGTCATGGCTAGCCGTTGGGAAGGTTTGGGACTGGTATTCCTGGAGGCCATGGCTGCCAACCTAGCTGTGCTCTCAACCCAGGTCTCCGCCATTCCCGAGGTGGTGGAGAATGGCAAGACAGGCGACCTGGTGCCCGTGGATGATGCCCAGGCGTTGTGCGACGCCATGCTGCGGCTCGCTGGGGATGACGAATTGCGAACAAACTACGGTGAGCGGGGACTGGAAAGGGTCAGGAAGCGATTCACCCTGGAAGCCATGGTGGAACGCACCCTGACCGTCTATGGAGAAGTGTTGGCCGAGGCTCGATCATGAATCACTACCTATTGCCCGAGTTGGAGCCGATTGCTTTCCAATTTCGGCAGGCGCCTGAAGACTTCGTTGTGCACGAGATAGCACTCCAAGCGCCGCAGGGAACGGGCGAGCACCTATACTTGCACATTGAAAAGACGGGGCTTACCACGGAGCAAGCCATCCGTATTTTGGGCAGGGCCTTGGGCCGTCCCGCGAGAGCTTTCGGCTATGCGGGGCGCAAGGACAAACATGCGGTAACGCGCCAATGGTTGTCGGTGCAGGGTGGCGAGGAAGACCAGCTGGAGAAGCTGCACAATACCCACATTCAAATCTTGGATGTCTCGCGCGGCAACGCCAAACTGCGCCGTGGAGCCCACGCTGGAAACCGATTCACCCTAGAACTCAGGGGGATCGATCCCGCACGGCAAAGCGACGTGCAAGCCACTTGCGAAGCGTTGGCCGAGCAGGGGCTGCCCAATCGCTTTGGCGCCCAGCGCCATGGTGGAGCCGGTATGAACGCCATGCTGGGACGTCAACTGGTCGAAGGCCGCCAGCGGGAGTACATGCTTGGCTACCTATCCGAAAAACACATGGGGGGGGCGCCCGGGCTGATTCCCTTGCGCGAGGTCCTGGCGGGGGATGTTAAGGCGGATTGGAGGCGGGTGGGTTTGGCGGCCAAGGACTTGCCGCGCCAAGCTGTGGAAATCGCCGCCCAGATGGCACGCCGCCCCGGGGACATGGATTCCCTATTGCGCGCCATACCCAAGGGTGATCGACGTTTCCACGTGCAGAGCCTGCAAAGCGCCCTGTTCGACGATTGGGTTGCCGTGCGCATGAATGAACCTTCGGGGATCTCGGGCGCCCTGGCCGGGGACTGGGTGCGCTGCAGCCAGCAGCAAGCCACCCGCCTGGTGGACAGCGACCAAGAACTCTCACCCGGCGAAAGCGTTTTGGGCCCCCTTTTCGGCAAAAAAATGCGCACTGTGGAGGGGCGACCCTTGGAGCTGGAGAACCAGGTGCTGGCCAACTCGGGTCTCGGTCGGGAGTCCTTTGAGGGGCTCGGTCCCATCGGGCCCAAAGGGGGGCGCAGGTTGCTTAGAGTGTCGGTCGCAGGCCTCGAAGACGCCTGGCACGAGCGGGGTGTCCAGTTGCGTTTCGTACTGCCTTCTGGCGCCTACGCCACCACCTTGCTCGATCAGATCGGCAAAAAATTCCACCCCGAGGGGGCGGCGGGGTCTTGAAGGGAGACGAAAAGGACATTCCTGGGCCCAGCCCCTGCAGCGAAAGTGCGCCCGTGGTCGATGAAGACCATCCGAGCATGGAAAATTCCCCTACCGTTTCCAGGGCATTGGATCATTTCCCCCGAGGTCTAGATCGTCGCCAGCAACCTACCGCCCGCTTCTCCCGCTACAGTTTGGGGGGCGGGCGGCGTCGGCATGTCCGCAGACCGGAGGATCGCGAGGGCTCTTATGTTGATTTGTACGGCCTTGGGGTTCTGTTGGCTGCGGTTTGGGTGGCCCTTATGAACTCTGGGGATAGTTATTTTACCTTGGTGCACCTGCAGTCGGGGGGGATTGAGTTGAATCCCTTTGCGGCCATGTTGCTACGCACGGGGCGTTTTGGGTTTGTGATTGCTAAGGGGTTGATGATCACCTTGGCGGTGCTGGTGTTGATTCAGCACAAGAACTTTTGGCTGGCACGGGTGGGGTTGTGGATTGCGGCTGGGGCTTACACAGCATTGAACTTGTATCACCTCAGTTTGTTTTAGGGCTCGGGCAACTGCCGGGCGTGGGGCTGAGGACTGTTGGGTTCTGGAAGGGTGGACAGGAAGAAGGTTCACACGAAAGCACGGAGCTTTCGCAGTACCCGTCTCCCCATCCGGACCATCCCACAGCGGCGCAACCCCTCAAAAGCAACCCCTCAAAAAAAAGAGCCCCCCGGCAAACGCGGAGGGCTCGTTGTGCAAAACACAGCCCCAAGGGGCCGCGTAGCCAAGGCTGTCTACTTGAGGTTGAGCACGCCCGTGCTCTTGCCATTGAGCAGGGTGCGGGTCTCGGCCAGGTAGTTGGTTCCATGTGCCAGCACCGAACGCCAGGGCGTTCTCGTGCGGTCGGACATGTAACCAATAGCGAGCATCGCAGCGTCCCGGGTGGGGGAGGCACCGTTGCTGGTGCTCTTCTTTTCCAGCAGCGCGATCAGGGCATCCAGAGAACGCTTGTCCCCGATGAATCCCAATGCGGTAGCGATGGAAGCACGCTTCTCGCGGCTGTGCGTTTTCTCCAAGCGACGGGTCAATTCCTCAACCACTGCGGAGTCGCCAAGGAGACCGAGGGCCAAGCCTGTGCGGCTTTGAACCAGGGGCTCACGGTCGGAGGTTTCCAGGGTGTCCTGCAAAGTGGCGACGGCAACTTTGTTGCCGGAAAGGCCCAGGCCCAGCGCCACGTAGGAACGCGCGATTGTGTCCTTGGTAGACGTCAACTTGGCCGTAAGCAAATCGGTACCAGTCTTGGACTTGCGCAAACCCAGGGCCACGCTGTACGCGCCTAGGTCGCCTGCCATCTTGGACTTCTTGGCGATCTTGGCCAAAGAACGGTCCACGTTGGAATCTAACTCTTGGCCTTGGATGGCGCGCTGGTATCCGAAGACTCCCAGTGCCAGACCGGCCCAGGGACGAACGTCGCGCTTGGCGCGGCTCAGGTGGCTCATGAGCTCCATGCGAATTTCGCTAGAAGCACTCCACAGGTCATCGCCTTGGCCGCGGCGGCTGCCGACTTCTGCCAGCGACATCAAAGCAAAGCGTTTGCTGAGGGGGCCGCCCTTGGAAGCTTGGCGCTTGAGCTCGGCGCGGATCCAGCGATCCACGTCCTCACTATCAGCATCGCCCATCAAACCCAGGGCCATGATGGCGCTGTTTTTGACCGCCTGCGGCTGCTGGGCGGCGCGGGAAAAGGAGTCTGAAAGGATTTCAGCGGTTCCCAGCTTGATTTCGTTGATGGCGTCATGGAATTTGGTTCCAGCCATTTCGCCGCCAGCGAGAACAAGCCGACCCAAGGTGCTCGCCGTGTGGGCACGCACGTTGGCATCAAACTCTTCGTTGGCGGTGAAGTAACGCATGAGGTAGGTGACCTGGGCCTGATAGGAGGTCTCGGGTCCCTCAACCTCACAGGTGCCGCAGATGCAGACTTCCACGTCGGACTCGAACTTGAGCGGGATCAGGCCAATGGAAACCATGGAAGCTACCTGGAGATCGCTGCGCGTGGCAGAACCGACGGTGAGCTTGGTGTCCTCATCCTTATCCGCATCCTTGCCCTTCTTTTTCTTCTTAGACTTGTCCTTGGTGTCCACTTCTTCGTCCACTTCTTCGAGCACCGCGATGAGGTCGGCGACCGCATTGCGGCGCAGCGAATCATCGTTGCTGTTGGAGGCCGCGAAACCTATGCCATAGGCGGCGAAGGCGCGGATGCCCATGGGGACTTCGTCCGCTTTCAAGAACTTCTGCCCTTTTTCGGTGTTGCGGGCGATAGCCGACAAGAGCTCAAGGTTCTTGGGACCACAGGCCAAACCGAGGGCCACAGCGGCGGTCTCGTTGATGGTGGCCTGCCCGTTGTTCATGAAGAAGTGCAGGAAGAATTCGAACGCTTCCTCGTTTTGTTCGCCACCAATTTTGGCCATGGCCATCATGGCGCTTTTGAGGAATTCCTCCGAGCCGCCTTCACGGATACCTTCGCGGATCGCGGGAACCACGGCGTCTTGAATGTTCTTTGCTGTCAAGCGTCCTCCCTTGCGGGTGGTTTCAGCTCCGTTTCCGAGTTCCCAATCAGAACCTTGGGTCAGGACGGAGCCCCCGGTGTTGATCGAGCTGTAGCGCAGGAAACGATCCTGGTTGAATTCCCACCAGAGTTGCCAAGCACCCGGGTTGCCAATCTTTTCGTGGCCGTTCAAAGTGAAGGGTGTATCCAAACCATCCGGACTGGGGGCCAGGGGGTTTTGGGGCGTCTTGGGTGTTCCCAAAGGACCACTCGGGCCTGCTCCACCAGGGGTTGCAGGGCCGGCTGCAGGACCGCCTGTTGGATTGCGTCCGCCTCCACCACCTGCGGGAGCGCGGGGTGCGGGTTTGCCACCACCGGTGGCACGGGCCGGGCCTCAGCAGCCTTGGGCTGTTGCGGGGTCCATCAACACAAAGCTCGAGCAAATGCCGAGCGCGGCGATCAATAGGGTTTTTTTCATGGCTACATGCGTGTTGGGGAACCAGGGCCGCGACGGAGGTCATCCAAATGGGAGATTTTGGGCCCGATTCTCTACCCTTAAAGGGTACACGGTATTGTCGATTTGACGCGGATCCATATTGAGAGAGTTCCGAATCGTTTCCAATTCCCGGGCCTTCGGCAGAAATTGTCACACAGTGCTTACACTTCAATTACAGTGGATCCGCTTGCCAAGGGCTCCCCGGCCGGTTCAAACCCGGGGATTGGGTCGCTACACTCTCTGGTCGGAAAGCCCATTGGGGGAATCCGCCGCTGGGGGCGGCGCGGCCTGCGCCTGAGAAGCACCCCTGGAACCTGATCCGGATTGTGCCGGCGTAGGAAAGCGAGCCATGAGCGACACCAAGCAAAACCCGGGGGCCGAGCCCCTCGAGTCCTTCGAGACATCGTTTCCTTCCTCCCACAAGGTTTTTGTGGAGGTGGAACACGGTCCCTGGATCCTGCGGGTACCGAAGCGGCGCATCCATCTAAGTGGAGACGAGTCAGCTTTGGATGTGTATGACACCACCGGTCCCCAGGGGATCGATGTGACAAAGGGCGTGCCGCCCCTGCGCAAGGAATGGATCGCGGCGCGTGAGTCCGGTGGGGGGAGCAACGTGAGTCAGATGCATTACGCGCGTCGCGGCGAGATCACACCCGAAATGACATTCGTGGCAGAGCGCGAGGGGGTGTCCCCCGAATTTGTGCGCGAGGAAATTGCCAGTGGTCGCGCGGTCATGCCTTGCAATATCAATCACCCCGAATCGGAGCCCATGATCATCGGGCGCAAATTCCTGGTGAAGATCAACTCGAACATTGGCAATTCGGCTGTGAGCTCGACCATTCAGGAGGAGGTCGACAAGTTGCACTGGTCCGTGCGCTGGGGCGCCGACACTGTGATGGACCTTTCCACCGGCGACAACATCCACGAAACACGCGAGCACATCATCCGCAACTCCGCCGTGCCGATCGGGACCGTTCCGCTTTATCAGTGCCTGGAAAAGGTGAACGGTCGCGCCGAAGACTTGACCATCGACCTGTTTCTGGAAACCTTGGAAGAGCAAGCCAAGCAGGGAGTGGACTACTTCACCATCCACGCCGGGGTGCTCTTGCGTTACGTGCCCATGACCGCAGACCGCTTGACCGGCATCGTCTCTCGCGGTGGGTCGATCATGGCCAAATGGTGCCTTGCGCACCACAAGGAGAACTTCCTCTACACGGAGTTTGAACGCATCTGCGAGCTGATGAAGCGCTACGACGTTGCCTTCAGTTTAGGCGATGGTTTGCGTCCCGGCTCGATCAAGGATGCCAACGATGAAGCCCAACTCGCCGAGCTAAAAACCCTGGGAGAGCTCACTGAGATCGCGTGGAAGCACGATGTGCAGGTCATGATCGAAGGCCCGGGCCATGTGCCCTTGCACAAGATTAAGGAGAACGTGGACTTGCAGCGTGAGTGGACCCACGACGCGCCCTTCTACACCTTGGGGCCCCTGGTCACCGATATCGCCCCTGGCTACGATCACATAACGAGCGCCATCGGGGCCGCGATCATCGGTGGCCATGGAACGGCAATGTTGTGTTATGTGACGCCCAAGGAGCACCTCGGATTGCCCAACCGGGACGACGTGAAGACCGGCGTGATTACTTACAAAATCGCTGCCCATGCTGCGGACCTAGCCAAGGGCCACAAGGGCGCGCAGGACTGGGACGATGCGCTCTCCAAGGCGCGCTTTGAGTTCCGCTGGGAAGACCAGTTCAATCTGTGCCTCGACCCGCCGACCGCGCGGGAGTATCACGATGCCACTTTGCCTGCTGATGGGGCCAAGGTTGCGCACTTCTGTTCCATGTGTGGTCCGAACTTCTGTTCGATGAAGATCACCGAGGATGTGCGCAAGTACGCCAAGGAAAAAGGCCTCGAGACTGCGGAGGCGATTCAGGCTGGAATGCAAAGCAAAAAAGATGAGTTCCGGGATACCGGCGGCAAGTTCTACCAGCCGACGAATAGCTGATCGCCCAACCGATCGCCGAAACAATAGGGCCACCTTTTGGGTGGCCTTTTTGTTTGCGGGGGCAGTGGCCGCTGTTTTTGGCCGTGGCTGGTGTGGGGTTGTGGATGATTGTTGGCTTCGTGCGAACCTCTTCCCGTCCATCCCCCTGAACCCAACAATCCTCATCAACCACCCACACACGGCACAGTTGCCGCTAAACAGTTGCCCGCAACCAATACATCAACGCGATCGCAGCAAACCCGTCTTCAATGCGGCCACCATCCAACAGGGCCTCGACTTCAGTTCGCGTGAAGACCCGCACCACCAGTTGCTCTGCGTCCTCCAACTCCGGTTCCTGAGCCCATTCGCAATCGTAGGCGATGAACGGATGCGCAAAGTGGTCACTGATGCCGTTGGTTGGATAGAAACCTGGAAGCTCCTGCAGGCGACCCGCGCGGTAGCCGGTCTCTTCCAATAGCTCGCGTTTTGCGGCGACATCGGCTGCTTCGCCAGCGTTGAGTCTACCAGCCGGCAATTCCCAATGGGTTTTGCCATGGGGATACCGGTACTGACCGATCATCACCACGCGGCCGTCCTTCAAAATGGGCACGATCACCGTAGCGGGGCCGATCTCGAATACATGGTATTCTTGCAGCTTGCCCGATGGCAGCACGACCTCATCCCGGCGCAGGTTGCACCAGGGGGACTGATATACGTGCGCCCGCTTGTGCACCCCAAAGGGCGGAAAGGGCGGCGGGTTGTCGGGGGGCCGGGCCAAACGGGGCTCTACCAGAGCTCGCGCCAGTTGGGGCGGGAGGATGTATTGCCGGTGTTGAGGCGCTCGAGCAGGGCGGGGGAGACCTGAAGGTTTTCCAATGCGGTTTCCGAAAGTACTTGGCCGGCGGCCTCCACGACCGAGTCAGGATCCAGCTTGTGGTACTTGTAGACTTGGGAAGGCCTTCCACACTTGGAGAACTTGCGCACCGCTTGGGTGCGTTGTTTGACGCCAACGATCGAACCGATGTTGTCGAGCAGCCCGGCCTCGCCGTCCACGAGAGCAACGATCGGGATGCGGCGTCCGGCGATCGATACCAAACCCGCTTGGCTTGCACCTGCGCTCTCGGTGGCATGCAGGTCGCCGTTGATGCCCAAGCCTTCGATCAGGTGCTGGTAGCCAGAGTTTTCTCCCAGGATACCCAAGAGCAACTCGGGGGAGCTGATGACCACCAGGTTGGCGAAGACACCGCGCTCGAGCAATTGTTCCGCGGCGGCCACGGCCTCGGGGACCAAGCAGCCCATGGCGAACAGGTTCACCACATTGTCGCCGGGTTCATAGCCCACGTAACCTATCCAGTCGATGAGTTTGTAGGCGCCCTTCAGGCAATTCTCGCGGATGCGCGCGGTGAGCGTTGCGTCATCCAGGGCGGGGATGGTGGACTCGTCCACGCCCTCGGTCCAACCCTCGGGAGCATTCGCTGGACGCAAGGCCGTGCCGGGTAGGCTGGCCTTGGACTTGGCTTGGCGGCGGGTCCAATCCAAGAGCAAAGCTTGGGGCAGCTCGCGGGTGGAGCCGCGCACTAGAACCGCATTGCGGCCCGCGTAATCACCGTTCACATGGCGCCGGAGGGATTCGGAGAGGATCCAATCCATCTCTTGGGCGAAGCTGGGTTCCCAAGTGATCAGGCCGGGCATCTGGATGTCAGATTTCCAGGAGTGCTGGGCGCCTTCTGCAGAAAGGCTCACACCAGCCGGGGTTCCAAGGACCATGAAGGAACCACCCCAATAGATGCTGTAGTACATCTGATCGAGCGCGCGCTTCAGGAAGAAGTCGTATACGGTCATCATCGGGTACAGGGGCACGCCGGTGAAAGCGCCCATCTGGCCGAAGGAACCCACGGCGCACATGGCATTGGCTTCCACGATCTCGAAACGGACGTGGCGTGTAAGCGCCGTGTCCTTGGCGACCATTTCGGGGTGCTTGTATTCGATGCCCAGGTCGGTTTCCATTTGGGCGTCGTTTGCGCCTGGACCGTAAACGCGCTGGTTGACCGAGCTGGAAATGTTGGTGGAAGAGCTCACGTCGGGGGACATGGTCAGCACCATTTCCGCCGCCGGGCCCCAGCCTTTTTCTCCGTCGCTTAGTTTGGCGGGGGTTGCATCGGCCCCGCCCAAACGCATGAGTTTGGCGGACAATTGACCCCAGCTCCACTGGGTGTGGGCCATGCGCATCATGGATGTATTGACCCCCAGGTCATCGGGCATGCTGCCGGCTTCTTCGAGGGCTTCCGCGAACTTGGCCCGATTGCGTTCACACAGGGCGCGCTGCCGGTCCTGGCCGTCGCGGAATTCATCGCGGCGTGCGATCAGGAAGTTACGCTCCTCGCTGCCTTCGGCGAATAAAGCGAAGGGATCGTCCAGTGAAAGGTCCACCCGTTCCAAGATAGTCTGGATTTCTTTTTTGCTCGGCTGGGAGGAGTGGTTGGCGGGATTTGCTAGGCTTTCCATGCCCCAACCCTTGAGTGTGTGCACGATGACGAAAGTGGGTTTCTTGTCATTCGTCCGCGAGTGCTCCAGGGCGTTGCGCACGGTTTCGTAGCAATGGCCGGCCACGTCGAATAGGGCATTGAGCACGTCCTGGTCGGTCAATCCGTCCAACAGGGGAGCGCAGGCTTCGTTCTTGGAAGTCCACAGTTCGCGTGTTGCCTGGGGATTGCGAGCCAGAAGCAGCATTTGGAATTCGTAATCCGACATGTGCTTTTCGATCACCTGGCGCAGGGCCGAGCCCGCCTCGCCCTTGGCGAACAGTAGCAAGCGCAGGCTGCCGTGGCGCAGGTGGATCACGCGCCAGCCGTTGGCTGTGGCGGTGCCTTCAATGCGGTCACAATCGTGGTGCGCCAAACCAGACTCGTTGTTGGCGCGCGTGCCGTCTAGGTTTTGACGGTTGTAATCCAGGATCCAAGTCACGTTGCCCAACTCGCGCTCCGCGACTTCGGGCATGACCTCGAATAGGGAGCCTTCGCGGAATTCGGAGTCTCCGATCAAGGCCCAGAAGTGTGCGTTCTCGGGCACTTCGTGGCCGTGGCTGGCCGCATAGCGATAGGCTAATGCGACATAGGCCAGGGAAACCGGAGGGATGCCCACGGTTCCGGTGGGCAGGAAGTGGAAGCAGTCGGGGTCGGAGGCCGCGTGGTAACTTTGGAAGGTGACCGGGTTCTCTTCGGTGGGGAAAGCGCGCAAGCCGATCATGGCGGCCTTGGCTTCTTCCTCCGTGAACCAAGCCTCGGAGTCGCCGCCCTTAAACCAATCGACCTTGGCGCTGTGGCGCATCAACTGCAGCTGATGCCGCAGGGCGTGGTCCATGGGGGACGCGTGGGGTTTGATCGCCATGTAGTCCTCCGGCCGCGCCACATCCAAATGCAGGGCGGATTGGATGAACAGGCTGGAGGCGCAGGAGGCGGGGTGACCGCCAACCTTGGGGTCGCCCTTCTCCTTGGTTTTGCGGTGATTCGCCAGGTGGATCATTTGGATCATCTGGGCGAACGCACGGTGGGCGATGCGGTCCTGAACGGAGGGCTTGGTAAAAGTGGAGGAAGCTGCGGTCGTCATGGGGGGCCAGCGAGGGAACGTCGAAAAGGGGTCCCAGGGAATCTGGGCCCAGGATAGGGCTCTGGAGGGGGG
>JAAETM010000111.1 GCA_024228395.1 bacterium | reverse complement strand
CGCAAACCTGGTTTTGGCGTGGATATAGGGCTTTGGAGCTCTTCAGGGGCAATCCACCCACTTGGTGAATCTGCCTGAGAAGGCTCAGGCGTTTTGAAACGATCTCGTGGTTTTTCCCAGCGCAAATGAACCCGGATTTTTAGGATCGGGGATGCCAGCGAGCTTTTGAGGGCCGCGCGCCAAAAGGCCCCCTTCTCGGCCGGGCTTCTAGGAGAGTTGCGTGGCCGTCGCTTGTTGTGGTTGCGGATGTTGAGTGGTTAGAGTCCCCTTTTCGAACGGTGACCACCACTTCCTGTACTGGGGCGCACCTCGAGTCGTGAGCGCTGATGGTTAGGTCGAAACAGGGCTGCGGTATGGCGAGCGCGAACGTGCTCGTTTCGCCCCAAGCGGGGGTTTCTATAGACTTGCGAAGAAGTTCGTTGTTGGAGCGGTCTCGTACCACAAGGTCGATAGCCATTCCCGGGATCAGATTCCGTATGGAGTAAATCCCATCGGCTGAAGGCTCCAAGGTTCCGCGCCCCCCTTGCGCGCCCCATGAGGAGCTGTTGAGAGCGGATGAGCCAGTGGCTCGGTTGAGCCGCAGGCCAAGGGCCGGGTTGCCGAATTCGAAGAGTCGTGCATCGGTACCTTCGAGCGAGAGCGAGAGGAAGCGTGTGGCAGTGATTGGGGTGGTAGAGAGGTTGATGTCCAAACGACTGCCACGTTGCAACACCACATCGACTCGGTCTTGTATCACGTTCGCGGGTTTTTGAAGTTTGAACAGGCGCAAGCGCCTGTAAGGGGCCCCGACGTACAGCTCCTGAGTCTCTGGTGAAATGCCACTCAGGGTAAGTAAGCCGAAGTCATCGCTGGGATCCGTATTAGACCCGGAACCCGAAACAGACGCTCGAGCTCCACTGATTGGACTGCCCGAGCTGTCCAAGATTCGAAGAGGCAGGTTGATTCCGCGTCTGACTGCAAGGTCACCCAGTTGCCCATCGGAGCCAACTTGGTAGATGTCGAACGAGTAGGAAGCGCTCAGGTATTGACCATTGTTTCCGATCTGGACGGTCACTTTTTCGATCCCCGGGCGCTGGCTTGGGTCCAACCACCTCGGTGATCGATCGGAGAGACCAGGGGAGAAGCCGACCGCGAAGCTCCCGTCGTCTTCCCCGCATATTCCCCTGCTCGGCGAGTTGTCCTTGTCGGTGAATGTTGCGTGGAACACCATGAACGGGTTAGCAACGGCCTCTCCAGTCTGGGCGTCAACGACCCGGCCTTGGATGCTGGGCAACCGGCTGATTTGGAACCGCCAGTTTTGCACGGGGCTCCTTAACTCGACTATTTCGGGGCTGCCATCGCCAAGGCGGCTTCCTTCTGGCGCACGCGTGAACCAGTGGGTACTGGGCAGCCTCATGTATCCCCACCAGTCGGGTTTCAGGCCCCTGAATTCGAATCGTCCCAATCTGTTTGATTGGAGTCTTACCTTTCCGATCAGGACACCAGCCGAATTCAATGCAGTTTGCACGGCCTCCGATAATTTGTCGTGGGGGACTGGTTTGTAGTCCAAGGACAGCGGGATCGGCCTGTCGGGGATATGGCCATCTTCGATCAAAACGCCTGAAAGCGATGCTCCATGGGCGACCTGCATCTCGTGGCGCCCTTCAAGTTTGTCGAGTTCCAGGAACACGGCCGGCTGATTTGGTGCCTGTGCAACGAGCAATCCAGGGCCGTCGATGGGCTGCAATTGAACGATACCCGCAGGGTCGCAGGCCATGCTCTCGACCAGTCTACCGCCGGACACAACGTGCACGGTGGCTTTGCTCTGGGGCATTCCATGCGGCGGGCGGACCTTGACGGTAAGGGATGCGATGACTGTTTCGGCTGCCCGCGGTACAGCTTGGCGCTCGGATTCAGGGGGCTGGCTTGAAATCGCGGGGGGGGGCGAACTCCGCGACTTGTTCTGTTTCTGGAGCCAGGGCGACTAGTGTCGTCTGCTCCGCATCTTCGACCTTTGATTCACCTTGCAAGGCTCGGAATCCGAGGATGCCAAGAAGCGCAACGAACACCGCAGCGACAATGGCCTTGGTGATCAAAGGTGCCACGGAGGACGGTGTGGGGTATAGGGTCGCCAGCGCCAAGCACCACTGGCGGCGGTGTCCGTCAAAGTCCGCATCCAATTGCTCACGTAGTTTCGACAGTGCGCGGCTAAGGCGCTGTCGAACGGTTCCTTCCGGCACATTCTGCCGCTTGGAAATGTCACGGATTGAGAGTCCGTCGAAGAAGTGCAAGATGACCGTCGTTTGATAGGGCGCGCCCAATGACAGCACGCCTTTCACCAGTTTCGCGTGCAGTTCAAACCGCTCCGTCGGATTGCCTTCGGGGTCTCGGCCATGGTCCGCCGCAGCCGATTCCCGGCTGCCACGTTCCCCTTCGCGCCGCCGATGCCTGCTTGCAAGGTGGCGCGTGATACCGCCTAGCCATTTGCGCAAATGTTCTCGATTGCTAGCGAAGGTTGGCGGTTGGTCGAGGGCCGCCGCGAGCACATCCTGGGTCAAATCATCCGCTTGGTGTGCATCGCTCACGAGTTTTCGAGCTAGGCGTTGTACCCAAGCGGCATTGGCTAGCAGGGCGTCGATCTGAGGGTTTTGGGGTTGGTCTTGCATGGCGCCTGTACCGTGCGATGGGTCCTCGTATTGTTACAGGAAACCCAATTAAAGTCGCGTTGCAGCGAGGGATGCAACGTCAGACCCCCAGTCACCTGTCAACGATACAAGAGTGCCCCGCGAATTTACCTCACCTTGGGTGGATGGAAAACCCAACGATTTATCTTTCGTAAATGTTGGTGGGCGACACACCTTCGACTTTGGCATCCGAAATATGGCCTATGGCGCCTCGGTAGATAGGAGTTCCAAACAAGTAGATTCTTGGCGGCAAGTGGCGTGCGCGGCATGCCATGCCGAAGTTTCCCGTTGAGGATTGAGCGCGCGCGTGAAGGAGCGTAATCTGGTTGGGTACGCATTCCATAGTGGACGCGCCAATCGTCAGGGGTAATCGATGAAAGCTGTGGTTCAAGACAGATACGGCGGGTCGG
>JAAETM010000110.1 GCA_024228395.1 bacterium | reverse complement strand
CCTCCGGTGGGGCCGTAGAGGCCTTGAGAACGAACACCCATGGTGTCCCCACTCGATGTGGCGCCCACATCCAAACGTGCAATGGGGGCCGTCACGCCAATGCCCACCCGCGAGCCCGTGCTGGCGATCAGGCCGTCGGCAGTCCAGTTCGTGCCGTTGTGGCGAAGGGTTTGGTTGATGCTACCGGTGGGAGTGACACCTGCGGGGCCTTGCAGACCCTGGGGACCGGTTGCGCCCGTGGGGCCTTGGGAACCTGTCGCGCCTTGGGGACCTTGCGCTCCAACGGCTCCATTCTGTCCTGCAGAACCCTGAGGCCCTTGAGGACCCATCGCACCGACAGCACCGTTAGCACCGGCAGGACCGATGGGACCTTGAGGACCCACAGCACCGGCGACTCCGTCAGCACCAGCGGGACCAACAGGCCCCACCAAAGTAGCCGTGTCCTGCAAAGTTCCATCGGGGAACATGACCCCCCCCCGAGCGTGATCGAATCGTGCCAGCCACATCCAGTTGGCTGATCGGGCTCATGTTTCCCATGCCCACAAACCCGGTGGTCGCATCGACAAAGAAGTCGCTACCCAAGGGATAAAGCATGCCCGTCGTGGCCACCGTCGAAGCTTGAATGGCGCTTCCCGTGGGGTTGCTTTGATCCACAAGGCCGCCCGCGACCGGCGGCAAGAAGGCCGTGGGAGCCGAGGTCGCTCCATTTGCACTCGCGCTGGTCGCACCGCTGCTTGCGGTCGCCCCGAAAACCAGGGGCGAGAGGTCGATCTAAACGAAACTGTCCCCTTGGTTGCGGTACAAGCGGTTTGCCGAGGCGTCCACCGTTTGCAAATCCATGCGTCCGTCCTCGTCGTAATCCAAGAAGCTGGCGCTCACCAGGCCATCGCCCAACCGCAAACCTCGAGCTTTGGTCACGTCCTTAAATACTCCACTCTGCACCTGTCGTAGAAGGTGCCCGCCAGACTTACGGTTGATCAGGAAAAGGTCGGTGCGCCCGTCCCCGTCCACATCGGTCCAAATCGCCGAATGGGCATCCGCAAAAGCAGCCAAACCAGAAACCACACTGATGTCATCCAACTGACCATCCTTGCGTCCCTTCAAGAGCCTAGCCGGCTGCCCAGCTTTCAAAATGAGGGCATCGCGAAAGCCATCCCCATCGAAGTCATTCCAGGTGATGGTGGGGGCGGAGCTCGAAGTCGGCTCTTTCGTGAGGCCAGAAGCGGAACCGACCACTAGGGCGGCCAGCAAGAGTTTCAGGGAGTAGGAACAGTGGGACATGGGACAATGGGGGGGGGGGCAGGGCCCCTCGTGGGGCCGGTACGGGGGGAGAAACGGGTCTGATCCATGTGGCATGGCGCCTGGGGGACCCGGAAGGCCTGAATCGGGCCTCCAATACTCAAGGCGAGAGTTGGCTCCCAGATGCGACAACAAAATTCGGGTAGCGCATTTTTACCCCTTGCGCAAAAAGGGGTTGCCCCGTACGGTATCCATAGTTCAAAAAGGGGTGCCGCCCCATGCCACCATGACCGCTCGAAACGAAAAACGCTCGGAATTGCCCCCTGGGGTCCTGGAACTCCTGCTTCTCAATGGGCTTGCCCGGGGCAGTGCCCATGGGTACGGTCTGGCCCGCTGGGTTGAAGGCCGCTCCGAAGGCGCCTTGTTAGTGGAGGAGGGCAGCCTCTACCCCGCGCTGCACCGATTGCAGCGCAAGGGGTTGGTCTGCTCGGACTGGGGCCGCACCGAAAGCGGCCGCCGGGCCCGCTTCTACACGTTAGAGGATGCCGGACACCAGGAGCTGAAGGCTCGCAGTAAGCGCTATGTGCGGCAAAGCAACGCCGTGCAATTGGTCCTGCGCGCGCGCCTTTCGGGGGGCTCTGCATGAACGACCCAGACTCAAACCCCGATCGGGAGCATCGAGATTTGCGTTCCGAAATCGAAGCCGAAATCGAGGCCCACCTGGAACTCTTCGTAGAAGAGCAAGTCCTCGCCGGTACCGACCCCACCCAAGCTCGCTCCGAAGCGGAACGCCGTTTCGGTGATCGCCATCAAATCACCCGCGCCTGCATGCGCGTTTCAGACGGAAATTCAACCATGAACCGCAGCCTCTTCATCGGCCTCGGTGCCTTCTTGCTCATCGGCCTCGCCCTATTCATCACCCAATTCCAAATCCGACAGCTACAAGCGAAGGGGGGGCAGGTTCAGCCCCGAATGGCAAACACAACCGCCCCCGTGCAACCCGAGCAAATCCTAGCCCGAGTGGGCGGAACCCTGACCATCGTGGAGCGCGGAAGAACCGCAGATGAGTTCTGCGGGAACTACACCGTACAACGCGACGGAATGATCCTCCTCCCCGAAACCGGATGGTATTACGTGGCGGGCAAATCCCGACCAGAGCTAGAAAAAGCCATCAGCGAACTTGCCTCCCTGTACTACCCCAGCGCGATGCAATTGGACATCATCGTCAGCGACCCGGAACCCATGCGTGTTGCCACACGGATGATGAACTGGGTCAATGAGTAGCACGCCAAGCAAGATTCAGCAGGTGAATGAGTTGGTCGTGTTGCGCGCATCCCGGGAACTCGGCTTGTTGCGCCGCACGAAGGTTGGCGCGAGCTTCATCTATCGTCCAGCCCACGCAGAAGCCCACCTCGCCGATCCAGCCCAGGCCGTTTGTTTTGGCATGCCCGTGCGCTAGGAACCGTATGACGTGCAAGGCATCAACCTACATGCGTTCTTCGCGGAGCTGCTGCCCGAGGGCTTACGTCTGCGGGCTCTGGTAGGAGACGTGAAAACATCGGAGGACGATCTCTTTTCCTGTTGGTTGCCCTGGGCGGCAACACGGTGGGGGACGTGTGGGGCACGAGTGATCCTAAATCAAAGGTCGACGACGAGCCCACAATCGACATCGCAGAACTCTCATCATCCTCCCTTGCCGAACTACTCGAAGAGAGCCTGCACTTTAAAACGCAGCGATCCCCTCGTAATTTCCGGCGTGCAACCCAAGGTCCCCGCCGCCATGATTTCCCTACCCGTGCGTGCGCGCGGCTGGCGGCGCAGTTACATCCTCAAACTCTCACCGGCTGAGTTCCCCCAGCTCATCGAGAACGAAGCCTTTTTCATGGACCTGGCCCGTTCGCTCAAACTGCCCACGGCCCACTGCAAAATCGTGCACGATCGCACGGGGGCATCCGGCTTGTTGGTCGAACGCTTCGATCGAGTGCAAGCCGCCGATGCGTCGCATTCCACACGCATCCATCAAGAGGACGCGTGTCAGTTGCTCGGTCGGTATCCAGCGGACAAGTACCGACTGTCCACCAGCGAAATCGCTGAAGCCCTAGAGGTCTGCACCGCTCCCATCGTCGAACGCCTGCGCCTACTGCAACTGCAAGCCCTCTCCTACCTCATCGCCAACGGCGACTTGCACGCCAAGAACATCAGCATTCAAACGGTCAAAGACCAAACCCGCCAGACCCCAATCTACGACCTGCTCTCGACCCTACCCTACGGCGACGCCGACCTAGCCCTCCCCATAGAAGGCCGCGACAAAAAGCTTAAACGCAAGCACTTCCTAGACTTCGGCGAACACATCGGAATCCGCCCCGCCGCCACGACCCGCATGCTAAGCACCCTGCTCAAAGGTCTCGCCCCGCACATCTCCCGCCTAAACTCCATCGGTCTCGCAACCCGCAAGGCAACCCACTTGGAAAAGACCATCACCCAACGCATGCGGGACATGGACCCCAGTTGATGGGGAGGGCTGCGGCGCGTCATACAGACCTGTACTTTCATCCAATCCAACCCGCACCTATTGCCCCAACTCCAGTAGACCCCAACGTTGCGAACTACCTGGCCGAAACTGCCGAATTCGGGCCCGTAGGGCCCGTTCGGCAGTAGTTCTGGGTAGTTCATAAATGTCACCAGTGGTGCTTTCGAGCCGCGTCGGGGCCTTAGCCCCGACAAGGCGAGAAAGTGCCGCTGGAGGCATTTATGGACACCCAGACGGCCTGGTAGTTCGCAATGGTGAGGTATACCCCCCACACCGAATCGGGTTGACTTTCGTCCACCAGCCCTCACCGGTGGACCCGTTCCGATTCCCGTTGCAAGCGGCCCCCACTGCACCTGCTCCTCGCCCCCCGAGATTTTCTGACTTATTCTTGAAATAATCGCTGCAATTACAAGAATTCAAGGCGTGAAGACCCAACAGAAACATCTTTCCCTCGGGCCTGAGGCCATCGTGGAACTTTTCAATCCCGCCAGGCTTGAGATTTTTGAGAGCCTACAGGTGACGGGACCGGCCAGTGCCGCCGAGCTCGCCCGGCGCCTGGGGCGTCGGGTGGACACGCTCTACTACCACCTGAAGAAGCTGCAGCGCATAGGCGTGGTGGCGGTCAGCAGGGAGGAAGGTGGGCAGGGGCCCGGTCGAATCGGCGTGCTTTATAGGCTCGTCGCAATGTCGGTGACGATGAAACTGGATCTGACTTCTCCCACGGCGCGCGAGGCGTGGGCGAAGGGGTCCTCGGCGGTGTTGAGGCTGGCGGATCGCGATGTGCGAGCCGCCCTGGAATCCCCCGATGCTCGGCCCGAAGGACCCCGGCGCAATCTGATCGTGCGCCGCTATCGCGCCCGACTCACACCGGCCGAACTCAAGAAGGCCAATTCGCACATCCAGGAGCTGCAAGAGCTCTTCACCAGCCGATCCGGTTCTTCCAAGGGGAAGTTTCACGTGATCACCACCGTTCTAACACCCGTCGAATAACCTGAAACCCAAATCCCATGAAACTCGCACGAAACACAATCGCCGTCCTGGTCGTCCTCTGCTTCTATCTGTTGCCATCCAGCGCATTTGCGTCTGACTTGGAGTCGGTCCTACGCAACGTTCGTACGGCCAATGGGTACCCCACCTGGGCGGCCTCCGGCGCCCATCTCACCCTGAGTGGGACAGCCAAATTCCGGGGTGTGGAATCCACCTTCGAGCAGACCTTCGCACCCTCGGGGGCCTATCGCTACACGATGGACGGTCCCTTCGCTTCGACCACCACCTGGGATGGTTCGGAGGGCATGCTGCAAGAACGCCGCGGCCCGGTGCGACCGATCACAGGAGAGGATCTGCATGAAGAGTCGCTGCCCTATTGGATTCACTGCGGGTACTGGGCCGCGGAGGATGCACCTCTCACCCTGGAATTAAAGAGCGAGGATGAAAAGACCGTGGTGCTCACGGTTGGAGCGGAGGGAACCTCGATGCGGGTCGACCTTAGTTTGGACCCTGCAACCTGGCTGCCGATCCAATACGTGCGCGAGAGCGCTGGCGGGGAGGTCGTCTGCAAGTTCCTGGATTACAAGAATGTGAAAGGGGTGGCGGTGGCCCAGCGGGTTCTGGTGACGCAAGCGGGCATTGAAGACTCCCTGGTGGTATCTGACGTCACCATGCAAAAGGCGAAAGCTCCCGGGATATTCACCCAAGAGCCAGCCCTCGCCAAGGACACGAGTTTCTCGCACGAGGTTCCGGCGGAGATAGAGAGTTTTCAGGTCGCTTCGGGGCACATCCTAATTCACCCCCTGTTCGAAGGTGAGGACAAGGGCTGGTTCATTCTGGATTCCGGAGCGGGGCAATCCTGCGTCGATCCCAAAGTCGCGGACGCCTTGGGTTTGCCCAAGTTTGGGCAAGTCCCCGCAGTAGGCATCGGAGGCACCGTGATCTCGAGCTTCCGTCAAGGCAAGCTCCTGGAGCTCGGCCCGATCCGCATCGAGGACACGGTGTATGTGGAGATCGACCTCGCTTTCCTGGAAGCACACTTCGGTGTGCCCATCGCGGGCATCTGCGGGTTTGACCTCTTCTCAAGAAGTGTGATCGAACTCGACCTTGCAGAGCTTCGGGTCGGTATCCACAACCCCGCCACCTACAAGTTGGAAACCGGGAAGTGGGACGACCTGTTTTTGGACGACCGCTTGCCTTGCATCAGCGCCCGTTTTGAAGGGGACAGGGAGGGCATCTTCAAGATCGACACCGGAGATGCTGGCACGGTGAACTTCTATGGGCACGCGGTCAAGGAGATGTCGCTGCTCAAGGGTCGCGAGGTGAGTTCGTCGCTGGCCGGTGGTGTCGGGGGGTATGTTCCGATCAAGCGGGGAAAGCTGAAGTGGTTTGAGATCGGCGGTCTGCGGTTCGAAACGGTGCAAGCGTCCTTTGCAACCACAGACAAGGGGGCCTTTGGTGACGCCTCGGTCATGGGGAGCATCGGGGGCAAGCTGTTGCTGCCATTCCGGGTGGTATTCAACTATCCCTATCAGCGCATCGCACTTGTGAAACGCTCTGAATAGCGTGATACCGCGTGATACCGAGCCGCGTACGTTGTCACGACTTCTGGCAACAAAGTACCGCACACAACTGATTGACCTGCCCCAAAATCCCAGCTTGTTTGTGTACGGCTCTTAGTAGTCAAGAACCGTGAAAACGTACGCGGCTCCGTATCTCCGTATCTTTGGGCATCATTGACTGCATTCAACAGTACTGAGGTCGGGAGAGCTGTAGAACCCCTGCAGTTGCCCTGAACAGGCCAAAGTTGAGAGACCCGGGTCTGAATGGAATGAGAGAGGGAAGACCGCATCTGGCCCTTTCTGTAGCGCAGCATATAGGTCGTCGCGCTGGCCCTGTGGAATGCCGATCATTCCGCCCCAAAATGAATGGATGCGGCCATCCACGAACAGGCATGGTTGGATTGCACCAAAATTGTCGACACTTTCCGAGGGAGTTGCGAAGCCGGTTAGCGAGGTTCCATCACTAAGGGTGAACTGGGTGCGCACCAAGAACATCTCGTCCTGGCACGGTGCAGGCACGACACCGCACCAGGGTCGGAACGTCTCTTCGTCGGTTTCGTCGTACCAGGCTTCGTCGTAATCAAGACAATGACAGGCTACCCAGACCGGATGGCGCTGGAAGTCGACTTCGTTCAGTGTGCCAAGCTGCCTAAGTTCAGGAGTAGTCATGGACGAGTTCGGTTCGGATAACGGTTTGCGCGATCAGCGGTCGGCCGAAGGCCGATCCGTCTGCATTGCGTGGTTAGGCGGGTCGTAGTTGGCCAGGAGTTCATAGGCACTCTCGAGTAGGGAGAGGGATGAAGGGGATGCATTAGCCCCGTCAGTCGGATACACGGTGATCCCAAGATAGTGCTCCAGGTGGAGCGTGATCTTGGCGGAGTCGCGCTGGAGATCCCAGTAGCGCTGGTCGAGTCCATCGAGTCGTTCGCACCATTTCCCTGCCAATCGGCCGGCCAATTTCGTGGCAAGGCAGTCGAACAACTTCCAGTCCGACTCAGGGGAGACTTCGACCTGCCGATAGACAGAGCCGTCTGGTCTGGTGAAAGTGCCCCACTTGATGTTCATTGCATTCTCCGCCTAACTAGATGCTGTTCGACGGACTGCAAGCGCACGTGGATAGGAATTCCAAGCGGGCAGTTTCAGGAGAGCGGGGTGAGCCAGGTGGGGCGGGGGGGGGGTCATGGGGTCGGATTGTAGGCAAT